>JANOFM010000168.1:0-74472 GCA_031413635.1 Alphaproteobacteria bacterium | reverse complement strand
GCGGCTGGGCGAACGCGACGCGGTACGCGCGGACGGGTCGGTGCGGCGATCGCTGTACTGGGAGATGGGGCGGGAGGGGTGGCAAGTGCAACATGGTGCGGGTGCTGACCGCAGCTGACAAATGGTGCCTATGATTAAGGTGACCCAAAAAGCGGCGCACGCGCAACGTTATAGATCAATGCAAGTCCCTTCGCTCGATTAAACCGCTTCAATCGACATTCGCATGGGCGCGTTGCTAAGGTCACAGGCTGAGACATGCACTGGGGCCGATCCGTCGCAACCAAAATGATCCAAGTATCAGACACCCCCGGCGGGGCCGATGAATTCCCGCCGCCGGTCATTCACGAATTCGCTCCCGTCGCGCGCGCCTTGTTGGCCTGCGACGCGCGTTGCAACTTCGTGAACGGCGACAATCGCGCGACGATCGTCAAACTTGTTGGCGAAGCAATCGCACGGGTGGAGCCTGGGATGTTATCTCTGGACGTTTTCGACACGTTTCTACTTCGCAACGACAAGTCCGAAGCGCGGCGGTTTCGGGAAATCGCGCAGCTCGCGCGCCAACGAGTTTCCAGCGCCCGCGAGCAATCGGCCAAATCGCTGCCGGACGAACTCGATTTCCTGATCGCACGCACCGAGGCGACGGCGCTGTGTTATCGAAGCCGGCGACCGCTTGAGGGATGCCGCGAAGGCCATATTCGCGACATTCTGCAAGTGGCGGCAAGCTCGCTTAATCTTTTTCGCGGGGCGGATGCAGCGATGCTGGAAGCCGAACTCGACTACGAGGCATCCAACCTAACCCTAAACCTCGCGCTCGCCGATGTCGTCCAGGAATTTCGAGCAAGGGGAGGCCGCGTGATCCTGCTGAGTGACATGTATTTGGGGAAAGACGAAATCACGGCGATCGTTCGCCGTATTGATCCTGCGTCGGCCGACGCCATTGACGACGTGTTTTCGAGCGCCGATCACATCCTCAGCAAACGCTCAGGCAGAATTTTCAAGCTCGTCGAGCAAAAATACCAAGCTTCGCCCGAGGAGTTTTTTCATATCGGCGACGCCTTCGAAGGCGATGTCTACCAAGCAAGAAAAGCGGGATGGGGTGCTTTGCATTTTCCGGTGTCTGTCAGCGAAGCAGCTCGTCGCTCGCTTGATCTGGAGCACTTTTTTGAGCAGATGAAGGCCGTGGGCCTCGATGTAACACCCTGGGCGAAGGTCTAGGCGCGTGCAGGACCTTTCACCCGATAGCTCGCAAGGCCGGAAATTCCAATTCGGCCGGACCGAGCTTGGCCCCGTTGTTGCCGATTATTTGGCACGGCTTCACACCCATATTCTCGCCTTTGAGCAAGAGCATGGCGCCAAAACCCTGTTCGTCTCGCGCGCAGGGATTCGCATCCGGCGTGCGCTGGACATTTTTCTAAGAGCCTCCGACCTGCCGCCGTTGGTATCGGGTGAGTTCTTTTGGATCTCGCGTTTGATGGTTGCAAAAGGTGTTTGGAACCGCGACCGGGACGGCGCCATTGAGATACTCTCGAAGGAATTCGAGCATGCGCCGTTGTTTGATTTCGTGCTCGCAATGTTTCGATTTTCGCCGCGCGGCGCGAAACTAAGGCCGACGGATCGTGAACTTCTCGCCACCGGACAAGAACTTAGAGTTTTTCTCGAAAGCCAGAATCAGTTCGCGCAGATTTTGCGAAACTTCTTCGAGCAGCAAAGCAAACTGTTTGAAGCCTACGTGAAAAATGTCATGGGCGACGCGCGTTGCGCGTTGATGATCGACACGGGATGGCAAGGCCGCGCTCAGACCCTGTTGACGCGTGCGTTTCCGGAAATCGATTGGTGGGGTGCGTATTTCGGGCGCACCGGCTCTCAATCGTCCGATCGGACGAATTGGCACAAGATGATCGGGATCATGTTCGAAAGCGATCGATATGATCCCGCACGTCCCGAAACGTGCGTCGTACTCAATCGTCACCTGATCGAAAACCTGTTCGAGCCCGCCGGTCGAAGCATCGAATGGCTGGCAGAGCCCGGGCCGGGAATCGTCGTCGCGCCTGACGCCGACTCCGTCCTTGCCGACGCGCCGACCAAAGAAACCGACCCGATTTTTGCCGGCGTCTTGTCGCATCTTGAAGTGCTGCAAGATGGAAATAAGCCTTCGCTTCTGCGCCGGCGTGCCGCCGACGCTTGGGCTCGCATCGCCCGCATGACGGTTCATCCGGCACCCGCCGACCTCGCTTTGTTCGCTGACGTGGAACGCTCCGCCGACTTCGGGCGAGATCTGAAAGTGCCGCTGTTGTTGCCCAAAGACCTGCGTTTCGAAGGTGATACGCCGGCATTGCGAATCCGCGACGCGCTCTGGCCCTGCGGTCAGGTCGCCGTCGAATATCCCGGCGAGATTGCCACGCCGATGCAAAAGAAATTGGCGGGCGCGTCGGGAAGTGTGTTGCGGAAACCACCACCAATCGCGGTGCGCTCATTAAGGCCGCGCGTCGCCGTGATCACGCGCACAATGGACCGGCCGATGTTTCTCAAGCGCGCTTTGGATAGCGTGTCGCGCCAGTCGTTCCGGGACTTCATCCATGTCGTCGTCAATGATGGTGGAGACAACGACACCGTCAAGGCCGCGATCCTGGGTGCCAACACGGATCACGCGCGAATTCGTCTGGTCGATGCCGTCGTCAATCGTGGCATGGAGGCGGCATCGAACCTTGCTATCCGAAACTCCGAATCCGACTACATCGTTATCCACGACGACGACGATACATGGCAGCCGGAGTTTTTGGAAAAGACTGTCGCGTTCCTGGACGGGCCGCGAGGTGCACACTACGGTGGCGTCATCACCCACTCCACATATTGCTCGGAGGAGGTCACGCCGGAGGGTGTGGTCGTTCGCACGCGCACGCCCTACAACGATTGGATCGAAAACATCCATCTGATGGAAATGGCGATCGAAAATTTCTTCCCGCCGATCGCATTTCTGTTTCGCCGTGAGTTGTGGGAAAGGCTCGACGGTTTCAATGAGCAATACCCGGTTCTCGGCGATTGGGACTTCAATCTGCGTTTCCTGGTTGAGGCCGACATCGCCGTCATCAACGAACCGCTCGCAAACTACCATCACCGGGACCGCGGCGACGTCACCACGTTCGGTAACTCCGTCATCGCTGGACGCGGCAAGCACCTCGAATATTCCGCCGTCGTGCGCAACAATTTCGTGCGCAGCATGGTCAAGCGCGGCCATGCGGCGGCGGCCACATTGGCCGGCATGGGAATCTATCTCGCCGATCAAAGAACAACCGTGCGCGCCAGCAACCAACGTGTCGCCCAAATCGCACAGGACACCTCGGAGGTTGCGGCGCAGATGCGGTCGCTCGGCCCGTCGAGGGCTTGGGCTGACACGTATTGGTTCGCGCTCCAAGCCGTGCTGAAAGCACTGGCCGAAAATGATACCGCGAAGCTCGAAGAGATTGCGGCACTGGCGTCGGGCACGGCGGGGTCCGCTGCGGCAAGGGTAATGTCGCTCGTCCGGCCGCCGCGATCGATAAGAGCGCGTACCCCGGTGTTGCCCGCCAATCTCGAGCGCGCGTCTGCACGTTTGTTGAAGGAGGCGGTTGAGCGGCAGGAGGGCGCTATGAGAGACATTCCGACGCCACCCGACTTCGACGAGGCCGCCTACCTTCGCCAGAACCCCGATGTCGACCAGCGCGTGAAAGAAGGCGCGCTATCGTCAGGGTACGAACACTACCTCCGCTATGGCCGCAGCGAAGGAAGACATCGACCGCTGCGCTAGGCCGCGAACGGTGATGATGTTACGGTGTGCCCATGAAGCCGGATCTGATTTTCGACATCGGAATGCACAAGGGTCTCGACACGCAGTGGTATCTCGCCAAGGGATTCCGCGTCGTCGCGGTCGAAGCCAATCCAAGTCTTGTTGAACAGTCTAGGACGACCTTCGCCGCGGAGATCGCCGCCGGAAGATTGATCGTCGAGAATGTCGGAATATCGCAGACGGAGGGCAGTCTGCCATTCTACGTCAATCTTGATAACGACGAATGGTCGTCATTCGACAAAAGTTTGGGCACGCGTGATGCCACGCGCCATGAAATCATCACGGTTCCCTGCGTCAACGCATTGGCATTGTTTGCGCGTCATGGCGTGCCGTATTTTGTAAAAATCGACATCGAGGGTTTCGACGACTTTGTAGTAAGATCGGTGGGAGCGCTCGCAGAGAAGCCGAAATACTTGTCTGTCGAAGACAACGGCTTTTCATCGCTCTTCGAACTCTACAAAGTCGGTTGCAAGAAATTTAAGTTCATGGACCAAGTGGATAAATGGCGGATCAAGCTTCCCAACCCGCCGCTTGAGGGCAAGTATGCCGAGGGGCGATTTGGTGCCTGCACATCGGGTCCGTTCGGCGAAGAAGTGCCGGGTCCGTGGCTGGATTTGGATGAGGCCGCGCTCTACTACCTTCAGAACATCCGCCCACCGCGCATTGGCCTGCGCGAGCATTGGTGGGACATCCACGCTAAATTTTCATAAGTGAGCGACGCTCGGATCGCGGCCATATCCGAAATTCTCGAAATCGGCCTCGTAAATCGTCAATATCATGCGCCGTTCTTCGACACCGATTTGGCTTTCAATATGCGCACTGGCGTTTGTTGCATGCGCCGGCATGCTTTGCTCGTCGAAGTACTGAGAGCCGACACCCAGTCTGGCCAGAATCTGGGGAAATGTCGTGCTGAACGATTCAAAGCGACCTATGAAATGATAGCCGAAGTTCCGGCATTGAATAAGGCGGGTTTGCGTCGCCCAGTGAATGTCTCGCCAGCTGTCGCGCTGGTTGTGAATGGCCGTGAGGAACTCCAGGAATGAGATTTGCGCATCGGTGGCAAGTCCGAGTGTGGGCAGTAGCCGTGCACGTTCCGCCGGTTCTCGGACAACTTTTTCGAGATAGGCTGAAAGCGCGCGGCTGAAGGGATTGCGCACATAGGTGAAGCGAAAGAACTCCGCCCCACCGAAAATCTCCTCCGGCGAAAATTGAGATCCCGAGATATTAAGAAGGGGCGAGTGCGCGCGGTCGTGAATGAACTCGGGCACGCGGGCTGTATCTCCATCGACTTCCGCAAGCTGCAGCGCCCTCAATATCCCAGTCGATGCTGACTTCGGATTGGCAAGATAGAAATACTTAAATCGATCGGAGATGTTGGCCAGGTACTCTGCCGTTTGCGAAGGATAGGAAAAGTAGCGTTCCAGAGACATCGCTAGCACCATTCTTCGGTATGTTCGGCGTGATGCCTACGACATTCCGGACAACGGACCCTCGTCACTGCGGTTGTTCCGGTCGATACTTCTTCACATATGCTCCCAAGATTTCTGCCGAACGCCCGCCGCCTGTCGCATCTGCGTGGACGACAAGAATTGGTTGATGGGTGTATGCGCCTGGCTCGATCTGCGGAACTGCGAATACGAACTTGAACAACTCGAAATCGCGGCCGACCGGAATCTTCTTCCAACCGCTGTTGCCGGCTTGTTGCGTCGCATACGCGACCGTGATCGCGTCGGTGGATTTCATGGCGGTCGCGCGCGCCACAATGCCGATCTCGACCTTCTGCCCATTGGTTTGGTTGTTGAATTCGATCGGCAGGCTCGTGCTGAGCCCCTGTGTCGCCCAATTCCAAGTCTTTGTGTCGAGCGGCGCGGAGCTGGTGAGCCGGGCGAACGCGGCATCGCCGCTTTCGACGCTGAACTTCTCGAGTTGGTGACCCGGCGCGACTTTCCATTTTTCGGAATCGGGTCCTGAAAACATTATCGCGTAGCCGCCGCTGAGCGCCGCAGTTTCACTCATTCGCATCACCAATTCCCGCTCCGACGGGCGCATCGAAAGTAAATCGATTCCAAAAAAGCTCGCGCCTCCCAGTACGCCGGCCGCCGCGAGCGCGAGTACGCCGGCTGTCACCGCCAATCCACCAGATCTGCTCATCGATGCATCACCAAATTACATTTCCCATCTTCGGATTTACGATACACGCTGCCATTTGCTAAAGGCAACAACGCGCCAGTGCTCCTAACTCAATTCGCGCCGCAACGCCTCGATCGTCGTCTCGAGCGGTGCCGCCGTCTTCATGAAGTCTTGCGCGGCCGCACCCGCCGCCTGCGCGGCCTGTCGAAGCCGGTCATCCTCGAACGCGCGCCTCACTGCTTCTGCGAACTTCCCAGGCTCGAACGGCTGCACGAGGATGCCCGCGCCAAGCGCCTCGAGCCGCCGGCCCGCGACCAGCGCCTCGAAATGGCGCGGACAAACGATGTGCGGCCGGCCCGCCGCCAAGGCCGCGTGCGCAAACCCCGGACCGCCATGCGAGAACGCGGCGCTGCTCTCCGGCAAGATCGAGGCCAGCGACGGCGCCGTGTCGTAAACGCGCACGCCCCTGCTCTTGAGCACGGCGCTGCGCGCCCCGGGCGTCCCGCGAAAATAGACGGAGGCCTGCGGTCCGAGATCCATCAATCCTTGCGTCAGCTGGTCGACCGCGGGGTTGTTCGACGCCGAGTAAGCAAACAGCCGCCGCGACTTCGGCAACGCGGTCAATGCGGGCAGGGTCTCGATCGGGCCCAGCACGGCCTCCGGTCGCACATCGCGATAGGTGTCGAACAATGGAAACGAATAAACGCCCCGAAACACACCGCGAAACGGCTCGCAAATCGATTGCGGCATCGGTCGTCCCGACCCCGCCAGCGCCTCTTGGATCGCAGCCAACACCGGCGCTTGCCGCGCATCCTCGCCCTTGCCCGGCTCGAACGGCGGAAACACCGCTCCATCGCAGGGCGGCACCACAAAGCCGTTGCCCACGAATGCGGCTGGGATGCGGCCGAACGCACTCAGTGCGGCGCCCGGCGCATGCTCGCACACGATCAAATCGGGGCGCGTCGCCGCGCACACGCCGTCCCACGCCGCGATCATTTCGCGAATGTCGTCCCGCGCGCCATAGCCGTTGCCCGCCAGAATGTCGGCGTAACTTCCACTTGGCATCGCCGGTGGCGCGGGCGTCGGCCAATGGGGCGCTTGAATGATCTGCGCCCCCAACTCCGACAGGGCGATGCGCGAATGCTCCGGCTCGCGCAACGCGAATACGACCTTCGCGCCTTCGCCTTTCAACGCTCGCGCGATGGCCTTCAACGGCGGCAGATGGCCCAACCCCTCGCCCAACTCCCACGCGAACAGAACGGTTTTGTCATTCAGCGGCAAGGATCACCGGTGCGCTTTCGACCAAGCGCCAACGTAATGTGTTTGCGTACCTCGACACAAAGCCTCGAGCCAAAAAAAAGGGCGCGGTAAACTCGACCGCGCCCGTTGAGTTTGAGGGGTACGCTACGCTACTAACAAGTCCCGTATGCCGCGCAGATGCGCGCTTGTTCCTGCCGGACCGACTGGAACAACGAATACAAAGCCGAATCCGGATCTTGCTTCCGGTGACGATCCTTCAGGTTCACCGGTGAGCCGAAGTAATAGGTCATGCCCGCCATGATGCTGTGATAGTCGTCGTCGCCCCATACGCCGTTGGCGTTGAAGGCAAGTCCGGGCAAGGCCATGAAGCCGGGTTGCCATTCCATCCCGCCGCGCCCATAGACCTTGTCCTTTTCGATCATCGCGCCGCCGGTAACATGGAAATTGTTGGTGACATACCAGCGCAAGTCGATCGAACCGAACGCGCCGTCCAGCGAGGTGGAGTCGCTGAATTGATAGCCCGCCGTCGCCATGATCGTCAGATCGGACAAATAGAACTCTGCTTCCGCGCCCGCCCGCGCCGCTTCAAGCCCGTAATCGACGGACTGCGCATATCCTCCGAACAGTCCCAAGAGATAAAGGTCCGGATCGCGCGTGAAGACGTGACCGCCGACGCCGTAAACGTCGTGGCCGTTAACCGCGCCGCCGCCGCCTTCCAGTTGCAAACCGAAATCGTTTCCGATCGGCGCCGTGAACTGACCCTGCACCTGCCAGGAATAGTCGTCGATCACGGTGCCGAATTGGCTGTTGACCTTGAGGTTGGGCTCCGACACGGCAGGCTCGTCCGCCTTCGCCGCCGCCGCGCCGCCCAACCCGAACAGGGCGGCCACCGTGAGCGGCTTCCAATAGCGCATCGCCGCGCGAAGGGCCTGACGGCCCCAATGCATGACGGAGCCCTGATCCACCGGCACCAGTTCCGCCGAAGGCAGACCGAAGCCGACGCGAACGGCCGGGCAATCGCTCAGTTGCGGCGCAAATGCGGCGCCGACTGCTTTCAAGACGGCATCCTCGATCCGCGTGAGTTCCGCGACTTTGAGTTTTTCACCCGTCGCAACGCGCGTCGATTCCAACGAAACGTAAAACGTGCGAACCCGCGGTGCATAGAACAGACCGCGCACATGCGTGCCGAGCGCTTCACGTACGGCGCCGCTTGCCTTCACCAGCGCACAGGCGCGCATCAGAGAACTCGTCGGATCGTAGACAATGCGCCCGCTCGCGAACTTGGACACCAGTTTTTCAAGGCTGCGCGGTGACAACAGGCTCGACACAGCGTGAAAATGGACTTTGACTTGGTCAACCCCAATATTTGATAAGGTATTGATAATATTGATCTTTAGATCGCGTTGACCGCGCACAGCCGAGGCGTGAACAGTCAATTCGGTCGTCTGTCTCTTGTCGCTCCAAACGGCGGCAAAGACTGGACCAGCAATAGATCGTAACGCTTCCGCGACTTGAACATCGGTCACGGACACTGTCTGCGTGCTCATTGAAACCCCCAACTGGCTCTTGAGCCTACCCGTCAGGAAGAATACTGAGACGCACTGGTTTGAATACTTAAATCACCCGGGTTTCGGGCACACAGCGCCCATGAATCAAAGTTTAGGTTAGCGTTGTTGCTTCGTGAGCACAGTTCAACACCGACATGCCACAGTCAGGAGTTGAATCGCTAACACAGGGCCAATCAGCAAGACAGGCAGCCGAGGATCGGCGGAGCAAAGAAGCGAGTTTCCAACGTGCGGATCAAACTCGTGCCAGAAACCTTTATTATTCAGCATATTGGGGCGGACATCGAAGAAAGCGGATGCTCGTGCCGCATGCGAGGTGATCCCAACAAGTGCCGGACGCGATTCCCGTGCTGAACGAACTGCTGTGGAATTCCGGCCAGACATTTGACCTGGTAAATATTGTTGACAACCACTGGTCTACTGCTCCCCTTCGGTGATTCGCGCACACCGGGCATTCCTCAAGCGTTGGTAGGTGTTGCAGGGTCAACTATCGTTATGCTTGCGCGGACAATTTGATTACTAATAGTTGCTTTGCGGGACAAATAACCGCTTGGGTTGCAGGGTCGAACTGAACGGCCGCCATCGCACCGGCACCCCATCCACAGCCGCCCAACATTTGAGTCGCTGAACGGATGCTGGCTTCAGGCTATGACTGCGCTCCTTCTGGGAAAAATCGACACCGCTCATGACTATGATCGACCGCCGCAAGAACAGCCGCGCCGTCCGCAGCCCGCGCGGAACCGAACTCAGCGCCAAGTCGTGGCTCACCGAAGCGCCGCTGCGCATGCTGATGAACAACCTCGACCCCGAAGTCGCCGAAAACCCCAACGAGCTCGTCGTCTATGGGGGCATCGGCCGCGCCGCGCGCGACTGGGCCTCGTTCGATGCGATCGTCGCCGCCTTGCGCAAACTCGACGCCGACCAAACGCTGCTCATCCAATCCGGCAAACCTGTCGGCGTCTTCCGCACCCACGCCGACGCGCCGCGCGTGCTGATCGCGAATTCGAACCTTGTGCCGCATTGGGCAACCTGGACCCACTTCAACGAACTCGATCGCAAGGGCCTGATGATGTACGGCCAAATGACGGCCGGTTCGTGGATTTACATCGGCAGCCAAGGCATTGTTCAGGGCACCTACGAGACCTTCGTCGAAGCCGGCCGCAAACATCACAGCGGCGATCTCTCCGGCAAATGGATTTTGACCGCGGGCCTCGGCGGCATGGGCGGCGCGCAAGCGTTGGCTGCAACTATGGCCGGTGCCTCGATCTTGGCTGTCGAATGCCGCCAGAGCAGCATCGAAAAGCGTCTGGAAACGAAATACCTCGACACCTGGACGTCATCGCTCGACGAAGCTCTGGCGCTGATCAAAAAATCTTGCGCCGAAAGGACGCCGCTCTCCGTCGGCCTCCTCGGCAACGCCGCCGAGATCTATCCCGAACTCGTCAAACGCGGCGCCAAACCCGATCTCGTCACCGATCAAACCTCCGCGCACGACGTGATCAACGGCTATTGCCCGAAGGGTTGGACCGTCGCCGAATGGCAGGGCCGCATCCAAACCGACCCCAAGGGCGTCGAACGCGCCGCACGCGCCTCGATCAAGGAACATGTCGAGGCGATGCTAGCCTTCGCAAAGCGCGGCATCGCGACGTTCGACTACGGCAACAACATCCGCCAAGTCGCCAAGGACGAGGGTGTGACGAACGCATTCGACTTCCCAGGCTTCGTGCCCGCTTATATCCGTCCCCTGTTCTGCCGCGGCGTCGGCCCGTTCCGCTGGGTGGCGCTCTCGGGCGACCCGCAAGACATCGCCCGCACGGACGCCAAAGTTCGCGAACTTATCCCGCGCGACCGCCACTTGCACAACTGGCTCGACATGGCGGCCCAGCGCATCAAATTCCAAGGCCTGCCCGCGCGCATCTGTTGGCTCGGCCTCGGCGACCGCCACCGCCTCGGCCTCGCCTTCAACGAAATGGTCGCGAGCGGCGAGCTGAAAGCCCCCATCGTCATCGGCCGCGACCACCTCGACTCCGGTTCGGTGGCAAGCCCGAACCGCGAAACCGAAGCCATGAAGGACGGCTCCGACGCTGTCTCCGACTGGCCGCTGCTGAACGCGCTTCTGAACTGCGCAAGCGGCGCGACCTGGGTCTCGTTCCATCACGGCGGCGGCGTCGGCATGGGTTTCTCGCAACACGCCGGCATGGTCGTCGTTTGCGACGGCACGAAGGAAGCGGCGGCTCGCATCGAGCGCGTCCTCTGGAACGACCCGGCGACCGGCGTCATGCGCCACGCCGACGCCGGCTACGACGACGCCATCGCCTGCGCTAAGGAATACAAACTCAACCTCCCGATGATCCGCGCATGACGAACCTTCCCTGGGAGCGCGGGCGTCCCGCCCGCTCTTCCTTTCTCTACGCAGCAACAGAGCGGGCAGGATGCCCGCGCTCCCAGGAAGAGCGCTTATGACGGCTACACTCACCCCCGGCAAAGCCGATCTCACCACTCTGCGCCGCATCGCGCGCGAAAAGCAGCCATTCGACCTCGATCCGGCCTGCCGCGCCGGCGTCGAAGCGTCGCGCAAGACTGTCGAAAACGTTCTCGGCAAGGACGAACCCGTCTACGGCATCAACACCGGCTTCGGTCAACTTGCCAACAAGCGCATCCCGCAAGACAAACTCGCCGAGCTGCAACGAAATCTGGTCCTGAGCCACGCCACCGGCACCGGCGAAAACCTCGGCGACAAAACCATCCGCCTAATCCTGACGCTGAAAATCCTAGGTTTGGCGCGCGGCTTTTCGGGCGTGCGCTGGATCGTAATCGAGCGTCTGAAGAAATTTCTCGACTACGACCTCTTGCCCCAAATTCCGGCCAAGGGATCGGTCGGCGCCTCCGGCGACCTCGCGCCGCTCGCCCATCTTGGCTGCGCGCTCATCGGCGTCGGCCGAGTCAAGTATCGCGGCGTCGAAGCGAACGCGAGCGACGCGCTGCAACGCGCTGGTCTCGAACCGCTGACGCTCGAAGCGAAAGAAGGCCTCGCTCTCATCAACGGCACGCAAGTCTCGACCGCTCTGGCGCTGCAAGGCCTGTTCGCGACCGAAAATATCTTCTCGGCAGCACTCGTCTCCGGCGCCCTGACGACCGATGCGATTCTCGGCTCCGACACGCCGTTCGATCCGCGCATCCACGCCGCACGCGGCCAGCGCGGCCAAATCGACGCCGCCGCCGCGCTGAAATCCCTGATGGCGGGTAGCGAAATTCGACTGAGCCACGAAAACTGCGACCGCGTGCAAGACCCGTATTCGATCCGCTGTCAGCCGCAAGTCATGGGCGCCTGCCTTGACGCATTTCGCCATGCCGCGACGATCCTCGAAATCGAAGCCAATGCCGTCAGCGACAACCCGCTGGTCTTTGCGAATGAAGGCGACATCCTTTCCGGCGGCAACTTCCACGCCGAACCCGTGGCCCTCGCCGCCGACCATCTAGCACTCGCCCTCGCCGAAATCGGTGCCCTCGCCGAACGCCGCATCGCACTTCTGATCGACAAGCATCTTTCGAACCTGCCGGCGTTCCTGGTCAAGGACGGCGGCCTGAACTCTGGCTTCATGATCGCCCACGTCACGGCGGCGGCGCTTGCCTCCGAGAACAAATCGCTTGCCCATCCGGCCAGCGTCGACTCGCTGCCGACGTCGGCGAACCAGGAAGACCACGTCTCGATGGCGACATTCGCCGCGCGCCGCCTCTCCGACATGCACGCGAATTCCAGCGGCATCATCGCGATCGAACTTTTGGCCGCCGCCCAAGGCATAGAATTCCGCCGCCCGCTGAAATCCTCGAAAACGCTTGAAGCCGAACACGCGGCCATTCGCGAGCGTGTGGCGCCTTACGACATGGATCGCTTCTTCGCCCCCGACATCGCTGCAGCTCGGGCCCTCGTCGACTCTGGCCGCTATCGCGCAACGGTCGACGGCCACATCCATTTGCCGTCCGGCACATGAGCACGCCACCGCTGTTTCACCTCACGAGAGGCGCGATACCCCTCCTCGTTAGTTTCCCGCACTCGGGAACCTTCATCCCACCCGAAATGGCCGCGCAAATGACGCCGCTGGCGCTCACGGCGCCCGACACCGATTGGCACGTGCCGCTCCTCTACAAATTCCTCGATGCCATCGGCGCCTCGCGCCTTGAAGCCACGCACTCACGCTATGTCGTCGATCTGAACCGCCCACCCGACGACCAAGAACTCTACGCCGGTCAAAAGAAGACGGGCCTTGTGCCCATGGACAGCTTTTCCGGAGAGCCGCTCTACCGCGATGGCGCAACACCCGCGCCCGAAGAAATCATCGCCCGCCGAAAATTCTGGCAGCCTTACCACGACGCCCTCGCGCAAGAACTCTCGCGCCTGAAGGCGATCCACGGCAGCATCGTCCTGTGGGACGCTCATTCGATCGAAAGCGTCCTGCCGTCGCTGTTCGAGGGACGCTTGGCCGATCTCAACCTAGGCACCTTCGACGGAAAATCCTGCGACAGCGACATCGTCGAAGCCGTATTCGACACCGCCAAAAAAAGCGGCTTCGACACTGTTTTGAACGCCCGCTTCAAAGGCGGCTACATAACCCGGCACTACGGCGCGCCGAAGAAAGGCATCCAGGCGATCCAACTTGAAATTGCCCAGACGATCTACATGGACGAAGGCCCTCCCTTTACCTTCCGCCCCGACCGCGCCGCGAAAGTGACGACCGCGATCCGCGCGATGATCAAAGCGGCGTTGGAGGCACTGGTTTGATGATCACCGCGCTCGACCGCATCAAAATCCGGGTGCGCGACATCGAAGCCGCAACCGCGGCAACCGGGCGTTTGCTCGCGCGTGCATCATCGCCGGGTGAAGAGAGCGCGACTTTCCGCCTCGACAACATGTCGCTCGAGTTGTCGCTGTCCGACGACGGTACGGAAGGTCTCGCGGGCATCGCCTTCGAGATCGCCAACGTGGAAGCAACATTTCGAGCCTGCGAAAGAAGGGCGTTGCAGCCGAGCCAGCCCATCGCCTTCGCCGAAACCGATGCGGCGGGAGTGCTCCGCGAAGGACACCACGTCGACCTCGCCGAAGTCGCAACGCATGGCGTCCCCACATCGCTCGTCGAATACGCGAAGAACCAGCCGCCGTTCACGCGCACAGCCGCAACAAGCGACGGCGCCGTCACCGGCCTCGACCACGTCGTGATCCGCACGACGCATCCCAACCGCGTGGCCGCGCTCTATGGCGCGCGTCTCGGCCTCGACATGCGCCTCGATCGCACAGAACCCAAGTGGTGCGCGCGGTTGATGTTCTTCCGCTGCGGCGACCTCATCGTCGAGATCGTGCACAACCTCGTCGACGAACCGTCGGCCGCACCCGACAAACTCTGGGGCCTCTCCTGGCGCGTCGCAAACGCCGACGCCGCCCACGCGCGTCTCAAGGCGGCTGGCTTCGACATCTCCGAAATTCGCCCTGGTCGCAAACCCGGCACACGCGTCTTCACCGTCCGCAACAAAACCCTAGGCGTGCCGACGTTGATGGTCGAAGTGGCTGCTCGGCGCTAGCGCACGGAGTTTCTCGAGGACGCGGACCCGGTGTTGCGTCCGTAGCTGAGGCAAAAGAGATGGCGAGCAAGCGTCCGACGACGATCGCCAAGTACATCCGGGCTGCCCCACGCGAGGGTCAGCCGCATTTGCGCCGGCTGTACGCGATCCTCAAGAGCGTCGCGCCGGAGGCCGAGGAGGCGATCAAGTGGGGGACCCCCTTCTTCGTGGAGCCCCGATTCCTGTTCGCGTTCTCCGCGCACAAAGCGCACCTCAACTTCACGCCGATGGCGGCGGGGTTGGAGCCGTTTCGCAAGGAACTGGAAAAGCACAAGACGACCAAAGTCCTGCTTCAGATTCCCTACAGCAAGCCCCTGCCGGGGGCGCTCATCCGCAAGATCGCTGAGCGTCGTGTCCGGGATGTGCGCGAACGTGAAGACGACGCCTTCTGGTAACTGTTCAGGGGTGCAATCCCCTAAGACTTCGCTTTTTTCTTCGCAGGTTTCGCCTTGTTGAGGGCGACCGCTTGGCGAATGAGCGCCTTGAACGCGACCGCATCGACTTCTGCGCCTTCGGGGATGTCGATCGCGCGGCGCACGTTCCCGTCGAGACTCGAGTTGAACAGACTCGCCGGGTCCTTCAGAGACGCGCCTTTGGCGAAGGTAAGCTTCACGACCTTCTTGTAGGATTCGCCTGTGCAGACTATGCCGTCGTGCGACCAAACCGGCGTGCCCATCCACTTCCACTCCTGTCCGGGTCTGCTTCCTTGATCAGCTTTCGCATCCGGCCCAGGGTCTCCCCGCGCCAATCCCCGAGTTCGCCGATTCTTTTCGAGATGAGCTCCGATGCCGACTGGCCTTGGCGCGCGCCCGACTTTTTCATGTTCTCGTCCTAGCCGCGCAGTATCCGCAACGTCGCGTCGCGATACGCCTGATGTGCCGCGCCTTCAAGCGCATGCTGGCGGCCCCACACGACCCAACGCCCATCGATCATCACATCGCGAACGGCATCGCGGCCCGCTACGAACACGTAACTATCCATGGCTTGCGCCCCGTCCCGTCCGGCGAGCGACACATGCTCCGTGTTCACGACCACCAAATCCGCCCGCTTGCCCACGGCGATCTCGCCCGCATCGAGACCCAACGCCCGTGCGCCGCTTCGCGCCGCTTCGGCCCAAAGCCGCGCGGCCGTATGCGGCGCCTCCGTTGACGCGCCGACATTGCGCCGACGATGCAACAGACGTTGCGAATACTCGAGCATCTTGAGTTCTTCCGCCGGGTCAACCGCAATGTGGCTGTCGCCGCCGATGGCGAAATGTCCGCCCGCCACGAGATAGTCGGGCAGGGGAAATATCCCGTCCCCGAGATTGCCTTCCGTCGTCGGGCACAGGCCTGCAACGGCACCGCTCTTCGCCAAGCCCCGCGTCTCATCGGCCGAAAGATGCGTCGAGTGAATCAAACACCAACGTTTATCGACGCCGAAGTGCTTCAGCAAATACTCAACCGGCCGCGCGCCGAGAAACTGCACGCACTCGTCCACTTCGCCGGTCTGTTCGGCGGCGTGAATGTGAATCGGCGACGTCGCCTCGACGCCCGCGATCGCCTCGTGTATCAACACCGGCGGCACTGCGCGCAGTGAATGGAGCGCAAGGCCCACCTGCGAGACACCCGCCTTGCCGCGCATCGCCTCGCGCAACTTCAACAACTCGTCGACCGACTTGCCGAAGCGCTTCTGCCGTTCGTTCAGCGCGCGCCCGTCCGCTCCGCCCGCAACATAAAGCGTCGGCATCAACGTCAGCGCGATCCCGCTTGCCTGCGCCGCCTCCGTAATCGCATCGGCCATCGCCGTCGCCGGCGCGTACGGCGCACCGCCGGACCGATTGTGCAGATAGTGAAACTCGCCGACCGACGTATAGCCCGCCTTCAGCATCTCGATGTAGAGGAACCGCGCGATCGCTTCCTGGCTCGTAGGCTCGAGCCGCTCGGCGAACCGATACATCGCCTCGCGCCAGCTCCAGAAATTATCGCTGCCGCCCTCGTCCCATTCCGCCAGTCCCGCCATCGCGCGCTGGAACGCGTGGCTGTGCACATTCGCCATGCCGGGCAGCACGAGGCCATTGATGATCTCGTCGCCGGCCTGGCACGCGGCATCCGCCTCGACCGACGCAATCAAACCGTCCTCAACGCCGATGCGTACGGATTTTCGCACACCTTCTGGCACCAAAGCTTGCGCGGCGTGATAGACCTTCATACTGGCTCCGATTCACTCAAGCTGGCGCGAGTTTAGGGCAGCACGTTATGAAATGGGATCGTCTTTGGATCAATGCGCGCTTGGCCACGATGCGCGAAGGGGCAGGGCCCTACGGCGCCATCGAAGACGCGGCGCTCGCCGCTCGGGGCGGGCGCCTCGTCTTCGCAGGCCCCATGCGCGATTTGCCCGGCACCCCCGACGCGCTCGCGACCCAGGTCTTGGACGCCAAGAACCAATGGATCACCCCCGGCCTGATCGACTGCCACACGCATCTCGTTTTCGCGGGCAATCGCGCGAGCGAGTTCGAACAACGCCTGAACGGCGCGACTTACGAGTCGATTGCGAAGGGCGGCGGCGGCATCATGTCGACCGTTCGCGCCACGCGCGCGGCAAGCGATGAGGCCATTTTCGAACAGTCGCGCCTGCGACTGAGGGCGCTATTGCGCGAAGGCGTGACGACGATTGAAATCAAATCGGGCTACGGTCTGGATCTTGAGACCGAACTTCGAATGCTGCGCACCGCGCGCCGTTTGGGAACCGAAACGGGCATCCGCGTCGCCACAACCTATCTCGGGCTTCATGCCCTGCCGCCGGAGTGCGCGAACAAACGCTCGGCCTACGTGGCCGTGATGAGCGGCGCGGTGCTGCGTGCCGTGGCGAAAGAGGGTCTCGCCGATGCCGTCGACGCATTCTGCGAGAACATCGCCTTCACGCCGCAAGAGACGGAGCATTTTTTCACCGCCGCCAAATCGCTCGGCTTGAAGGTCAAGCTTCACGCCGACCAGCTCTCCGACACGAACGGCGCGGCACTCGCCGCGAGGTTCGGCGCCCTTTCGGCCGATCATCTCGAATACGCCAACGAAACGGGCGTCGCCGCGATGGCGAAGTCGGGCGCCGTGGCGGTACTGTTGCCGGGCGCATTCTACGCGCTGCGCGAGACCAGGCGGCCGCCGGTCGACGCAATCCGCCGCCATAAAGTGCCCATCGCCATCGCCACCGACTGCAACCCGGGCACCTCGCCAGCGCTGTCGTTGCTCACCATGATGTCGATGGCATCGACACTGTTTGCATTGACGCCGGAGGAAGCGCTGGCAGGTGTCACCCGCAATGCGGCGCGCGCCTTGGGGCTCGACCGCGAAACCGGAACGCTCGAAATCGGCAAGGCCGCCGACTACGCCGTCTGGCCGGTCGATCACCCGTCCGAACTGAGCTATTGGATCGGCGGCCTAACGCCCACCGCTATCGGCAACGCCACCGCCCGCGAACCGGCTTGACGCCCGCATCCGGTCAGACCCTCGAGCACCTTGCAATGCCGCCCCTTTCGCGCATTGTGCTCGAAACAAGTCACGATGCCGGGAGGATGCGACATTGACCGAGAACACTGGGGAGGTTGCACCTCAACCACAAACGGCGGCGGTCGAAACCGCAAAGCCCTTGGTCTCGGCCCGCTCGTTCGCGCTTCTTTTGCTGCTCCTCGTCTACGTTTCCAACTACGCCGACCGCCAAATCCTGAACGTCTTGGCGGTTCAGATCATGGACGATCTGCAGATCGGCAACGCCGCCTTCGGCTTTTTGTCGGGACTTTCTTTCGCGCTATTCTACGCAACGCTCGGCATCCCCATCGCGATGCTCGCCGACCGCATGAGCCGCAAGCGCATCCTCATCGCCTCGATGGTCGTATGGTCGGTAATGACGACGGTCTGCGGCATGGCGCAGGGCTTTTGGCAATTGGCCATCGCGCGCATCGGCGTCGGCGTCGGCGAAGCCGGCGGAAGCCCGCCGTCCCACTCGATGATCTCGGACCTCTTTTCGCTCAAGCAACGCGGCACCGCGCTGGCGATCTATTCGCTGGGTGTGCCGCTCGGCACCGCGCTCGGCAACTTGGTCGGCGGCCAGGTCGGCGACGCCTGGGGTTGGCGCGCGGCCTTCTACGTGCTCGGCGTTCCAGGGTTGCTGCTGGCGCTCTACATCGCCTACGCTTTCAAGGAACCGCCGCGCGGCCATTCCGACGGCGGCATCAAAAGCGCGGATGCGGCACCCTCGCTTTCAACCGTCGCGCGCTTCATGCTGTCGCAAAAATCCCTCGTACACACCGTCATCGGCGCCACCTTGATCACCGCCGTGGGCTACGGTGGCTTGTCGTTCACCGCGAAATTCCTTCAGTTCTCGCACGCCATGAAACTGACCGAGGTTGCCAACTATCTGGCGCTTCAAACCGGCGTCACCGCGGCCATCGGTACGTTCATGGGCGGCTATCTCGCCGACGTCATGGCGCGCCGCAATTTGGGTTGGAGCGCCTGGGTCGTCACCGCGGCCATTGTCGTCTCGGTGCCCTTCACCATCGCCGTCTACCTGCTGGACGATCGGGTCACGGTCCTATGGCTGATGACGATCACCATCCTCGTCAGCGGCCTCTACCTCGCGCCGACATTCGCGTTGGTGCAGAATTTGGTCGGCGTCAGGATGCGCGCGACGGCGGCCGCCCTGTTGCTGTTCGTCATCAACCTGGTGGGCCTGGGCGTCGGACCGTTGGCGGTCGGCATCATCGCCGATCTGTTGACACCCGTTTTCGACAGGGACGCGGTTCGCTATGCGCTCTTCATCTTCTCCGCCTTCGGTTTATGGGGCGCCTGGCACTACTGGATTGCGCCGCGCACCCTGAAGGAAGACCTCGAGCGTGCCGCGGCGGCCTGAAGCATGACGGTCGATCTGCTTCAACTCGACGAGGAGAAATTTGGCCGGCTCTACGCCGACCGCGTCGAACCGATCCTGAAGGGGAACGAGGGCGGGCGGCTGGTCGCGCTGGGCACTTACCGCGTGCGCTTCGTTTGGGGCGCGTTGGGCGCGACCGTGATCGCGGGCGCGGCCTTCTATGTGTGGAACGATGCGTTCAACGCCTTGATCTTCGGCGCCGCCGCTTTCGCCGCCGCGCATTGGTACGCGATGGAACCTCTCCGCGCGGTGGGAACGCAAACCAAGCAACAATCGTTGAATGCGATCGCCGGCGCGATCGGCTGCTCCTACGATCTCGGTGCATTCGAACCCGATGCATTCGCGCGCTTTACCGATATCGAGCTGGTGCCGGGCTGCGATCGCTCCGGCTTTCAGGATTGTTTTCGCGGCGACTTCCGCGGTTGCGGATTCGCCTTTTACGAAGGACATCTGGAACGCCGCGTCAAAACCAAGAACGGCAGCCGCTGGGACACGGTGTTCCGCGGGCAATTGATTCGCATCGAATTTCCTAAGAAATTCCAGGGCATTACAGTCGTTCGGCGCGACGCCGGTCTCTTCAATTTTCTCCAGCGCTGGGCCACCAAACTCCAACGTGTGGCGCTGGGCGACAGCCGGTTGGAGAAAGCGTTCGAAGTCTATTCGGACGATCAAGTCGAAGCGCGTTACCTCATCCATCCCGTCTTCATGGAACGCCTGCTCGCGCTCGAGACGCAGTTCAAGGGCAAGCGGTTGCGGTGTGCCTTCGAAGCGGGCGATCTCTTGATTGCGATCGAAGGCGGCGACAAATTCGAACTCGGCTCGATGTTCCAGCGCCTCGACGACATCGCGCGGGCTCGTGCCATCATCGCCGACATCGCCGAAATCATGCGCTTGATCGACGCGGTTCTGACGGCCGAGCAATCGCCGCTATCCTCATCCTGAAACGAAACGGGCCCGGCATCGCCGGGCCCGCGTTCGAAGTCGGATGGCGAGAACCTATTGACCGAGCATATCCTGCCCGTTCGCCAGCACTTTGCCGTCCTTGGTGATTTCGATATCGATGATATAGGCCCTGTCGTCCTTCGAGGAAGCCGGATCGGGCTTGCCCATGGCTCGCACCGCCGTAACCACGCCCATGATCTGCTGCGCCATTTCGTCCTTGGCGCCACGCCTTTCCATCGCCTTCGCCAAGGCGTCGATACCGCTGAAGCGCAACGAAACCTTGCCTTCCGGCATCATGCTTTGCGCCGGCAGATAGGTCGCGACGCCGCGGCCCGTCATCTTCGCCGTCGGCGTCGTCAGGTTCAGCCTGTTCAATGCGATTGCGAGTTTCGCGGCCGACATCACCTGCATGAACTTGCCCGACAGATCCATCCCGACCTGCTCGAGCGCCGCCGACCCCGAGGCCGTGGCGTCCCCGCCTTTAGCCGTTTCGCTCGCGACCTTGGCCGCCTCCGCCTGAAGCTGGGGCAGGGCATCCATGTAGACGTCCCAGAGTTTTTGGCCCGGCACGCCTGAAGCTTGGATTTCAAAAGAGGCATCCTGCACGTCGGCTTCCGGCGGCAGCAACGGATCGTCCGCGCTTCCCGACGCACCGCCCATCCCGGCGCTCATCTTCAGCTTGGTCATGCCTTTGCCGTCGCCCGCCGCGCCGAACCCGAACGAGGCTGTCTTCAAGCTGAACTGCGGCTTGCCTTCCTGCACCATCTCGATGCCCTTGATGGAATAGACATAGTCGACCGCGCCCATGAACTCGGGCATGCGCTTCATAAAGGCGATCATCTTCGGGTCGATCGGACCGCCGGTCCAAACCTTGAACAAGTCGGGATTGGCCAACGTGTAGCCGGCTTCCTTCGCGGCCTTGGCCCAATCTTCCATGCGGGTGCCGCTCATCGACGCGCTAAAGCCGATCGAACCCATCTTCATGGTCGTCTTTTCGGCCGGATCGTCGACGTTGAAGCCCGTGATCGCGCCCTCATACTTGCCGTCGTAGAGCCCGCCGCCCGTCGGCGAAAGCTTTCCGCTCATCGAAATTTGATCGATCTTTCCGCCGCCGGCTTGGGTGGTCGATGTAATCGTAAGGTTCGACAAGCGCATGTCGACCTCGTCGATGGTCTGCAGCTTCTCGACCCAAACGCCTTTCAGCGTCTGGCTGCCGATCTTCATCTCGCCCTCGACCTTGCCCGCCTTGTCCTTGACGGCCAGCGTGCTCGGCAACGTCGCGTCGAAATTGACCCGTCCGTCGCCGCCGTTGCTAAAGCGGATCTGCACGGGGTCGAGAACCGCCGTGTTGCCTTCCTTGCCCACAAAGCTCAACCGCGGCAGCGTTCCGATCACCGTGCCGTCGTCTTTTGTTTCGACCTTGGCGCCGCCTTCCGCTTTCGCGGTGAAGTCGGCGTCGGCCCCGGGTTTGGTCACCGCGGCGACAAACTGGTCGAGACGTTGCTGAAGCTGCTTTGCATCGACGGCCGGCGTGCTTGACGATCCGCCGCACGCCGTCACAAAGACGGCGAGCAACAGCGCAGGCACCAAACGCCGCGCGAAACCACTGCGGGTCATGCTGATTGTCCTTAAGGAGTGAGAGAGCGGTCTTGAACCCTGACGGCGCGGAATGTGCCGGGGCCGGGCGATCCGGGTCAAGTGCCCGCCATCACGCGGAAATGCGCGATTCCTCAAGCGTCTGGAGCGTCCACAGCCGCGACATCGCCAGAATCAGCAACGGCACCCCGGTCCCCGCTATAGCAATCCACAGTACATTGCCCACCCCCACAACATCCGCGAGCGGTCCCGCGATCAATGCACCAACGGGGAGAGAAAGCCCCTCCACAACCTGAAATGTCGCGCCCGCGCGCGCCTGGACATCCGCGTGCAGCGCCGTCTGCCTGATGCTCACCGCCAAAATCATGAAAGCCGACAGAAAGCCGTCCCCGATCAACTGTTGAGCGACCAGAAACGGAACGACCAGTGCACCACGCCCCTCCGCCGCGGGAATAAGGATGCTCGTCGCCACCCAGCACGCAAGGCACAGAACCACCGCGCGCCCGATACCAAGCGGCCGGCTCATCGGCATCGCCACAAAGGCGCCCCATAGCGCGCCGATCCCGCCGACGCCGATGATGATACCGACGGTCGCCGCATCGAGGCCGAGCGTGCGCAGCGTGAAAATCATGTAGATCGCCGAAAAGAACCCGCCGAAAAGCCCGAACGTGCCTTGCGCCAACAGAAGCGGGAATACGATCGGATGCTCGGCGCATGCTCGCCATCCCATTGCAATGTCGGTCAACGGACTCTGCGCGCCGACCGGCGGCGCAGTCACCTCATCCGCCTCGATCCGCTTCAACCACCACGCCGACCAGAGAAAACTCAACGCATCGGCAATGATTGCAACCGGCGCCGTCACGGCTTGGACCAGAACGCCGGCCACGCTGGGGCCGGCGATTTCGGCGACGGCCTCGGTTGTCTGCAATTTTGTGTTGCCCTCGACCAAGTGCCGAGCCTCGATCAGCCGCGGCAAATATGCCGACTTCGCAATAACGAAAAGCGCGGTCGCCGTTCCCGTCAGCGCGGCGACGACCACCAACTGGGCCATAGTCAAAAGGCCGAACAGCGCGGCGGCGGGAATCGTCAACAACAACCCGGCGCGTAAAATATCCATCGCGATCAGCAGAGGGCGCTTTCTCGCGCGGTCGATCATGCCCCCGGCAAAGATCGCGGCAACGACACCCGGCGCCGTTGCCATCGCGCTGAGCACGGCGACCGCGGTCGCCGACGCGCCGAGCGAAGAGATTGCGACGATCGGGAGCACCGTGCGCGTGATGCGGCTGCCGACAGCACTGACCGCTTGGGCCGCCCAAAGCCGCCGGAAGTCCATGTGTCCCGCCAACGATCGAGGAGGTGCGATTGCTCCGTTCACGGATTATTAGCCATGGAATTTCCCCATCTTGCGCCAGCTTAACCAGTCCTTGGCACATTTGAAGCGATAGTGGAAACGAGGCATCAGCCATTTCGGCGAGCGGTAGACGGTTGTCAGGGGGCCGATGTGGCCAAGATTCTGATTTGCGAGGACGACGAGCTTTACCGCCAAATAGCGGAAGCGGCGTTCGCCGGCGGCAATCATCAGATTCATTTCGCGCACGACGGCGATCAAGCGTTGCGCTGGCTTGACGCCGAGCCGGTCGACCTCGTGGTCACCGATCTCGTGATGCCGGGCAAGGACGGCCTCGAACTCATCCGCACCCTTCGCAAGACGCAGAGCGGGATTCCAATTCTCGCAATGACCGCGGGCATAGCCTCATTGAAAGAACCGCTACTCGTTGCGGCGGCGGCACTCGGCGCCGACGACGTGATCGAAAAGCCGTTCCGTCCGGCCGCGTTGCGGGCGCGCGCGGACGCCCTATTGAAAAAAGCGGCGGTGCGGCGCGACGAAAGCGCCGCTTAGACAGTCCCTTCGCCGGACGCACACATGCCCGAACAAGCACCATCGTCTCCGCCCATAGCACCTGCCAGCCAGCGCCACGGCAAGCGGCTTTCGCGCATATTCATCCTTCTCGTGGCCCTGAACATCGCGACGGGCCTGGGCGCGCTCGGCCTAAGCCAGGAAACGTTGCGACTGCTGACGGATCGCGAAGTCGAATCTGAAATTTGGAACGCCAGCGTCGCCAAGTTGATGACGCTGCGAAACACACTTACTGAACTGGACTCGCCCGCAAACCACATCTTCGAAACCGGCAATCCGGCGCTCGAGCGAAAGCGGCTGGCGTCGGCCTATGCCGGATTCGGCGCCGCGCACGCGGCCTTCATGGAAACGACGGGCGAGGGCACCGAGATCAGCGACGCCCTTCAATCGATCGATCGGCAAGCTCCGGGCGCCGGCACAAAAATGCGCGCGCAGTTGAATGCAATTCGCGACGTCGGCGATGAGATCGCGCGCCGCACGCACGTGGTAATCGACTACTTTGATGCGGGCCGCCACGACGAGGCGGCGCGCGAGATGGTGCAGGTCGACCAGCGCTTTTCGAGCGCGAGCGACGCGATCTCAAGTATGATGCTTCTGGCGCTCGATGTTCAAAAGAGAGACTTTGCCGACGTTCGCGTGGCCGCAAATCGAACCCAACTCATTCAATTTGCCGTCGGTGCCGCCATTCTGTTGTTCTTGGCCGGCAGCCTGTTTTACGCGCGCTCCGTCAATCGCCTGTGGAAGCAAGGCGAGCTGCAGCGCGGGCTCTATGTCTCGGAACTCGAATATGCCAAGCGCGCCGCCGAACAGGCCAGCGCCGCGAAGTCGGCATTTTTGGCTAATATGAGCCACGAAATTCGTACGCCCCTGAACGGAGTGATCGGCATGACCGACATTCTGCTCGATTCCGCGCTCAGCCACGAACAGCGCGTTCATGCCGAAACGGCCCGCGCATCCGCCGATCAATTGCTTCAAGTCATCGGCAACATTCTGGACATCACGAAACTCGAGGCCAATTCGCTGTCGCTCGAGCACGTTCCCTTCGACTTGGTTCCTTTGATCGAAAGTGCGGCCCAAACCTTTGCCACCAAGGCGCACGCAAAGGGCGTGGAGATCTGCATCGACGTGCTTCCGGCGGCCGAGGGCGCCTATCGCGGCGACCCGACTCGCCTTCGGCAGGTATTGCTGAACTTGCTCGGCAACGCCGTAAAATTCACCGATGAAGGCGTCGTCACGCTGACTGTCGCCGCGGGTCAAACGAACGGCGAAAACCGCAAGCTGCACTTTGCCGTCAGCGACACCGGCATCGGCATGACGCCCGAGGCGCGCGCGAAACTGTTTGAAAAATTCTCGCAAGGCGACGAGTCGATCACGCGCCGCTTCGGTGGAACCGGATTGGGCTTGGCAATCTGCAAGGAAATTCTGTCGGCAATGGGAGGTTCGATTGTCGTCGAAAGCGAGCAGGGCAAGGGCTCGATATTCCGTTTCGACATCGAACTTCCCGTCTCCTCGCCGCGGATCGCTGCGGCCGATGCCGCCATGCTCGCCGGCCGGCGCGCCTTGATCGTCGACGACCTGGCCCTCAACTGTGAAATCCTCGCTCGCCGATTGAGCCGTTGGAACATGAACGTGGTGACGGTCCATGACGGTATTTCGGCGATGATTGCCATCGACGAAGCGGCGAACAATGGGCGCCCGTTCGACGTCGCTTTGCTCGATAGGCACATGCCGGGACAGTCCGGCCATGAGGTCGCTCAGGCAATCCGCAAACTCGAATGCGGCAATAGTATCAAACTGGTGCTCTGTTCTTCGATCAGCCATGGCGTGACGTTGTCGTCAGGTGTCGGCACTCAGTTCGATGCCGTGTTGTTCAAACCGCTTGTGCAAGCCTCTCTGCTCGAAGCGCTCAACGGCGTGTTCGGCGACAACACGTCCGCTGTTTCGCGATCGACGTCGGTATCCAGTAGCCGCCTCGCCGGCGCAAGAATTCTCCTGGCCGAGGACAACGAGACGAATCTGCTCGCCGCAAAAATCATGCTCGCGCGGCTGGGCTGTTGCGTAACGACGGTTGGAACGGGGCTTGACGCCGTGCACGCCGCCGCGTCGCAAGCGTTCGACTTGATCTTAATGGACATGCAAATGCCCGAAATGGACGGGCTCGCGGCGACGCGCCACATCCGCGCTGCGGCGGGCCCCAATCAAACAAAGCCGATCTTGGCGCTGACCGCCAATGCGTTCGTGGAAGATGCCGAAAACTGCAAGGCTGCCGGCATGAACGAACATCTGACCAAACCGATCCGGCGCGCGACGCTGGAAGCAGCCCTTTTGCGTTTCTTAGACGAACGCCCCGCGACGGCCGGAGACCAAGATGTGCCCGCCCGTGCGCCGGTCGGTCATGCACTCGATTCCCGGGCCTTGGCGGGGCTAGCAGACGATATGCCCGTCGATGCGGTCAAAAAACTCGCAGAGACGTTTCTGATCAATCAGAAACGCGAACTCGATGCGATGCGCGCCGATCTGTCGTCGGGCGATCTCGCCGAATTGCGCCGTCGTGCCCACTCGCTGAAAGGCGCGGCAAGACTGTTCGGCGCGACAGAGCTAGGCGACGCCGCGGCCGCATTTGAGTCAGGCGCCGACGATCTATGTCATACCGACGGCGCACGGCAACTCGACGACCTGCACCGCCTGTTCGAGCTGGCGGCAGGTGAACTCAGGACCAGGCTGGTTTCAATTGCGGCCTAGCAACGCCGAACTGCTGGCGACTGCGGTCGTCGGATGGATGAACCCTTTGGCGCGATAGATGCGCTGGCCCCAGCGGTCGGTAGGTGTGTACCAGACCCGAACCTGGCTCCAATCGTTCTTCGGACTTTCGTCGCGAACCGGGGCGCTCAAATAGACGCGCCCGTCATTCCCCCAATTGGCATGGTCGACCACGATGGTCCGCTCGTTCAGGATTTGGCGGACAACCGCCACGTGGCCCCGGCGCGCCGACTTGTAGCCGCGCATGACGAAAACCGAGCCCTCCCGCGGGTGGCGCGAGCGAGAGTATCTGCCCGCCGCCAGCTTCCACCAATGCTTGGCGTCCCCCCGGATATCGATCCCCGAGGCGTCGCGCGCGAACGGTACGCACTGCAAGGGCGCTTGAGGATCCAAGATCTTGGGCACGACCCCCGCTAGCAACAGAGCTTCCGCACTTTCGGGCTTGGGCCGGGGCGCTATCGCGGCCCAATTGCCGCTCGCATCTAGGTCGCCGGACGTCGATCCGCGAAGCAGGTCGGGAACGAAATCGAACGTTGCAGTTGAAGGCTCCGCGAATGCATACGAGATATCCGATGGAGCTGTCGCGCACCCGGCAACACCAACGCCGAACAGCATAAGTACCCCAATGTAGTTCTGGAGGTTATGTTTCAACGATACTCTCCCTCAACTAAGGCGATTCTTGAAACCGCCTCCGGTCGCCCCTGATCGGCGCTACCTGCAGCCCCAGGCTGCGGGAGTCAACTTAATGATTGATTACCGTTAACCTATTTTGCGATATGTGGAATTTGTCCGCCTTGGACCCACAATATGTTGTCGCCAAAGAGTTAAGATGCGGGCGAAAAAAGAGATTGAGATTACCTAGCAGCCATTCGTTGCCCGTCCGACGGCCCAAGGATGAAGCCCGTCACCTCATAAACTCGGCCGCCATAGTGCCGGCCCGGAGCATACCAGACCCGGACCTCGGACCAGTCGTTGCCGTCCGACACGTCCATCACCGGCGTATCGAGCCCCACTTCGCCGCTGTTGAGCCAATTGGCGTGATCGACCACGATCTCGCGCTCGTTCAGCACCCGGCGCACAACCGCCACATGTCCGCGATCGTCGTCGTCATAGCCGCGCATAACCATAACGGCGCCCGTCTCAGGCAAGGTGGAACGCTCGAACCGCCCGGCTGCCTTGCTCCACCACACGGTCGCATCGCCCCAGATTTGGACACCGGAACGCGCGCGGGCGTAGGGCACGCATTGTAGTTTTTCGCCGCCGCGCACCACCCGCGGGTTCGCGCCCGGGGCATGCCAGCCGATAGGCCCTGGATCGTCGAAGCTGCTGCCGCAAGCGCCCAGCGTGAAGGCCAGGGCGGCAACAGCCAACAGGCGGAGAATGGCGCGCGACGTCATTACAGTCTTAGCCCCCGAAACTCAATTGAAGAGCCTGAAGCGAACAAGCCGGAACGGGCACATAGCGGCGCATGGCTGAACTCCCTGTGTTGGTACGCCTGCATCATGCCGCGCCGTCCTTTCACAGGACGTGGAAAACTGAAGAGAGTTTTAATTCAAACTGCAACGGACCAGGGATTGCGCCGAAGCCGCGCTTCGCCATGGTTGAGGCCGGGTTAATCGAGCGTGCGCCGGTAGCGCAACAATGCCAATCCCATCGCGGCCAGCATGAAGGCCAGCAGCGGCCACAAATCGTTCACCATATCGCCCAGGTGATTTCCCTTGAGCATCACGCCACGCACGATGCGCATGAAATGCGTGTTCGGCAGGACCTCGCCGATCCACTGCGCCCAATCCGGCATACCGCGAAACGGAAACATGAAACCCGACAGCAAGATCGACGGCAGAAAGAAGAAGAATGTCATCTGCATCGCCTGCAACTGATTGGCGGCAACCGTCGAAATTGTGAACCCGATCGCAAGATTGGCCGCGATAAACAACGCCAGCGCGATCGACAGGTCGAAATAGCTTCCCAACATCGGCACACCGAACAAAAACAGCGCCGCCGTAATCACCACGATCACCTGGATATAGCCGACGAAGATATAAGGCAGGATTTTCCCCGCCATCACCTCGAACGGCTGCAAAGGCATTGCGAGAAGGTTTTCCATTGTCCCGCGTTCGACCTCGCGGGTAACGGCAAGCGCCGTGATCAAAACCATCGTCATCGTCAGGATCACGCCGATCAAACCCGGCACCACGTTGTAAGCCGACAGTCCTTCCGGATTATACCGGCGGTGCACGACGACGCCGAACGGCGGCGGCGTCGCGCGCAGCGGCGACAGCGCCCCCGTCATGTCGCGGTTGAAAACCGTTGCCGGCAATTGCGCGACGGCGGCAACCGCGTTGGCCGCCGCGGAAGGATCACTTGCATCCGCCTCGATCAAAATCTGCGGCCGCTCGCCGCGCGCAAGACTACGCGAAAAATCGGGCGGCACCGTCACCACGAAGGCAACGCGCCCGTTGGCCAGCAATGCGTCGCCCGCCCGCTCTCCGCTCAGAACATGTTCGACGCGGAAGTATCCGGTATTTTCCAATGCCCGCACCAGTGCGCGCGAATAGACGCTGCGGTCGTGTACGTTGATTGCGGTGGGCAGATGTTTCGGATCCGAATTGATCGCAAAGCCGAACAACACGAGTTGAACGACCGGAATGCCGATGATCATCCCGAACGTCAATCGATCGCGCCGCATCTGAATCAGTTCCTTCAGGAACACGGCGAAAATACGAGCGAACGAGATGCCGAACATTGCTACACCGTCTGCCGTTCGCGGAAGGGCGCCATCAAATTGATGAACACGTCTTCCAAGCTGGGTCGCGATTTCTCCCAAACGAACCCCGGCCGATGGCGAAACGTTGCGATGGCCCGTTCAAGCGCCGGATCGTCCACGCCGCTGACATGCAGCGTCATCCCGAAGACGGACACCTGGTCGATGCCCGCAACGCCGTGCAATTCGCCCGCCAAGCCGCGCACGTCCTCGCCGGTCACGATCCAAGTGTGCAGCCCCGACCCGCCGATAACGTCGCCCACCGTACCGCGCGCTAGCACGGTGCCGTAGGCGAGATAGACGATGCGATCGCAACGCTCGGCTTCGTCCATGTAATGCGTCGACACCAGAACCGTCAGTCCCTGCGCCGCCAATTGATGAATCTCGTCCCAAAAGTCGCGCCGCGCCTGCGGATCGACGCCCGCCGTCGGCTCGTCGAGCAACAGCAGTTGCGGCCGGTGCAGAATACAAGCCGCAAGCGCGAGCCTTTGTTTCCATCCGCCCGATAGCGTGCCGGCAAGCTGCTCTTTTCGCCGCACGAGACCCAATCGCTCGATCGCTTGATTGACGGCCGCTTCGCGGTCCCGCATTTCGTAGACGCGCGCGACGAAGTCAAGATTTTCGCGGATCGACAAATCCTCGTAGAACGAAAAGCGCTGCGTCATGTACCCGACATTGCGCTTGATCGCGGCACTCTCGCGCCGGATGTCGAACCCCAGGCACGTGCCGCGCCCGCTGTCGGGCACAAGCAAACCGCACAACAAACGAATCGTCGTCGTCTTGCCGCTGCCGTTGGGGCCCAAGAATCCCCAAACCTGACCGCGCGGCACCTGAATGGAGAATTGATCGACGACCTTGCGACCGGCAAAGCTCTTCGTCAGTTCCGAAACGTCGATGGCGAGCGCGGCGCTCACGGCAAGATCACGTCGACCGGCTGCCCCGGGCTTAGCCGCGCGTCGTTTGTCGGCACCGCCTCGACCATCCACACCAATTTCTCGCGCGAGCCGATGCTATAAATGATGGGCGGCGTAAACTCGGCGTCCGAAGCGATGAAGGTGATGCGCGCTTTCATACCTTTCGCGCATCCGTCGCAACCCATGCCGATCTCGCGGCCGACGCTCAGCTTTGAACGTGCCGCTTCGGGCACGAAGAAGCGCACCTTGATGTTCTCCGGCGGCAACAATTGAACGACGGCACCTCCGGGCTGGACGAATTCGCCCGCACGCCTGAGCGTGTCTTCGACCCGGCCCGCGACTTTCGACAGCACGCGCCGTTGACTCAATCCGTATTCGGCGCGCGCCAACGCAGCTTTGGCGGCGTCGAGATTGGCCTGCGCCGCCGCAAGTTCGTCGCTGCGCGCGCCTTTACGCGCCAGCGCCAGATTGGCTTCGACCTGTTTCACCTCTTGGGCGGACGCATCGCGCAGCGCACGTTTGGCGTCCAGCACGCTCTGCGAAACAAAACCTCGCTGCTTCAACTCTTCCGCCCGCTTCAGATCGTTGTCTGTCAGCGTCCGATTGGCTTTGGCCTGCATCAGCGACGCCTCAATCGCGGCAATCTCGTCCGGCCGGCGTCCTTTCCGAGCATTGGCAAGTTGCGACTGCGCTTGCGCGACCTGGGACGCCGCTTGATCGCGTTGCGCCATTTGCGCCTCGGCATCGAGCGTGAACAAAGCATCGCCAACCTTGACCTGCGCTCCGCGCACGACAAGCATTTGCGTGACCCAACCGCCTTCGGGTGCCGCGACATAAACATATTCGCCTTCCGCATATCCGTTCGCGGCCGGCGCCGGCGCTTCCTGGCAACCCGAGATCGCCAAAGCCGCGAACATCAACGACGAACCCATCTTCCGCATCACACGCCCTCGCGCAAAAGCCCCCTGACAAACGTCTCGATGTGCTGATCGATGAGGCCTTGTGCCTCGAGTGGAACGTCATCGAAACGTTCGAATGTCGTGCGCCAGATCGCGACGAACAGCATCGGCGCCATCGCGGCGAACGCCGCGTGTCTTGGATCCACGGCACGAAAGCGCCGCTCTTCGATCCCTTTGCCGATGATGCCGCTGAAGATCGCGATGCCGCGGCTGATAACTTCTCGGCGATAGGTCTCCGCGATCCAGGGAAAATTCCCGCTCTCGCCGATCACCAGTCGCGGGAACTGGATCAGCATCGGATCGCGCATCGCCGCACCGACCAGCTGAAGAACTTTGCGCAAGGTTGCATCGGCCGGACCGGCATCCGTCGCGGCCAGTTGCGCGATGCTTTCGACCCGTGCCACCGGGATCGCTTTGATCAACGCGCGTAGAATGGCTTCCTTGCTGTCGTAATAGAGGTAGATCGTGCCCTTGCTGACGCCGGCGCGCGCGGCGATGTCGTCAAGCCGTGCCGCGGCAAAACCCTTCTCCGCAAACACGCTTACCGCCGCGTCCAACAGCTCGGCCGGTCTGGCCTCCTTGCGGCGTTTCCATCGCTGAGATGTTGTCGTCTGGTTCATCGCACAAAAATAACTGACCAGTCATTTATTATCATCTCTCAGTGACGTGAACAAGATTAACGGTGGGCCATCAACACGAAATATCTAACCATCTGATTCAAAACAATTTTTCTGACACACCGATGAGCCATGCGCGTAGTGCAGACCTATCATGCAATCTATGCAGTTGAATTATCAGTAGTACGAACAACATACTAGTACATCAAGCTCCGAAGAAGGCCGGACCTTTGCTGAAGCAGACGGGTCCGGACAGAAAGAGGAGAGACCGCGATGAGAACTCTAACCGTGATGCTCGAATGGTCGGCCGTCGCGATCACGCTCTACACGGCCCTTTCGCTGGCTCTTCCGGTCCAAGCCGTGGCCAGCCTCGCCTAAGACCGTCGGCCGCAAAACAGATTTCACCCCGGGATACCGCCCTCGCGGCGGGACAACCCAAAGCAGGAAACAGGAGACAAAAATGCAAACCCTAACGACAGTCATCCAGTGGTCGGCCTTGGCGATTGCCGCGTATGTCGGCGTCATGGTGCTCATGCTCGGTACGCCGATCGCTTAAGTTAGTCCGCTGAAAACGACCCGCGGGGCCGGCTTCTGATGAGAAGCAGGGCCCCGTTCTCGTTTTTGCGTTCCGCCAAGACCGTATGACCCTCCTTGTCGCAGAGGTGACGAAGATCCAGCGGCGCCAGCGGGTCGGTCACTCTCACTGCGATCGCAGTGCCGTGAGGCGAATCACGCAAGGCCCTCGCGGCGATCAGCGCCGGCATCGGACATTTTAGCCCGGTCAAATCCAGGGTCTGCGCCGCTTGCCAGAGTTCATCGAGATCAACAGGCTTCATAATTCTTCCGCCCCAATTCTTCCGCTCCATGACCGCTCGCCGCATTGACGGCGAGCGTGGTGTTCGTTTCTTAAACAAATGCGGGAGATATTTGCTCAAGTCGAGCGAGCAGGGGCACTCTGAGTGAGCATATTTGGCGCTATTGCGCGAGAAATACGGGTGCTGGGACCGATGCGGCGCCTGTTGAGCCGTGTCGGCAAGCTCAAACCGCACTCGCCGAAGACCCTGGCCGATATCATCGAACATTGGGCACGGGTGCGGCCTGACAATGTCGCGATTTGGTTCGAAGACACGCGCTATACCTATCGCGAGTATGACGGGCATGCGAACCGCTATGCGCGTTGGGCCCAGAGCATCGGCCTAAAGCGCGGCGATTCGGTGGCGCTTCTGATGGAAAATCGCCCTGAATATCTCTTTGCTTGGACGGGCCTAGTGAAGATCGGCGTCACCGTCGCCCTCATCAATACGAATCTCAAAGAAAAGGCATTGGCCCACAGCCTGTCGATCTCCGGCGCCAAACATCTCGTTCTGGGTGCCGAACTCGCCGAAAATTTCGCGACCAGCACGAAGGACTTGGCCGAGCGCCCGCAAGTTTGGACCACCGGCGGCGCTGTTCAGGGCACCGAAAACCTCGACGAGCGCCTGAACGGACAAAGTGCCGATCCGTTGCCGAAAGACGTGCGCGCCGGAATGACCGCCGGTGACAAGTGCTTCTTCATTTATACCAGCGGCACCACCGGCTTGCCCAAGGCCGCCAACATGAGCCACCTGCGCATTCAGTCGATGATGCACAGCTTTTCGGTCGCCATGAGCTCGACCGAGCGCGACCGTATGTATGTCGTCCTGCCGCTCTATCACTCGGCCGGCGGCGTTTGCGCCATCGGCTCGACCTTGACGGTGGGTGGCTCCGTCATCATCCGACGCAAGTTCTCCGCGACCCAGTTCTGGGACGACTGTGCGAAATACGGCGCCACGCAGTTCGAATACATTGGAGAGCTCTGCCGTTATCTGTTGAACACGCCGCCCCATCCCCTCGAGCGCAAGCACCAATTACGCGTGGTGATGGGCAATGGCTTGCGCCCCGAAATTTGGCCTGCCTTCAAAGTGCGCTTCAGAATCCCGCAAATTGTCGAATTCTATGGCGCCACGGAAGGCAACGTCGCGCTGGTCAATTTTGACGGCAAGATCGGCTCGATCGGCCGCATTCCGAACTATCTGCGCAACACGCTCAAGACGCGGCTCGTCCGCTTCGATATCGAGCGCGAACAACCCATTCGCGGGCCCGATAGCTTTTGCATCGAGTGCGGTCCCGGCGAAGTGGGCGAAGCGATCGGCAAGATCGACGAAGATCGCGGCCGCTTCGAGGGTTACTCGAAGGGCACCGACACCGAAAAGAAGATCTTGCGCGACGTCTTCGAAAAGGGCGACGCCTGGTTCCGCACCGGCGATCTACTGAAGCGCGACGCGCAGGGCTATTTCTACTTCATCGATCGCATAGGTGACACGTTTCGTTGGAAGGGAGAAAACGTAGCCACCAGCGAAGTCGCCGAAGCGATTTCGGTTTTCCCCGGCGTCAAGGAAGCCAACATCTACGGCGTTCTCGTCCCCGGCGCCGACGGCCGCGCCGGTATGGCCGCACTCGTGACCGCGGCCCCGCTCGACCTCGCCAAGTTCAAAGCCCATCTCGAAAAGAACTTGGCCGCTTACGCACGCCCGATCTTCCTGCGTATGCAGCCGGAAATCGAGGTCACCAGCACATTCAAACACCGCAAGGTCGAACTCGTGAAGGACGGCTACGACCCGCGCACCGTCAATGATCCGCACTTCTTCCTCGACCCCGTCGACAGCCAATACATCCCGCTGACACCCGAACTCTTCGATCGGATCAGGGCGGGCGAGATCAGGTTGTAAAACCGAACATGGCAGGCAGCTACGAAATCTCGACCGACCCGGCACGGTTGGACATTCCATTGATCCATCTCTGGCTCTCCGAACAGAGTTATTGGTCGCGCGGCATCCCACGCGACATCGTCGAGCGCGCAATCGCCAACTCGCTCAACTTCGCGGTCTATCATGCGCAGGACGGGCAGGTCGGCTTCTCACGCGTCATCAGCGACCGCGCAACGTTTGCTTACCTTGCCGACGTCTTCGTGCTCGAAGCCCATCGCGGCAAAGGTTTGTCGAAGCGCCTGATGGAAGCGGTTGTCGCGCACCCTGAACTGCAAGGCCTGCGCCGTTGGCTATTGGCGACCCACGACGCGCATGGACTCTATGAGCGGTTTGGCTTCGCCCACCTCAAGATCGCCAATCGCCTGATGGAACGCGTTGATCCCGAGATCTATCTACGCAAGAAATCCTAAACATTGAAAGCCTCGACGGGCGTCCAGCGTTTCTTGCGCCGGTCGCCTCGCAACGTGACCGTCTCATTGTCGTAGCTGATGTCTATGATCGGCGCGATGAACGCATGGCGGTCGTGCAACGCGCTCACGTTGACGATACCCCACATGTCGTCGTCCGCGCCGTGCACCGCGCCGACGTAAACGCCGCATCGCGCGCAGATCAGGAAATCCGCGGTCTTCAATCCGAAACGATATCGGACCAGCGCGCCCGCCTCGGCATCGAAGCGCAACGCGCCGTCGGGATCGCTCGCAGTCAAGGCGCCATGCGCTCGGCAGAACGAGCACTGGCAGGCCCGGCGCTGCATGGACGCGGGTGCCTGCGTCGTTTCGAATGTGACGAGGAGCGCGCCGCAATGGCACCCGCCCCGGTAAGCGATCATGCCGGCCATGTCCTCAGTCCTTCATTCGGCGGCGCTCTTCTTGTCTTTCGTCGCCTGTTCGATTGCGTGTTTTTGGATTGTCGCCATAGCGGCACCGACGGCCGCGCCGATGTACTTCTCCGAATGAACGCCGGCGTCGTGGTAGCTGTCGGCGCGGTTGACGTTCGCGCCATTGAGGACGGGCGTTACGTGCCGCTGCCACAGCTCGTAGGATTTTTTCGTGTTCTCGAAACTCGCCCAGTTATGCGCCAATTGCAGAAAGCAACCGAACTCGCCTTGCTTGGCCTGCAGCCGCTTGATCTGCGCGACGGCATCGTCCGGCGTCCCGATGATGATGACGCCGTCCTTGATGCCCTGCTCGAGCGGATCGACAGTCTTGTCTTGCGTCGCGCCCGCCGGATTGATCTTCGAGAAGTACTCCGCCCATTTGTGGAAGCCATGGCGGATGTTGTCCATCGCCTGCTGCTTGGTCTCGGCGATATGCAACGGGCCGACGAGACGCAGCTTTTCCGGATCCATCTTCCGCCCGTTCTCCGCGGCGACGTCGTTTGCGATCTTCCAATTGATGCCGAGGGCGTCGTAGCCGCCAGTCTGCGTCGCCGCCACGCACAACATGCCGAAGCCGTGCTTGCCCGCGAGCTTGCCGCCCGACGGCGTCACGCTCGAAGCCACGCAAATTTCCGGATGCGGCCACGTGTAGGGACGCAACTGCGAAATTGCATTCGACAGGTTGAACCACTCGCTCTTCTTCGTCACCCGCTCGCCCGCGAACAACTTCAGGATCACGTCGATCGCCTCGACCATGCGGTCGCGCTGCGTATTGGGGTCGATGCCCATTTGAAACGCATCCGACGGCAACAGCCCCGGACCGACGCCGAACATCACGCGTCCGCGCGTTTGATGATCGAGCTGGATCATGCGGTTAGCGACCGTCAGCGGATTGTGATAGGGCAACGAGACGACGCCGGTGCCGAGCCTGATGCGCTTCGTCCGTTCCGCAGCCGCCGCGATGAACAGCTCCGGCGACGCGATGATTTCATACCCCGCCGAATGATGCTCGCCGACCCACGCCTCGTCATAACCCAAACGATCCAAATACTCGATCAGTTCCAGATCGCGATGAATGCAAAGCGTTGGGTCTTCGTCGATCGGATGGAAAGGCGCCAGGAAAATTCCGTTACGCAGTTTGATCGTCATGCGATGGTCCTTTGGTGACAGTGGCAATGGCTGGATGACTGACATATTGTCAGCCACACACAACATTGACAACCGATGAGGGCTCCTATGCGCGCTGCCGTCTTCAAGGAAATCGGCAAGCCTCTTGCCATTGAAACCATTGCCAACCCGCAATGTGGTCCCACAGACCTAATACTGAAAGTCAGGAACTGCGGCGTCTGCGGCTCCGATCTGCACATGACCGAGGCCACGTCGGTGCAGCCCATGCCTTCGGGCGCGGTGATGGGCCACGAGTTCGCCGGCGAAGTCATGGAAGTCGGGTCCGCCGTGAAGGGGCAATGGAAGGTCGGCGAACGCGTCGCGGGCTTTCCTTACATTTATTGCGGCGAATGCGCGGGCTGCCGCAACGCCGGTACCGGGTTCGGCGTATGTGAGAAGGGCGTCGGCGTCGGGCTCGGGCAAAGTCACGGCGCTTACGCCGAGTTCGTGCGCATCGGCGCCACCGGCGCCCACCGCTTGCCCGGCATCGTCACCTTCCACGAAGGCGCGATGATCGAACCGCTAGCCGTCGGACTTCACGCCGTCGACAAAGCCCAAATGGAACGCGGCGCGACGGTGCTTGTCATCGGGGCCGGACCTGTGGGCTTGTCGGTGATGCTTTGGGCGAAGTTCTTGGGCGCCCGGCACGTCATCGTCAGCGACAAGGCCGAACTGCGCGCCAAAATGGCGGCCCGCTTCGGCGCCACCGATGCCGTCGATCCCTCAAAGGCGTTGATGCCGCAAGTCGAGGCGATCGCGGGCCGTGCCCCAGACATCATCTTCGAATGCGTCGGCGCACCCGGCCTCATCAACGAAACCATGATGATGGCGCCGCGCAACTGCAAGATTGTCGTCGCCGGCGTCTGCCAGCAAATGGACATGATCTTGCCGCTCGTGGGCATCGTGAAAGAGCTGACGTTGCAATTCGTTCTCGGCTACCGCCCCGCCGATTTCGACTATGTGATTGACATGATTACGAAAGACCGCGTCGATGTCGAACACATGATCACCGACGTCGTTAATCTCGACGGCCTTCCCGCGGCGTTCGAGGCGCTGCGCAAACCCGTCCACCAGTGTAAGGTGATGCTTGAGATCTAACGTAGTTGAGGCGCGCGAATGAGCGAAATACCCTTCATCTGGGCGGATGTGCCGGGGCATGTGTCGTATGTCCTGATCGCGATCTCTTACTATCTGACCAACATTTATTGGCTGCGCGTCACGGCGGTGTTCGGCCTGTCGCTCGAGATCGTTTATTTCCAGATGTCGGGCGGCGCGATGCATGCGGGCATCGGCTGGGATGTCGTCTTTATCGCAATCAATCTCTACCAGATGTACTGGCTCGCGGCGGAAGGCCGAAAGTTCAAGCGCATGGAACACGCTCACCTCCTGCGCCAGGGCGTGTTCGCCGGTTTCAGCGACACGCAATTGTCGCGTCTGGTCACTGCTGGCGCGTGGCGCTTGCTCGAGCACGGCACGGTGCTGACGCGCGAAGGCGAACCGGTTGCCGAACTGATCCTAATTTGCAACGGCCAAGCCGCGGTCGAAACACAAGGCAACATCGTCGCCCATCTCCGCGGCGGCGCCTTCGTCGGCGAGATGGCGTTCGTCTCCGGCAACCCGGCTTCCGCGACCGTCACCGTCGAACACACCATGCGCGCCTTCATCTTCGACATGGAAAAACTGCGCAAGCTTGTCGAAACGGATGATCTCGTCGCGGTCGCCATCCATCGCGTCGTCGGCCGCGATCTCGCGCAGAAGCTCCAAGCGCGCAACACCGAAGCCGCATCGACACAGGCCGCCTAAACGCTACGGTGCATTAAGGCCCCACCAAGCGATCCGGCAGAGCAGTCCAAGCTGCCGGCGGTTCGAACCGGCTCGCATGCGCCGGCCGCGAATCCGCGCCGAACACCAGTGCCGTCGGCGTTTCCTTCGACCAACGCGGCCACGCATCGAGACCGTGACCCTTCGGCACGCCGTTGTGCGCGAACGAAGTCCAAATTGTCATCATCGCCTGGCTGATGGCGTCGGCCACGGGACCCGAACCGAAAAACTGATCCGATCCCGGCAGACTGTGCGACCCGAACACAAAGCCCAACTCCAGCGCATGACATGCGCCAAACGCCCCGCCCATTGCGGGCGAGCGCCAATCGAACACGTACTGATAGACCGGGGCGTGGTATCCCTGCGCCGCCAGAAAGCGCAAAGTCGGTTCGCGAAACGCCCGATTGGTCTGCATCGAGACATACCGTTCGTAAGGCGAGCCGTCTCGATCCGCCGCGAGCAAGCTGGCCGCCGCATCGCCGAACATACGCTCCGCCCAGCGTGCGAGCTTGTCCTCGTCCATCGTATGAAAGCGCGTATCGAGCGCGGTCCACAGCTTCCATTCCTCGGTCGTCGTGCCGGCGATGACCTGAACGCCCTTCGCAGAACCGCCGCGCACCGCCTCGATCGGCCGCTGTGTCAGAACCTCGCCGTCGACGACTGGCTGGAACGCCATCGCTCCCAGTTTGTGTGGATCCTGCTTGGCATCGACCTCTGCAAGCAAATCGGCTTGGGCCTTCAGTAGCGCCTCGACCGGCGCACGTTCCAGCGCGGCAGCGTCGCCGGCGCCCAAATGCTTTAGATACACCTCGGCGATGCGGTTCGCGTGATCGGCGCTGTGCGCGATATGCCCGCCGCCGCTCTGGCAGATCGCCCTGTGAAACAGCCCGTGCGCCTTGGGGCTGGCGAGCAGCGACACGACGCTCATGCCCCCCGCGCTCTCGCCGAAAATCGTGACATTGCCTGCATCGCCCCCGAATGCCGCGATATTGTCCTGCACCCATTGCAAGGCGGCGATTTGATCGAGCAGCCCCTCGCTGCCACCGGCCGGCACCTGACCGCGCGTCACCTCAGACAATCGCAAGAAGCCTAGTCCGCCCATGCGATAGTTCACGGTGACGATCACCACATCGCCGAGCTGCGCCAACTTGGCGCCATGATAGAGCCCCAGACTGCCCGCGCCCGTCACGAACGCGCCGCCGTGAATCCAAACCATCACCGGCCGCTTGGCCCCGTCGCACGCCGGCGTCCACACGTTGAGGAACAGGCAGTCCACGCTCTGAACGGTCTTGCCGCCGCTGGCGATCAGCCCTTCAAGCGCTGTCGGGTTCTGCGGCGCAACCGCGCCTGCCGCGCGCGCGGACCTCATGCCGCTCCACGGCGCCACCGCTTTCGGGGCGTGCCAGCGCCGCGCGATTGCAAAGGGAATGCCTTTGAACACGGCGACGCCGCCTTTGCGCGCGCCCTCCAATTTGCCGCAAGCCGTCTCGACGACGACGGGAAGCGCTTCGGGTGCATTCATCGTTCGCTCCTTTAGGCCGCCATAACCAAGAAGCCCGCGCGTGGAAAATGCACGACCACGTCGCCCACGGCAGGATCTTGCCGCTTGATCGCAATCTCGTGGGCATTGGAAAACACGAGTTCGCCCGCGACCGGATCGCGACCGTAGTCGTCCGCCATCACGCTCACCCAATCGCCGGGCTTGCGGCCGTTGGGATCGTGCGCGTCGACCTGCGCCTTTGCGCTCGGCATGGACCCTTTCGCTATCCGCAAGGCGTCCTTCGAGTCCATCGGCGTAAGCTGGCCGTGACCGATCGCCTTGACGCGCTCGTACCACGTCGCGACCGCGGGAAACTCCTTCAACAGCCCGTCCGCCACGCCCGAAAGAGTGTTCTTCAGGAACCAGATATTCATGTGGCAATGCGCGTCGGCGATCGTGGGCTCGTTGCCCGCGAGGAATTTGCACTGCGGCGCCAGCGAATCGTTGATCATCGCCGCATGCGCGCGCCACTGATCGCGAAACGCAGGTACCGCCGCCTTCATCTGCTCGTAGTTGAACGGGCGCTCGGGAAACATCTTCTCCCGGTCTTTCTTGAACGCTTCGGGAAGCATGGGCCCCAACTCGCCGAAGATCAGCGGAATCGTGGCTTGAAAGAACGGCCGGTCCGACCAGAAGGCCATCGCATAGGAAAGCCCGCCGTGATGCACGACGGGCTTCGCCGGAAACCGCTCCTCGAGCGTGCGGATGATCAACTGCGTGTCGCAATAGACGTCGGCGCCGATCTGCATCACCGGCGTTTTGCGATACCCGCCCGTCAACGGCATCAGATCGGGTTTGGGCATCATGTTCGGAATTTCGACCGAACGCCACGAAAGCCCCTTCATGCCGAAGACGACGCGAATTTTCTCCGAGAACGGCGACGTCCAATAGTGATGGAAAATAATCTCGCTCATAAGATCACCTGAATTCGTTGGAGAAACGGATCGTGTCGGCCTTGAGTCCTTCGAGCACGACGTCGAGCCCGCCGGATCGGATCATCCACTCAAGCCGGTGGTCGCGATATTCGCGCTTGAACAGACGCTGACGCACGGCCTCGCCGACCATCGCCATGCCCTTGATCGATTCCGCGGCCTGCTGCGCCACTTGGGTCACCGAGGCCCGCGCATTCGCACGCGCCTGCCAGCGCCCGAGTTTCGACGTGGCTTGCGGCCCGACACCCAACCCCGCCGATCCGTTGATATAGGGAACGACCGAAAGGTCGGCCCAACCGAAAGCCCTCCCGCAGAACCACTCTTGATCGCCAAGTTGCCGCTCGAGCCACTCGAAGAAATCGCGCGCCTGGGCCGCCGCGCGCGCCTCGATCACCCGGGCGCGCTCGCCCTCGGCGCGTTTAAACCAGCGAATCTCGCCAAGCCCCCAGTTGATCGGCTCATAGAGCGTGTCCATCGCATCTTCGATCATCCGCGCTTTGGCGCGCAGCTTCGGATCGCGTGGCAGAAGCGCTGGTGCCGGAAACTTGTCCTCGATATATTCGAGAATGACGGTCGAATCGAAGATCGCGAAATCGCCGTCGACCAGCGCCGGCACTTCCCCGCGCGGCGACGCTTTCAAGAATTCGGCATCGACTTGGCCCGTGCCGATGGCGGCGGGCATCTTCAATTGAAACGGGACGCCCTTCTCCAGAAGCGCGATTTTGCATTTCTGCGCATAGGGACTGAGTGGATGCTCGTAAAGAATAAGTGAGGCCATGATGTTTCCACGCTGCGTTCTGGTGCATTCCGAGTTAAGCTTGAATTAGCACATAACAAACGCCGAAGCGCGGGGGCAGGCGATGAACTCTTTCGGACTTAACGCTACGGCGTTCGGCATGGCGAGCGACAAGGGCCCAATCCGCATCCGTCCGGTGGTCGGAGCCGACCGCGCCGTCTGGCAGGCGCTCTGGAAGGGCTATCTCGATTTCTACCAGACGTCGCTGCCCGGGGCGCAATACGACGTCACCTTCAAACGTTTCTTGGATCCGGCGGAGCCCATGTTTGCCTATCTCGCCGAACGAGACGGCACCGCGCGCGGTCTCGTGCAAATCATACTCCATCGCTCCGGCTGGCTCGACCGCCCGACGTGTTATCTGCAGGATTTGTTTGTCGATCCCGCCGAACGCGGCACCGGCATGGGCCACGCCTTGATCGAGCACGTCTACGACGTGATACGGGCGGCCGGCGGCAAAAAGGTCTACTGGCTGACGCACGAATCGAATGCAACCGCGCGCCAACTCTACGACCGCGTCGCAACGAACGCGGGCTTCATCCAATACGTCAAAAATCTTTAAGCGTTATTGCTCCTTGAATGCGGCGAGCAACGGCACGCGCGCGGCGCGCCAGGCGGGAAACACGCCGCCCGCGACACCGATCACCAGCGCCAGGATCAAACCCTGCAACACGAGATCGGACGACAGTTGCAGCGAAAACACCACTTGCGTGAAATTGCTGCCCAGTGTCGCCGCACTTAGGCCGTCGAACAAGAGATAGGTTCCGATCGCCCCGACGATCCCGCCGGCCGCCGCCAGCAGAAGCGACTCGACCATCGTGCCGATGAAGGCCGGCAACCCGCGAAAGCCGATGGCGCGCATCGTCGCGATCTCGCGCGTGCGCGCATCGACCGAGGCAAACATCGTATTGAGCGCCCCGGCCAGCGCGCCGAACGACATCGCTATGGCAAGCGGCCAGCCGAGATAGAGGATGAGATCGCCGATGCTCCGGCTCTGCCGCGCATAGTAATCGACCTCGGATTTGATATCGAGCTTCAGGCGCGGGTCCCCGTCGGAATAGGCGCGAAGGCCCGCCAGCGCTTGCGGGCCGTCCATCCTCAGCCGCATGGTCTGCACCGTGCTGCCGCGTTGAAAGAGCCCCTGCAGCAGCGCCACGTCCGCCCAGATTTCCGATTCGAACACCGTCCCGCCCGCGTCGAACTCGCCGACCACGACCCAATTCTGCGACGCAAGCCGGATTTTTTGCCCAAGCTCGAAGCCGCGAAACTGCTTCGAGACCGAGCGCCCGACCACGAGTTCGGCGGTTCCCGGCCGGAACATGCGCCCGGCCGAAATCCGAACGCCGCGCCGGACATCGCCCGCGAGCGGCCCGAGCCCGCGCAAGGGCAGGTTCGCCTTCGTCCCGCTCGACTTCTTGAGGCCGTCGACGATGACGTAAAGCTCCGCCGACATCAGCGGCTTGCCGTCGGCGGCCTTGGCAATGCCCGGCGCCTGCTGCATCAACAGCACCTGTTCGCGCGACAGGATCGAGTTGATCTCGCTTTCGCTTCCCTTGCGCACGACGACGGCGACGTCCGGCGCGCCAGTGCCCGCGACCGTCGCCTGAAACCCGTGCGCCATCGCGAGAAACGCGAGCAGCACGCCGGTGACCAGCGCGATCGCCACCACCGTCGCAAGCGAAGTCCACAACCGTTGCGGCAGCGAACGCAAATTCATCATCGTGACGGCGGCGATCTGGGTGAAGAGGCGGTTCATCGGCTCACTTCCTCCCCAGCGCGGTCACCACGTCGGTATTCATCGCGCGCAGCGCCGGCAGCAACCCCGTGAACAATCCGAGCAGCGCCATCAGAGCGAAGGCAAAAAGCGCGGTATCGAACGAGAACGCGAACGGCCCGAAGCGGCTCATCGCACTCGCAAGCGCCAGGCTCGCAAGCCATGCCATCGCAATGCCGAGTACTCCGCCGAAAACCGCGAGCAGCATCGATTCCCCGATGACGAGCGCGAAAATGCGCTTTGTGGTGAAGCCGATTGTCTTCATCACTGCGATCTCGCCGGTGCGTTCGCGCACCGTCAGCATCATCGTGTTGCCCACAATCAAAAGGATGGTCACGAACGCTGCGCCCACGACCGCAGTCACGATAAAGCCGAGATCGCCCAGCTGCTCCGCGAAGGCCTTGTTGAAAGCCTGCTCGGTCTTCGTCTCGGTCTCGAACGCCGAATTCGCGAACAACGCGTCGACCTCGCGCATCACGCGGGCGTTCTCTTTCGCGTCCGTCGTCTTGAGGATCATCCACCCGGTCGTGCCGTCGCCGAAACTGCGCGTGTCGGCCAGATAGGCGTAGTGGAACATCACCAAGTTCGTATCGACGCGCGCGTCGTCTCCGCTGACGATGCCGGCGATCGTGAAGTCCCAGGTGTCCGACCCGTTCTTTTGGCGATAGATATTGCTCTTCAGCGGCAGCCGGTCTCCGACCTTCCAACCGTATTGGTCCGCGACCGCTTTGCCGACCAAAATGCTCGTCTTGTCGCGCAGGAACGTTTCGCGCTGCGCCGGCGGCATCAGATACTCGCGATAGATATCAAGGTAGTTCTGCGGATCGATGGCGAACGCCACCAGAAAATTGCGCGTCTCCTGATAATATCCGCCGAACCATTCGGCGTGCGCAACGCGGCTGACGCCGGAGACCGACGCCGTCCGCGTGGCATAGGCGATCGGCATCGGCAGCGTGAAGTTGATCCTGTTCGTGGTGATCAACCGGTCCGCGCCCGCAACCTCGACCCCGGCGTTCAGCGCGTTCTGAAACGTCGCCAGCACGCCGAAAATCAGGAACGCCACGAAAATCGCGATCACGGTCAAAATCGTGCGCAGTTTCTTGCGGAACAGATTCTTGCGGATCAAATCGATGAAAGTCACTGGCGAAAGTCCTTCTCGCTGAAATGCCCCTTGTCCAAGTGAAGCGTGCGCTTGGCGAAGCGCGCGGCTTCCGGATCGTGCGTCACCATGACGATCGTCTTGCCCAGATCTCGGTTCAACGTCTGCAGCATCGACAAAATCTCGCCCGCTGTCTCGCGGTCGAGGTCGCCCGTCGGCTCGTCGCAGAGCAACAGCTTCGGGTCCGACACGATCGCCCGCGCGATCGCGACGCGTTGCTGCTGACCGCCCGAAAGCTCGGAAGGCTTGTGCCGCGCCCGGTCGGACAATCCAACGATCTCAAGCGCGGTCTTCACCCGCTCGCGCCGCGCCTTGGGTCCAAGCTTCGTCAACAGCAACGGCAGTTCCACGTTCTGCGACGCGGTTAACATCGGCATCAGATTGTAAAACTGAAAAATGAAGCCGACATTCCCGGCGCGAAACGCGGCGAGTTTGCTTTCGTCGAGATCGTCCATGCGCTTGCCGTCGAACTCGATCGCGCCGCCGCTTGGGCTGTCGATACCCCCCAACATGTTGAGCAGTGTCGTCTTGCCTGATCCCGACGGTCCCATGATCGCCACGAAATCCTGCCGCGGGATCGTCATGTCGAGGTGATCGAAAATCTGCACGCTCTGCTTGCCGCGCATATAGCGCTTGCCGACACCTTTGATGACGATGAGCGGTTCGATCATGGAGCGGTTCCTTGCGGGCGGGGCGCCGGCGCCGCGGCGGGCGAGGGGGGCTTTGCGTCGTCGTAGAAAATCACCTTTGCCGCCATCTCGGGCAAGATGCGCGGATCGCCGGTCTGGATGGTGACCCGCACCTTGACCGTCGCCTTGTCGCGGTTGGCGGTCGGAATGATCGCGGCGACGGAGGCCGGAATTTCCCATTCCGGATAGGCATCCAACGTCGCGCTCGCTTTCTGTCCGGGCTTGACGCGGCTGATGAAGGACTCGTTGACCTCGACTTCGACCTCAAGCGAGTTCATGTCGACGATCGTGCAAATGCCGGTACGCGTGAACCCGCCGCCGGCTGCCGACGGCGAAACGATTTCTCCGGGCTGCGCGTCTTTCGTCGTAACCACGCCGGCAAACGGCGCGCGAATTTCATGCTTGTCGAGCAGCGTACGCGCCCGCGCCAGGTTCTGTTGCGCCGAGGCCAAATTGCCTTGCGCTTGGACCAGACGCGCCGCGGCGCTTTTCGCCGCCGCTTCGACGCGCGTGTTGTCGGCTTTGCTGGCAAAATCGCTCTTGATGCCCCGAATGCGTTCCAGAACGCGCTGCGCCTCGGCCTGATCGGACTCTGCGGCACTAACCGCGCCGCGCGCCGTTCTGACACCGGCTTGCGACGAATCCACTTCGATCCGCGCCAGCGACGGATCGAGCCGCGCCAATACCTGGTCCGCCGTCACGGTCATACCTTCCTCGACCAGTACTTCCAGAACGCGGCCGGTAATTTCCGCCGACACCGTCGCCAACCGCCGCGCCGTCACATAGCCCGACGCCGACAACACCCCGCCTGCAGAAGGGCCGAGCGGCACCTGGACAGACGATGGCTTGGCATCGCCCGCTATCGAGGCGCTCGTTTCGGAGGCCCCGGCATCGGATTGGCCCCGCATCGGCCAAAACGCATAGATCGCGCCTGCCGCCAGCAGTGCGCAAACGGTGACGAACCCCACGATCAGCCAGCGATTGCCGCCCTCGTCGTCGTCCTCACCGTCTCGGTTAATCTTCAAGCGGTCCAACAATTCGCGTTGGCCGGGCCCATCAGACATTGCGCCCCCATATGGTCGTCTCGTTCATCGCCAAACATAGATAGGTGCGCGCGCGGACACTCCCGAAGAAATACGCACAATTTCGTAAATCGGATGACAAGCGCGACGTTACAACGTAGACACGAACAGAACAAGAACTAACGGTGTCTCTTTTGCCAAATTTCGCCCATCTGCGCGAACAATTCGGCTGCATTGGGCGGCGACGCATCCCCCGAAAACTCGCGGTAGAGCGTCGCCACATTCACGGCAATTCGCTCGGCATCGCCCCAGGAATCGTAGTCGCCGAGCCCAATGTCGTGCACCGCATCGCGCGCACTCAACCCTGCATCGTAACGCTTGCGTGCCTCGTCGCGAATGTAAGTCAGGTAGTTTCGCACCGCCTCGACGCCGCGCTTGTCGGTGATAGGCCCGTGCCCCGGCACAATTGTCTCGCAATCCAGCGCCAAAATCCTGTTGCACGCCTCGATCCAATTGCCGACCGGCCCCGCCCACATGATCGGCGTGCCCTCGATGAACAAAATGTCGCCGGTGAACACCGTCCGATCGGCCGGAACATGCACCAGCACGTCGCCGCCGGTATGCGCCGGTCCCACTTCGATCAGCTCGACCGCTTTGTTGCCGACCTGCCGGTTCATGTGCCCGGTGAACGTCGTCGTCGGCAGCGTCTGTGTAATGCCGCCGAACTGGAATGCGCCGAAGCAGTGCTGCAGGTACTCCCCTGTCAACCCCAGCCCCGGGGCCGCCTTCATGAACCCGACAAGCAAGGCAGGCGTCTCGCGCCTCATTTCCTCCAGCGCATGCGACGATGAGATAATCTCGGCGCCCGCGACCAGTTCGTTGCCATAACAATGATCGCCGTTGTGATGCGTATTGACCAGCGTGCCGATCTGTTTCGCCGCCCTCGGTGCCGCATCGCGCATCGCGGCTAGCATGTCGCGCGTCAGCTTCAGGTCGAACAACGTATCGACCAGCAACGACTGATCGCCGTCGGTGATCAAGCCAGCGTTCGACCACCCCCACGATCCGTCGGGCTGAAGATACGCGAAGCTCCCATTCCCGAGATCGGTGAGACCACGCCGATAGGCAAACCCTTGCTTCGCCAGAGACATATCAACCTCGTTGCTTTCCGGCGCCTGCGAGAATGAGCGGCGCTCACGCAGCTTTGTACTTGGCGATGCGTGCAAGCGCCGCGCGCGCCTCAATGGCCGCTTTGGACATATCATGCGCCGCCTGCATGTTTGTCCACATTTCCGGGCTCGTATCCAGCACGCGCCCAAGCCGCAACGCAGTTTCGGCAGTGATCGCCTGTTGGCCACGCACAATGCGCTCGACCCTTTGCCGGCCGCTAAGGCCCATGAGCTTCGCCAGCGCGCCGGCCGTCAGACCCAACGGCGTCATGTACATCTCGAGAAGCACTTCGCCCGGATGCGGCAATGGGCTTTCAAACCGAGCCCAGTCGATCCCAGCGCGAGGCTTTTTGGTCTTCTTGCTCATTCGTTTAGCTCCTTGTCGGCTCGGTCAATGCGGATCGCCAAACCAGACGTCGGCGACCCCCAGCGGCGGGTCGCGCACCACGACAAAGCGCAACCGATCCTGCTGGTTTACCCTCATCTGCCACAACATCTTTGTACCCTTGATTTGTTTCAGGTCGGCACCGGGAGATGCGAGCGCGCCAAGCGTGGGCGCGCCATGCAGAGCAGCCAAGCGCAACCTCGCTTGCTTCGCGATCTGCGCGCCGACGCTTTTGACGCGACGCCCGTAGAACAGGTCCTCCGTCTGATCGTCGGCGAAGCTCAGGATGGTCATGCTAAGTTGTACCGCAAGGTGGTACAGTTGTCAATTGGATTGTACCGTTTGACGGTACGGAGTGAATCTACATCTTCGCCGGCAACCCCTGATCCAGAAACCGCTCGGCCACCGCCGCGTAGAGCGCAACCCCGTTCGCCATTGCGTCTTCGTCCAGCATCATGCGGTTCGAATGGCAGGGCGCCGCGTGATGATGATTGCAGCCCTCGGGTGCGACGCCCAAGAACACCATGCAACCGGGAATGCGCTGCAAGACATACGACCAATCCTCCGCCCCCATCACCGGCGAAGGCATCGGCACGAACCCTTTCTCGCCGAACAGGCCGCGCGCGGCATCGGCGGCAAGCGCGACCATACGACCGTCATTCACAGTCACGTCGTAGCCCGGGGTCAACGTCACCTCGGCGCGCGCGTCATGCGCCTCGGCGATCTTCTCGATCAGCTTCTTCAATCCCTCTTTCGCCCGCGCCCGCGAACCTTCCGATACCGAGCGCAGCGTGCCCAATAAATTCACCGCCTCGGGAATCACATTGCTTGTCGTGCCGCCGTCGATCTTGGCGATCGTCAATACCACCGGATCGAACGCATTTATTTTGCGCGTGACGAAACTCTGCAGCGCCAGCACGATCTCGCAGGCGACCGGCATCGGATCGACCGTATGATGCGGCGCCGACGCATGACCGCCCTTGCCGATGACGCGAACCTCAAGCGTATCGGTCGAGGCCATGAACGCGCCCGCCTTCGCCGTGAATATCCCGGTCGGCACATTCGGCGTGATATGCATCGCGAACGCTCCGTCGGGCTTCGGATGGCGGTCGATCAAGCCATCCTCGATCATGCGCAGCGCGCCGAAATAACCTTCCTCGCCCGGTTGGAACATGAATTTCACGGTGCCGGCGAGCCGCCCGCGATGTTTGTGCAGCAACTTCATCGCGCCTGTGAGCATCGCCGTATGCGAGTCGTGCCCGCACGCATGCATCCGCCCCGGCTCCTTTGACTTGAATGGTAGATCGGTATCTTCCGGCATCGGCAGCGCATCCATGTCGCCGCGCAGCAAAACCGTGCGCCCTTGCGTCGGCCCTTGCAACGTCACGATCATGCCCGAGGTCGAAGGCCCCGTTTCGATTTTCACATCGAGCCCGTCGAGCGCCTCGCGCACCGCGGCGACTGTCTTCGGCAGATGCAGACCCAGCTCGGGATGTTCATGAATCTTGCGCCGCAATGTCACCGTCTCCGGCAACAACGCCTTCGCTCCTTCAAGCCAAGTCGTTCCGTTCTCCGCCACTGGACCCTCTCGTTTTCATCGCAATCCCGTCATGCCGCCGTCGACGGCGAGAACTTGTCCCGTAATGTAGGCAGCTTCGTCCGACATAAGAAAGAGCGCGGCATAGGCCGTCTCCCATCCCGTGCCCTGACGCCCCAGCGGCACCGGCGTCTTCTCGCGCCCCGGCCGCCCGCGCGTCGCCTCGCGCCCGATCGACGTGTCCATCAGCCCCGGCGCGATGATGTTGACGCGAATGCCGCGCCGTTCGCCCTCGATCCCGGCATGCCGCATCAATCCGCCCAGCGCCGCCTTCGACGCATCGTAAGCGGGCAGGCGGCTGCCGGCTTTGATCGAAGCGATCGATGAAATGAGCACCATCGACGACCCGTCCGCCAACACCGGCATCGCCGCCTGCAACGTCAACATCGCCCCGCGCAGATTGACCGCAAACACGCGATCCCAATCGTCGGGCGTAGCGCCCGCCAACCAAGGATCGCCGACACCGATGCCTACATTATAGACCAGCCCGTCAAGCCCGCCGAGTTCGGCAACCGCCGCACTGACCATTTTGCGGACGTCATCCGGTTTTGCGACGTCTGCGGTCAGCACAACAGCTGAGAAGCCGTCGTTGCCCCGAAAATCCGCTTCGATCAGTTTTAGCGTCCCGGATCCGCTGTCCATGTTTCGATCCGCCACAGCGACGCTTGCACCTTCGCGTGCGAACAGGATCGACATCGCGCGCCCATTGCCGATCGGCGCATCAGACTGGCCGCGATCGTCCTGCCCGCCGCCGACGACCAAGATGCGCCGGCCTTTCAGCCGCCCGCGTCCCGGCGCCGCGCCGCGCGACTCCGGCGCCATCGGCCGCTCGCTCATGTGCGCTTCTGCGAGTCGGGGAAAGGCCAGCCCTTGGTTCCGGCTTGTTCGATATCGATGTCGAAGGTCTCCAAGTACCGGCTCACCATCATGTAAAACCCGATCGTGATCGTCAGCTCCTGCATCTCGCGCAACGACAGGCGTTCGTTGAGCGGCTTAAACGTCGCATCGCCCGCCCGCACATTGCGCACCACGTCGTCGGTATAGAGCATGACCAACCGCTGCATCTCGGTCAGCGCCGGATCGTCCGGCCCCTTGTGCATCGCCGCGATCAGCGCCTCGCTCATCCCCAGATCGCGCCCGATCCGCTCGTGCTGATGAACTTCGTACTTAGCCTTCGACAGCACGCCAGCGCGGATGATCGCGACCTCGCGCAGGATCGGATCGAGCGTCGACTTGAACAGCAAATAATTGCCGAGCTTGAGGAACGCGGGCATCATCTCTTCGCCCCCCGCCATCATGCGAAAGATATTCAGCGGCGCCATTTTGCCCAAAGTCTCGCGGATGTCGGGCGGCAGGGTCGCAGGATCGGGATACGGCACGCGGGCCATAGTCGGGCTCCTTCAAGGATAGCGGTCCCACCCACCTTATCTACGCCCACGCCCTCGGCGAAAGGAATTTCTCCGCCGCCATTGCCTCTACGGCCGCCGCCGCTAAAGTGGTTTCAAACAAAAGACGTCATGGGAGGATACAAATGTACGACTTCAACGGACTGAACACGCTCGCCGACATCCCGCGCCAGCAGGCCCGCCAACGCGGCAACTCCACCGCCTTCTTCTTCCAGGGCCGCGAGACGACCTTTTCGGCCTTCGACAAACACACCAGCCGCGTCGCCAACGGCCTGATCGCGCTCGGCCAAAAGCCGGGCGCCCGCGTCGGCTATATGGGCATGAACTCCGACCGTTATTTCGAAGTCCTGCTCGGCGCCTGCAAGGCGAACACTGTCGTCGTCGGCATCAACTGGCGCTTGGCGGGCCCCGAAGTCGTCTATGTCCTCAACGATGCGGGCTGCGAGACGGTCTTCGTCGGCGCCGAATTCGTGCCCCTGATCGAAGCGATCAAAGCCAATTGCCCCAAGGTCAAGCACATTATCGCCATGGACGGCGGCCACGTCTCTTGGCCGGCCTATACCGAATGGCGCGACAAGCAAAGCGACAAAGACCCGAACCTCACCACCTCGGCCGACGACGACGCGATCCAGCTTTACACCTCCGGCACCACCGGCCACCCCAAAGGGGTGCAGCTGACGAACGGCAACTACATGGCCTTCTTCAAATCGAGCCAGGACGCCAATTGGGCCGACTTCGGGGTGGGCGAGCCGAACCTGATCGCCATGCCGAACTTCCACGTCGCCGGCGCCAACATGGGTCTGACCTCGCTGGCGCAGGGTTGCAAAGGCATTGTGATGAAGACGGTCGCCCCCGACGAAATTTTCGACCTCATCGAGAAATTCAAGATCAACGCGATGTTCTTAGTTCCGGCGGTGATCCTCATGCTGGTCCAACATCCGCGCATAAAGACGACGGACATCACGCCGGTCAAAAAGATATTCTACGGCGCTTCGCCCATCACCGAGGAACTGTTGAAGACGGCCCAATCGATCTTCAAGACCTGCGGTTTCTACCAACTCTACGGTCTGACCGAAACGGTGGGCTCGGGCACCGCACTCGCGCCCAGCGACCACCGCGACGATCTCCTGCGCTCCTGCGGCAAACCCTATCCTGGCCTCGACATCAAAGTCGTCGATGAGAACGACCGCGAGGTCAAACACCGCGAGGTTGGCGAAATTCTCATCCGCGGCGGCACGGTGATGAAAGGCTATTGGAACAAGCCGGAGGCCACCGCGAAGTCGGTCAAGAACGGCTGGTTCTACACCGGCGACGCCGGTTACTTCGACAAGGACGGCTTCCTCTACATCCACGACCGCGTCAAGGACATGATCGTCTCGGGCGGCGAAAACATCTATCCCGCCGAAGTTGAAAATGCCGTCTTCGGCCACGCGGCGGTGGCCGATGTCGCCGTCATCGGCGTCCCCGACGACAAATGGGGTGAGGCGGTCAAGGCCATCGTCGTGCTCAAGCCGGGTCAAACGGCCACGGCCGAGGAGATCATCGCCTTCACGCGCGCGCGCATCGCGGGCTTCAAACTGCCGAAATCCGTCGACTTCATCGAGGCCCTGCCGCGCAACCCGAGCGGAAAAATCCTCCGCCGCGAACTGCGCGAACCCTATTGGGCGGGCAAGGCGCGGCGGGTCAACTAAGGATGAAACTCTACAACGAAGCCGACCCCGCGCCCAATCCGCGACGGGTCCGCATTTTCCTGAAGGAGAAGGGCATCGACATCGAGCTCGTGCCCACCCCCCTCATGCAGCGCGCCCACAAATCTCCCGAGCACCTCGCGCGCAATCCGCTCGGCCAAGTTCCCGTCTTGGAGCTCGACGACGGCACGCATCTCTCCGAAAGCGTTTCGATCTGCCGCTATCTCGAGGAACTGCACCCCGAACCGAACCTCTTCGGTAACACTGCGAAGGAACGGGCCACGATCGACATGTGGATCCGCCGCATCGAATTCCGCCTGATGATGCCGGTGGGTCAAATCTGGGTCCATACCCATCCCTTCACAGCGGCGGTGGCGACCGCCACCATGGGCCAACAGTTCAATGAGTACGGCGAAGCCAACCGCAAGATCGTCGCCGGCGCCTACCGCCTGTTCGACCGCGAACTCGCCACCCGCGCTTACTTTGCGGGCGACCGCTACACCATGGCCGACATTGTGGCGCAATCGACCTTCGACTTCGCCCGCTTCATCGGCGTCGACATCCCCGATGAATGCGCCTGCCTCAAAAGCTGGTACGCCAGAGCCGGGGCCCGCCCCAGCGCCGAATTCGCGGTGTCGGAAGCGCGATTGTCTCAGGCACGCCAAGCGAAAGGTGCTTGAAACGCTACTTCTCGATCGTCATCAAAATGGCCCCTTCGTCGGTCATGCCGTCGCGACGGCCGCTCGCGATGATATCGTCGAATTGCTTCGCCAAGACCGGGTCGTTGTCGACTTTTGCTAGATAGTTGCGCCCCTGCGTCAGCATCTCGTCGATATTCACCGGCGAAGCGATGCGTCGGCAGGCATAATCGTAGGTCACACCACGCCGAACCACCGCCGGCGCCAGCACTTCGCCCGGCGACAGCGTGTCGTTGTGCACCATCCCAGTGCGCCGGTCGATCGCCTTAAGCCAACGGTCGAGCGCATGTGTTGTGCGCTGATCTGCGAACGTATCGTCATACCAAACGTCCAGAATCTCGACGCTGTGCCTCGCCACGCGCATGGCTTCGTTCAGCCCTGCGCTCCAATCGGCGACATGATGCGGCGTGAAAGAGAACACGACGACGTCGAATTCACCCTCTGCAAACGGCAAATGCTCGGCCGAGCCCTGCACCGACTCGAATCCCTCCGCGCGCAACGCCGAAACATGCTCGGCGTTGGGGTCGAGCCCGCACAAACGGTCGACCTCGCCCTTGACGGTTCTCAGGAACGCGCCGTCGCCGCTCCCGACTTCGAGCAGCGTGCGCGGCCGCCCACCTAAAATTCGAGCCCGAAACTCGTCGCGATAATTGTCGAAAATGTCGGCCATGTCGGCGCACTCCAAGCATCCAGCCGAATGAGCCTACGCAATTGCCTCCGTCACCGCCAGCGATGGAACGCCTCGTCCGCCGCTTGCTAGTCGGTGAACAGACGCATCAACGCGTCCACTTCCGCTGCCATGATCGGATCGATCGCGCTCTGGCGTTCGATCTTTCGGCAGCCGTGAATTGCGGTTGAGTGGTCTTTGTCTCCAAACCGGCGTGCGATCTCCGGGAACGACTGGCCAGTGATCCTGCGCGACAGCAGCATGCCTATCTGTCTCGACCGCACGATGGCGCGCTTACGGCTGGGCGATTCCAGGTCGCGGACGGTGATGCGAAAGTGCTCTGCCACGCCTCGTTTGATATCTTCGATCAAGACGCGACGCTCGCCTATCGGCGCGGTTGGCTTGGCCGTATCGGAACGCGGCGCCGGCTCGGCGGGTGGGTTGGACGCTGCTGTTTTTGAGGCATGTCGAGCCAAAGGGGGCAGAGCCGCCGCCTGGGCAACAGGATCGAAGACGAAATCGACGTTTCCGAGATTGGGAACGTGTACTGCAATGAGGTCGGCAATGCGCTGACCGAATTTCTCGAAAGTTTGATCGCGCCGGAAGGGGCTGCTGCAGGCGATAACGATCAACTCCGGCTTTGCCGACAAAACCCTCAGCGAGCCGATCCAATAGTCGTAGTACCGCTCGTTCATCTCCGCGCGCAATTGCGCGCGCACGCGCCGCCATACATCGTGAAACCAGGGTTCGGCATCGAGAGTGGCCATCGTCTTGTTTCTCCCTCGTGGTCGTCCGCGGAATTGCATCCGCTTCAAAAAGAAAAATCCCGCGACACCGCGAACCGAACGCTTGTTCCGCGTACGTGACCGGATAAAATTTGTAGCCGCAAAACGCGGCGTCAAAAACGAAATGTCTGAAAGCGCGGCCGCGAAAAGCAGCGGCTAAGTTGAGAAACTGCTTGCGCTTGCGGCGAAGGCTTGGAACTGCTGACCGAAACGTATCGTTGTTTTTTTGTCGAACATTTTTTGTCCCGTCTCTTCCGCCCGCCGTGGGAAAGCAATTTCTTTCTGGGGAAGGGCAGTGGTTGGCACTTCGCCGCAAGGCAGCGTCGCGTTCTCTTCAACGCGAAGATAATTTCGAACATGTTGCCAACGGTGTCAAGCGCACCTCGTGCATAAAACGCGTTCGAACAAAACTTTCGCGACACGAATGCATCGAGCATCGCTTGGATTCGCTCGACGACGCGCGTCGCCCGCGTTGTGTTCGCGTGAAGAAAATAAAATTCCTTGGTTCGAGCGTGCACTTTTTCGATTGAGATCTTGACTCAGAGATTCAGCCAACGTTGCCCGCCTGTTCTGCCACGCATTGCCGCACCGGCGTCACGCTCTGGTCGCAAGAAAAATTACGCGCTTCCAAGGATCGACGATTGCCCGCTCGCGAACTCCCGTGCTGCGCAGCAACCGCAACCATGTTTCACGCGCGAGCACGCCCACGATATGGCGATCCTCCACCAACCGCCGCGATCCGTCGCGATCTTTCAACGTTGTTGTAATCGTAGCATCGACGGTGGCGGCGGAACTGGCCGGCTCGCCGGCGGCTTGCACATAGCGCAACGCGCGTCCACCTTCGCTGTGCCCGCCGCGTTCGCGCCCGCGCTTGAATGTTTCACGCACATCGTCCGGTTGAAACAGAGCCCGCGCGCCCGGCTTGCAGTGCACGAAGGCGGTCTTGATCGCTCGCGCCGCATCCCGTTCTGTCTTCATGTAAGCGATCGCGTCGTGCACAAAGACCGCGCCGAAGCGGCGTTTCCTCGACCGGCCTTGGGCGTCGCGCGCGGCAACTCGACCTGCCGCCCGTGCTCGATGGCCCGCACATCTACGCCGGCGGCTCGTCGCTCACTTCGCTCAGCGCAGCGATTGATCTCTGACGACCGCGCCTTTCGAAGGCACGCCCTTAACGCCTAACCCGTCGATCATCGGATAGAGCGAGGCGATAAGCAGCACCGCCATCGTCACATTGAACGTACGCAACGCCCAAGGCCGGTGGAGGAAACGTCGCAACACAACGCCGAACCCGGCCCACGACGCGACGCACGGAAGATTGATGAGTGTGAACATCCCGGTCACGATCGAAACGCCGGTGACGAACTCGCCTGGCGCCACGAACGCCGTTGTCGCCCCCAGCGCCATCGCCCACGCCTTTGGATTGATCCACTGAAACGTGACCGCCTCGAGGAAACTCATCGGCCGCGCCCTGCCGTCGCTGTCGCCAAGCCCGTCCGCCGTCGCGATCCGCCACGCGAGCCAAAGCACGTAAAGGACCGCAATCACGCGCAGCACGTCATAGAGTGCCGGGTAAGCCGTGAAGAGGCCGCCCAGGCCCAAACCCACCGCAAACACCATAGCCGCGAACCCGAGCGATACCCCCATGAGATGCGGCATCGTTCGGCGAAATCCGAAATTCGCGCCCGACGCCAATAGCATCATGTTGTTCGGCCCCGGCGTGATCGACGAAACGAAGCAGAACGTGGCCAGCGCCAATAGCATGGCGTCGCTCATGGGACGTGTCGCGCAGCCGGCGTCGGCTCCGCTGCACGCCCCTGATATACGATCGGACCTTGCACCCGGAGTTTTGGTTCTTTGAACAGCAGCCAATCGACGATCAGATGAAAATACCCGTTCGAAAAACGCGTATCGACCCGCGCGCCGTTCTTCTCCTCGAATTCGGTCATGCCGTGATCGGCCGTTGGGAACAGGACGATGTCGAGGTCGCGGTGCGTCGGTTGCATGCCGCGCAGAATTCGCAACGTGTTGGCGCTCGGCGCCACGCTGTCGCGCCCGGCCAGCGCCCACAATTGCGGCCCGCGATAGGCCTCAAGCGGCGGTACGGGATCGTAGTCGATCGGCGTACCCACATCGAACCACGGCCCGGCGATTTTCAGCAGCCAACTCGGATAGGCAAGGATGAGGCCGCTGTATTGGCCTTTGATTTTCTCGAACCACGGTTCGCGGCCATACTTGGCGCGGACCGCGTCGACGTCCGCAAAGCCTCTGGTGAAGTGAGAACCAAGCATGATCGCGGTTGCGTCGGTAACCTCGCGCGACTTGGCGAGCACGTCCTCGCCGTAACCTGCCGCGCGCAACTCGTCGAACACGACTTCGCGGTCTTCGGCGTGCGGACTCTCCGCAAGCCCAAACCCGACCAAGATGAAATCGGTCCTCACCTTCGTCGCGGCGAGCGGCTCGATCCATCCCGCCTGGCTTCCGCCTTGAAACCCGATCTCCCTTGCACGCCCGCCCGCGATTTCTCGCGCCTTGGTCAGCGCCGCGGCTGCGTCGTCGGCCAAGACGTCGAAATCCTGCGTGTACGATCCCTGCGACTTGCCCGTCCCGCGCTTGTCGTAGACGAACGCGCCGATGCCGTTTGCCGGCAATAGATATTGCAGCCGGTTGAACACGACCGCCGAATCCCGCTCCGATCCATGCACCAGCACGGCAACCGGAACGGCGACGTCAAGGCGCGGCATCACCAACCGACCGTAGAGTTTCTGCCCATGGCTGACGAAGGCGGTGTCGCTGAATTCAAAACCGCGGCGCGTGCCGGTGAGGGCCTTGGCATCGATCGCGAGGCTGATCTTGCTACCATCGCATGCGCCGAATTCCGCTGTGGCTCGAACCGGCGTTTCGCCAGCCCACCCCGGCCCGGCTGCGAACTTTGTCGGTGTGCCGGCTTGTCCCGCGATGGGAAGAAGGCGCCCCGTATCGCCGTCCATAAAGACAAAGCGCAGACTCTGCGCCCCGCTCGACGGCGAGATGACGACAACGCGCCCGTCGCTTAGATCGTACGCGCCGTAGTGGCAGGCCAGGCGCACATCGGGCGCCGGCTTATGGAAGATGGTGAGCCACACCCCAAGACCCGCGAACCCCAACAGAATGAAAACCAGCAGAATTCGGCGGACCAACATGCGACGAGCCCAAAAATCGACAATGTCTCTATATTGTTGTAGTTCAATTGTCAGTCAAATATGATATTGTCTCATAGGACAAGTTCGGAGAACATCGATGTGGCATCCAGCCCTTCGCCAGGGTTCAAAGCCGATCCACGATCAACTTGTCGATGCTCTCGCGCGTGACGTCGCCGCGGGAACACTCGCCCCCGGCACGCGGCTGCCCCCGCAGCGCGAACTCGCCTACCGCATGAAGATCGGCGTCGGCACGGTCACGAAGGTGTATGCCGAGGCGCGCCGCCGCGGCCTTCTCACCGCGACCGTCGGGCGCGGCAGTTTCATCGCGGGCCGAAGCGTTTCGCCCGACCAACCCGACGCCATCATCGATTTCAGTCGCAACACTTCATCCTTGGCGCCGGCCGCTGCCCGTCTTGGCGATGCGCTCGCCAGTCTGCGTCGTCGCGCAGATCTCACCGACCATCTCCACTATGCGCCGCCCGCCGGCATGACCTCGCATCGCCAGGCTGGCGCAAACTGGCTCGTCTCGTCTGTGGACTTCATTGACGTCGATTGGCGGCGGCTCATCGTCTGCGAAAGCGGTCAGCACGCATTGGCGCTCGCCTTCGCCTCCCTCTGCAAGGCCGGCGACACGGTGATGACCGAATCCGCGACCTTCTACGGCTTGAAGGCGCTGGCCGAACAACTCGGCCTGCCATTGCACGGCTTGAAGATGGACGAGCAAGGGCTTTTGCCCGATGCGCTCGACCGTGCCGCATCGAGCGGAGCAAGGGTGCTTTATACAATTCCAACGTTGCAAAATCCGACCGGCCGCCTGATGAGCCTCAAGCGGCGCAGCGAAATAGCCGCTATCGCACGCAAACGCGATCTCACGGTCGTCGAGGATGACGTCTATGGGCCGTTCGCGCGTGGCGACGGTGGCGGCCCCATGATTGCCGCACTGGCGCCGGAGCGCACATTCTATGTCACGAGCCTATCGAAGACGATCGCGCCGGGCCTGCGTTGCGGTTACCTGTTGACGCCCGACGAAGGTCGCTTCGAGCGCGTGATCAGAACGGTGCGCGCGCTGTCCTACGCGCCCGCCAACTTCGGCGCGTTGATCGGCACCCAATGGATCGAGGACGGCACCGCCGGCGACATCGCCGCGTCGGTCAAATCGGACATCGTCGCGCGCACGAAGCTGGCACGGCAGATTTTGGGCAAAGCGATCGAGGGTCCGCACGTCGTCGCCGCGCCGCACGTTTGGCTGCCGATGAGCGAACTCAAGGCTGAACGCGTCGCAGGCGCCGCTCTACGCGGCGGGGTGACGGTGACGCCGCCCTCTGCACCGATTGTCGATGCCAAGGAAGTCTCCGGTCTGCGCCTCTGCATTGGAGCGCCGGCCGACATGTCCACGCTTGAACGCGGCCTCAAAGTCGTGGCCGACGCATTGTCGGATGCGCCGGGGACGATGCGCGCCGTTGTGTGACGCCAACCCGGCGACAACCGCGCGCCGCCTGTGCAATACAATTCCCAACAAGCCATGCATGCGAACTGGGATGGAACGCTATGACCGCGACGCAGCAAACCAAAAGCCTACCGCCGTTCAAACCATTGCCGATGCTGCCGCCGAAAATCTACTCCCAGCGCCGCGCCGACGGCTCCACCATCATCCGCTCGCTCCACGACCTCGGGCCGATGCACCGCTCGATCGCGCATCTGCTCGAACAACGCGCGGGCGAACACCCGACCCGTAACCTTCTGGCACAGCGCACGCCTCAAGGCCCTTGGCGCTTCGTCACCTACGGTGAGATGAACCGGCGCGCGAGCGCGATTGCTCAGGCGCTGCTCGACCGCAAGCTCGGCCCCGATACGCCGCTACTCATCCTATCGAGCAACTCGATCGAACACGCGGCGATGATGCTGGGCGCGATGAAGGCGCGCGTGCCGGTCGCCCCCGTCTCTGTCGCCTATTCGCTGTTCAGCCAGGACCACGGCAAGCTCCGCCACGTCGCCCAGCTGACGAAGCCCAAGATGATTTTCGCCGACAACGGCCCGCTCTACGCGCGCGCGATCAAGGCACTCGATCTGACCGGCGTCGAGATCGTCACCGTCACACCGGTACCCGACCTATCATCCACGGCTTACGACAGCCTTCTCGAAACGAATGCCGGCCCCGCCATGCGCGCCTCGATGGAAAAGATCGATCACGCGACCGTCGCGAAATACCTCTTCACCTCCGGCTCGACCGGCATGCCCAAGGGCGTGATCCAAACCCACGGCATGATGTGCGCCGTCGTCGCCGGCGGCGAGTCGCTGCGCGCCGAACCGCCCAACCCCGACGAGATTCCCGAAAGCCTGGAATGGATGCCGTGGAACCATATCTCCGCCGGCAACATCGGCTTCAACGGAAACTTGAATTCCGGGGGCACGATCTATCTCGACAACGGCAAGCCGATCCCCGGCATGTTCGACGAGACGATGCGAAACCTGCGCGAAATATCGCCGCTGGTCTTCGGGTCCGCGCCGATCGCATTCACGATGTTGGCTGATGCGATGGAGCGCGACGAGAGCTTGCGCGACAAGTTCTTCGCCAAGCTGCGCTACATGGGCTACGGCGGCGCGACCCTCTCGGACGACCTTTACGAGCGTATGCAGGCGCTCGCGATCAAGTCGACCGGCCATCGCATCGCGCTCACGACCATGTACGGCGCGACGGAGACCCAAGGCATCACGGTCGTGCATTGGCTGACCGAACGCGTCGGCCTGATCGGCCTGCCGCTCCCCGGCGTCACGCTGAAGCTCGTGCCCAACGGTCAAAAACTGGAAGTTCGCGTGAAGGGACCGACAGTAACGCCTGGCTACCTGAACCGCCCCGACCTCACCGAAGCGGCGTTCGACGAAGAAGGCTTCTACAAACTGGGCGATGCCGCGAAATTCGTCGACCCGCACGAACCCGCGAAAGGCCTCGTTTTCGATGGCCGCGTCACCGAGGATTTCAAGCTCTCCTCCGGCACCTGGGTTTCGGTCGGCACCTTGCGCGCCGAGGTGATCTCGGCAATCTCACCCCTCATTCAAGATTGCGTCATTGCCGGTCTCGACAAGGAGTTCGTCGCCGTTCTCGCTTGGCCCAACATGGCCGCCGCCCGCGAGCTCTGCACCGACACCGATCGGAAATCCCCCGACGAACTCCTGCGCTCGCAATCCATTGTCGACTTCGTGCGCGAAGGCTTGCGCAAACACAACAAAAACGCCGGCGGGTCCTCCGGCAAGGTCCAGCGTCTGATGCTGATGACCGAACCGCCTTCGATCGACGGCCACGAAATCACCGACAAAGGTTATGTCAATCAAAGCGCAACGCTCGACCGTCGCGCAAAACTGGTGGAGGCTCTCTACGCTAAGTCGCCGCCGGAGGACGTGATCGTCATATGAACGAAAGTGTTAACGCAACGCGATACCCGCCCGCATTGATCGCGCCGAAGTTGTTGAGCGCCCCGCGCAGTTGAGCGTATAAGCCTTGCACACGCCTCGCCGCACCTATTTGATGCTCGCCTTCTCATCATAGGTAAGACGCAAAATGCCGCTCGACGCGATAGTCAAAGGCCTGCTCGATCAGATGGCGGCCAACCCCATGCCGAAACTATGGGAGGTGCCGCCCGCACAAGGCCGCGAACTCTATCGCATGATCTCCCAAACGCTTGAGCCTCAAGGTTTGGCTATTGGCAAAATCGAAAACATGTCGTTCCCGGGGCCGGGCGGCGACATCAAACTGCGCGTCTACACGCCCGTCGCCGGCGGCAGCACGGCGCTGCCATGCCTTGTCTATTTCCATGGCGGCGGCTGGGTGATCGGCGATCTCGACAGCCATGACGCGCTGTGCCGCACGCTGGCCAATGAATCCGGTGCACGTGTCGTTGCCGTCGACTATCGCCTTGCGCCCGAACACAAATTCCCGGCGGCGGCGGATGATTGCTACGCCGCAACGAAATGGGTCGAAGAGAACGCATCCAAACTCGGCATCGACGCCAATCGCATCGCGGTGGCCGGCGACTCTGCGGGCGGAAATTTGGCCGCCGTCGTCTGTCTGATGGCCAAGAAGGGCGGTCCTCAACTCGTCTATCAATTGCTCATCTATCCGGTGACGCAGTTTAAGGCCGAGACCGGCTCGATGAACGCCTTTGCCCAAGGTTATTTTTTGGAGAAACAGGCGATGACTTGGTTCTTCGATCAATACGCCCCCGGCTCCGATCCGAACGACTGGCGTGTCTCGCCGTTGGCCGCGCCCGACGTCTCCGGCGTGCCGAAGGCCTATGTTGTCACCGCGGGCTTCGATCCGTTAAGAGACGAAGGCAAAGCCTACGCCGACAAGCTCAATCGCGCCGGTATCGCCGCCGTCTATGTCGACTACCCGGGAATGGTCCACGGCTTTTTCAGCATGTCGGGCGTCGTTCCCACCGCCCGCGAAGCCATCGCCGACGCGGCGAAGGCGCTGCGCAAGGCGTTCGAAGGTTAGCAATTTCGTGTAAGGCATTTCTCGTTTCTCACGTCGCACAACACGGACCGAACGCCATGACCGTCAATCGCCAGATCCATATCGTCGAACTGCCGAAGGACAAACTTGGCCCCGAACATTTCCGCCTTGCGCAAGGCGCCATGCCGCAAGCCAAAGACGGCGAGCTGCTGCTCAAAACAAAACTCATCTCGCTCGACGCCGCCAACCGCGCTTGGATGCAAGGCGCGACCTATCGCGCCGCGATCGAGGCCGGGCAGGTGATGGCCGGCGGTGCCGTCGCCGAAGTCGTCGAAACAAAGGCCGCGGGCTATGCCAAAGGCGACCTCGTCTTCGCCGACACCGGCTGGCAGGAATACGCGACACTTCCCGCGATACACGCGCAGAAACTCCCGCGCATCGAACCGATCTCGCATCTGCTCAGCGTCTACGGCATCGCGGGCCTCACCGCCTATTTCGGCCTGCTCAACGTCGGCAAACCGAAAGCGGGCGAGACCGTCGTCGTCTCCGCCGCGGCGGGTTCCGTTGGCGTCTTCGTCGGCCAAATCGCCAAGCTCAAAGGCTGCCGCGTCGTCGGCATCGCGGGCGGCCAGAAGAAATGCGACTGGCTTCTGCGTGACCTCGGCTTCGACGCGGTCATCGACTACAAGGCGCAAGCCGTCGGCGCCGCGCTCAAAGAGGCGGCACCCAAAGGCATCGACGTCTATTTCGACAATGTGGGTGGCGACATATTGGAAGCCTGTCTGTTCCGCATGAACAACCACGGCCGCATCTCCTGCTGCGGCGCGGTCTCGCAATACGACGGCGCTGCCCCCCGCCACGGTCCCCGCGGCATCCCCGGCCTGATCGTGACCAAGCGCCTGACGATGCAAGGCTTCATCGTCATGGACTTCAACGCCGAACGCGGCAAGGCGATGAGCGACCTGCAATCCTGGGTGAAGTCCGGCCAAATCAAAGTCCCGGAAGACATCATGGATGGCCTGGAAAACACCCCCAAAGCCCTCATCGGTCTCCTGGCCGGCGACAACTTCGGCAAACGCATGGTGCGCGTCAGCTGAACGCGATCATGCGCAAAGCGTTAGTGCCCCACCCGGACTCGCGATATGACGCCGTGACGGGCATCGAAGTCGAAGTCGTGCGTTCGCATCGCAAACTGGCGCTGACCTACGTCGTCATCGGCAGAATAAGCGATCTTCGTTTAGCCCCCATAGCCACGCCCGCCCGCACCGACGAACTGTGGAAGCACACTTGCTTCGAGGCCTTCGCGCGCGCTTCGCAAGGCGGCGCCTACCACGAATTCAACTTCGCACCATCGACTCAATGGGCGGCGTATCGCTTCGGCGGCTATAGAGAAGGAATGACTGTCGCAAGCGAGATCGCCGCGCCGCGGATCGAAGTGCGATCAGATGCGGACCGGCTCACATTGCAAGTCTCGCTGGAGTTGGCCGGCATATCTGCAGATGCAGTGTTTCGCCTCGGCCTCTCGGCGGTGATCGAGGAAACGAACGGCCGAAAATCCTACTGGGCTCTTGCGCACCCGCCCGGCAAGCCCGATTTTCATCACCCCGACGGATTCGCCCTCGAACTTGCGTGAGCCGCCATGAAATTTGGCATCGACCGACTTCTTGCTGAGCCCGCTCTGCGCGCACCCTTAATGGGCAAGCGCGTCGCGCTGGTCGCGCACCCGGCCTCGGTGACGCAAGACCTCGCCCACGCGCTCGACGCCTTGGCTGCCTGCAGCGACATCAAGCTCGCCGCCGCCTTCGGACCTCAGCACGGTCTGCGCGGCGACAAGCAGGACAACATGGTGGAATCGCCAAACTTCAACGACCCCGTTCACGGCGTCCCCGTATTCAGCCTCTACGGGCAGGTGCGCAAACCGACCGCCGGGATGATGGACACGTTCGACATTGTGCTTGTCGATTTGCAGGATCTCGGCTGCCGCATCTACACCTTCATCACCACGCTGCGCTACATGCTGGAAGCAGCGGCGAAGCATAAGAAATCCGTCTGGGTCTTGGATCGCCCCAATCCCGCCGGCCGGCCGATCGAGGGTCTGACGCTGCGTCCCGGCTGGGAAAGTTTCGTCGGCGCCGGGCCCATGCCGATGCGCCACGGTCTCACGCTCGGCGAACTGGGATCATGGTTCGTCAAAACGCTCAAGCTCGACGTCGACTATCGCGTCATCGAGATGCAAGGCTGGCAACCCGACGCCGTGCCCGGCTTCGGCTGGCCGCTGGGTACCCGTACTTGGGTCAACCCCAGCCCCAACGCGCCAAACCTCTGGATGGCGCGCGCCTATGCGGGCACCGTGATGCTCGAAGGCACGACGCTGTCGGAAGGCCGCGGCACCACGCGCCCGCTCGAGCTCTTCGGTGCTCCCGACATCGACGCGAAGGCAGTCGTGAAAGAAATGCACGCCCTAGCGCCGAAGTGGCTCAAAGGCTGCACCTTGCGCGACTGCTGGTTCGAGCCCACCTTCCACAAACACGCCGAAAAACTCTGCAACGGCGTGCAAATCCACACTGAGGATCCTAAGCACTACGATCACGCGGCTTTCAAACCTTGGCGCATCCAAGCGCTCGCCTTCAAAGCGATCCGCCGCTTGTATCCCGCCTATCCGCTCTGGCGCGATTTCCCCTACGAATACGAACACGGCAAACTCGCCATCGACGTCATCAACGGCTCACCGCTCCTGCGCCAATGGGTTGATGACGCGGCCGCGATGCCGCAAGACTTAGAGGCAATGACAACACCGGATGAACGGGCTTGGGCGGGCGAGCGTCAAGCACATCTGCGTTACTGAGAGCTTTATCTCTACTTCTTTCGTAGCTTTGCCGGACGTTTCTCGATCCCGCGTTCCCACGGCGGCGTGCCGCCCCAGTCCTTCGCCAACAGATCGATGAATGCGCGGAGTTTCGCATTCGGGGCGGCACCTGGGGCGTAGAGTGCGTGCACCGTCAATTCGCGCAAGGCATAGGTCGTCAACACCGGAACCAGGCGGCCGTCGCGAAGATCGTTGCAAATGCTGAACGTCGGTTGCAGAATCAACCCGACGCCCTCTAGCGCGGCCGCGCGCAACGCGTCGCCGTTGTTGGCGACGAGCGACCCCTTCACCCTCACGCGCTCCGGCTTGCCGTCCGGGGCCGTCAGCTGCCACTCGTCGCGCAGCGACCAATAGGCGTAGCCGAGGCAGTTGTGCCGCTTAAGATCGGCGGGAGCCTTCGGCATGCCGTTGCGCTTCAAATAATCGGGCGAGCCGGCGATGACGAGCCGCGCCGGTGCGAGGCGGCGCACCATGAGACTCGAATCCGCGGGCACGCCGATGCGGATTACGACGTCGTAGCCTTCCTCGACCAAATCGACGGCGCGGTCGTTCAAGGTCAGATCGATCTCGACGCCGGGATGCTCGCCGAGGAAGCGCGCGATCAGCGGCGCGGCGAACAGGGCGCCGAACGTAACCGGCGCGTTAATGCGCAACCGGCCGCGCAACACCGTGTGCAGATCGCGCACCGCGTCTTCCGTCTCGTTGAGCGTGTCGACAAGCGGGCCGGCACGTGCGGCAAGGGCGCGGCCGGCCTCCGTCAGATTGGCGCGACGCGTCGTGCGGTGGAACAGGCGCACGCCGAGGCGGTCTTCGAGATCGGCGATATGCTTGGACACCATCGCGCGCGTCAGCTTCAGGTCGCGCGCCGCGGCGGCGAAGTTCAGACGCTCGGCCGTAACGGCGAAAATCTCAAGGCTGCGAAAGCGGTCCATGTGCTATTGTCAACTAACATAGCACAATAAGTCAATTGGAATGCAGATTGTATCTACCTCGTCCCAGGGCCAAGTTGAGGCGGACGAACTCTTCCGCAACGAACGCAACGAGGCGACGGCAAATGACACTGACCCTCAGAAAGGCCGAAGACCGCGGCAAAGCGAATTTCGGTTGGCTCGACAGCCGGCACAGCTTTTCCTTCGGCGACTACCGCGATCCCAAGCATATGGGCTTCGGTCCGTTGCGCGTGATCAACGACGACCGCGTGGCCCCCGGCGCCGGATTCCCGGCGCACGGCCACAACGACATGGAGATCGTCACCTACGTTCTCGAGGGCGCGCTTGAACACAAAGACAACATCGGCACGGGTTCCGTGATCAGACCGGGCGACGTGCAACGCATGTCCGCCGGCACCGGCATCCGACACAGCGAGTTCAACGCGTCGAAGGCCGAACCCGTCCATTTTCTGCAAATCTGGATCGTCCCGGAACGTGAGGGGCTAAAGCCCAGCTACGAACAGAAGGCGTTCCAAGATCGGGAGAAGGACGGCAAACTTCGCCTCGTCGGTTCGCGCGGCGGTCGTGATGGGTCGGTCACCATTCATCGCGATGTCGATCTCTATGCGGCGTTGCTTTCACGCGGGCAGGCGGTAACGCACGCGCTGCGCGCCGGTCGCGGCGCATGGGTTCATGTCGCTCGCGGCGCCGTTTCGCTGAACGGTGTGCCTCTCAAGGCGGGCGACGGCGCAGCCGTCACGACGCCCGAGACGCTGCGCCTAGATCAGGCAGACGACGCCGAGCTGCTGCTCTTCGACATCGCGCTTTGAGTTTATCGTTCATTCAAACCAAGGAGACTGAAACCATGGCCACTCATGCAGACTACGGCGCCGCTCTGTTGCGCGTTTCGCTCGGCGTTGCCGCGCTTGCCCACGGCTTGATCTTGAAAGTGTTCGTCTTCGGCGTTGCCGGCACGGTCGGCTTCTTCGAATCGATCGGCTATCCGGGCGCCTTTGCCTACCTCGTGATGTGCGGCGAGATCGCCGGAGGCATCGCGCTGATCACCGGTGTCTATGCCCGCACGGCGGCATTGCTGATGATCCCGATCCTGCTCGGCGCGGCGTTGCAACATGCGCCGAACGGTTGGGTCTTCAGCGCCAACGGCGGCGGCTGGGAATATCCCGTGTTCTGGGCGGCCGCATCTCTGGCCTCGGCGTTGATCGGACCTGGCGCCTTCGCGCTCAAGCTTCCGTTCTTGCCGGCCGAGACGTTCTTTGGCCCCGCTCGTTAGAAAGCGGCAACGCGAACCGGAGAACGAACATGCGTATGCCTTCGCTTTTCCTCTCCCACGGCGCGCCGACGCTGGCGCTCGCCAAGACGCCGGCCAGCGATTTTCTCCGATCGCTGGCGGCCAAGGTGGCGAAGCCGGCGGCAGTGCTCGTGGTCTCGGCGCATTGGGAAAAAACGCGTCCGACCGTTGGCCTCGGGCTCGACACGATACACGACTTCTTCGGCTTTCCGCCCGCCCTCCACGAGATGCGCTATCCCGCGCCGCTCGCACGCGACGTAGCGGAGCGGACGACGGCCCTTCTGCGCCATGCGGGCGCGGCACTCGACCCAGCGCGCGGCCGCGATCACGGCGTTTGGGTGCCGCTGGCGCTGGCGTGGCCGCGGGCCGAATTGCCCGTTGTTCAACTGTCGCTGATCGGCGGCGCCACGCCGCAAGTCCACTACGACATCGGACGCGCGTTGGCGCCGTTGCGCGACGAGGGCGTGTTGATCGTCGGCTCCGGCAGCGCGACGCATAATCTACGCGCCCGCCCGACGCCGCAACCCGCAGAGTGGGCGACGAGCTTCATCGGCTGGCTCGACGCGACGCTCGAAGCTGGCAACGACGCAACGCTCCTCGATTGGCGGCGCAGCGCGCCGTACGCCGACATCAATCATCCCACGGCGGAGCATTTCAATCCGATCTTCGTGGCGCGCGGCGCGGCGGCTGGCGAGGCAAGCACGCGGCTTCACGCCTCGTACGAGTTCGGATCGCTGTCGATGAATGCCTACGTATTCGGAATGTAAACAGCTCCCGGAACGGTCCTTACGCCACGACCGGCGTCACCCCGCCCCCAAACCAAACCACAGCAACACCGGCACCAGCACCGCGATCAACGCTTCGCCGGCGATAAACCCGGACGCCAGCGGCACGAGATAAACGCCTGCCGAACGCGGCGCGATCGCGTTCCACAGCGCACCCAGAATGCCGCCGACCAATATCGTCGAGAGCGCCACAAAGGGCAGCAACATGCCAAGGCCGAGGCCGGTCGGCGAAGGCGCCAGCGCCTTCCATCGCAAGTCCATTTCCATCAGCGCGAAAGCGATGCCCAATACCGCAGCCACCGCCATCGCAACAAGCGCCGCGACCGGCAAGCTATCGACGCCGGAGTTCAACAACTCCGCAAAGCCCGCGGCACGCCTGGCGGTCGGCGCGGCGAGCTGTGCCTGTTCGCCGACAATTCCGTACGTGCTCACCAGCATCGGATAGCTCCAGGCCAGCGCCGCCGCACCGATCGGCGTTCCGAACAACTGTGCGATCGTCATTGCGCGCGGTGTCGACCCGATGATGTATCCGGCCTTGTAATCCTGCATCAACGCTTCCGACGTCGAGGCGATCGTACCGGTCGTCCCATTGCCCAGAATATTGGCGTTGATATTGCCCGGCGCGATGGCCGCGAACAGACCCTGCATCAGATTCGACAGCGAGCTGATCGGCCCCCAATTTGTCTCGCCAAGGGCCCGCAAGCCCACCAGCATCAGCGGGATCGAGAAAACAATCGCCACCACCGTCATCCAAATCGGCAGGCCGAAATAGCGCTCTTGCAGATAGCAAAGAAATGCCGCGAGCAACACGATGCCGATCACGACCAAGCTCAACGGAAATTCCTCGCGCGACACGCTGGCGCTTCCAAACGCGCGAAAGGCCTCCGCCAGCAAGCGCCAGCGCACGATCAGGATCGTCATTCCCGCCGCCATCACCATGCCGATGCCGGGCCACATCACAAAATAGAGCACCTGCGTGCGCGTCGGATGGTCGGGCAGAAGTCCGTTCTCGACCAACAGCAACGGCGCCACGATCCACCCCAGCGCGCCGCCGATGGCAAGCCAGAATGAAATGCGCAGTCCAATGATCAAGCCGCTCCCGATGTTCAAGAGACTGTAGGAAAACCCGACGCCCATAGCGGCCACGACGAAGGCCGCACCCGCTTCGCCCAGCGTTAAGTCGCCCGGCGTCCATCCTTCAGGCACCAGGGTGAACATCCGCGCGTCCTCGCGCAGCAGCATCAGTCCGCCGGACAACAACAAGCCCGCGCCAAGCACGCGCGCCGCTCGAATCGCCTGGATCCAGGCCAAATCGGTTTTTGCGGCACTGCGCGGCGGATCGAGCACTTTCAGCGTTTCGGCTGCCGCCATCCCGTCCGGGAACGGCAGCTTCTCGTCGACGATGAAATGGCGCCGCATCGGCACCGCAAGCAGAACACCCAGCCACCCCGCGGTGGTCAGCCAGACAAAAGTCTGCTCGGGAGAGGGATTAAGTTGGAACGAAACGATCTTCGACTCCCGCAACATGTCGAACGCGGCAAGCACAATGCACATGAACGCCGTTTGCGCCGCCGCGGTGCCGGCCGTTTGGACGATGTTATTTTGCCAGCGGTCGTATTTTTTGCGTGCGATCAGGCTCAAGATCACAAAGCCGAAAAAAGCGGAGACAACCGATACGTTGGGCCCGAAACCCAACTTCAAGACCATATAGGGATAGGAAAGCCCCATGATCGCCGCGACGATAGCAGCGGCAAAAATCGACTCGACCGTCAACTCGGCGCCGCGCACATGCGGCGTCGATTGTGTCTCGCTTGGTTCGTCCATTTAAGCGCGTCCCGTTGGTGTCCCTGGCCCCCGCGAAAAACTAGCTGACAGGGATCGACACAGGCAACACATAACCCAAACCCGCGCGGCCTGAAGTTAACCGCAACAGCGCCGCAAGAGCTCGATGCGGCAACACAGTCGGACGGCTTGCATGAACAGGCGGGCGTCGGGCACAGTTGTCGGGCTGAAGCCGGTAGCCCGCATCACACCGAATAGGAACCGAGCCCGCGATGAGCGAAATGACATCCTATCTCGGTTGGAAAATCGACTACAGCCAACCGGCTGGCGAGCCCGCTTTGCACCGCCCCCATTCGGTGCAATGGCGCATCTTCAAGAACCAGGTCGCGCTCGGCATCGGCGGCGTCGCCGCGGTGTTGATGGAGTTCGCCGACGCGCGCATCCGTTCCGGCGTGTGGGATCGCTCGACCTACAAAGCCGACCCGATCGGCCGCTCGATGCGCACCGGCGTTGCCGCGTTAGTCGGATGTTACGGGCCAGAAAGTGTCGCGCGCCGCGTCATTCAAGGTGTCACCAAAATGCACGCCCGCGTCGCGGGCGAAACGCCGAAGGGCGAGGCCTATCGCGCGCTCGACACCGAACTGATGGATTGGGTCGCCGCCACGGCTGGCTATGGCTTTCTCACCGCCTATCAACGCTTCGTCGCGCCGGTGTCGGAGGTGGACCAAACGCGCTTCTATACCGACGGCGCGACCGTCTCCCGGCTCTATGGCACGAAAGTTTGCCCGCATTCGACGGCCGATTTCATGGCGATGATGGAAGCGCGCGCCGATCGCTTCGAGCCACACCCGATCGTCGAAGAGTTTCTGGCGATCGTCCAATCGGGCAAAGCCGCGCCCAACGTACCGCAGTTCCTGCACCGCGCGCTCGCACGCGCATCGGTGTCGATTCTGCCGCCGCTCATCCGCGGCAAGCTCGCTCTAGGCAAAGCCTATGACCTCACCACCGCCGATTGGCTTGCGCTGAAGGCGGCGGGAACCCTCGCCGAAATCGGGCTTGATCCGAATTCGCCGGCCTGCCAAGCCTGCCTGCGGGTGGGCCTGCCCAAAGACTTCCTGTATCGCGGCGCAGCCGCGCAAGCGCGCCTCTTAGGGCAAGCCGGTTTGATCGGCACCAAGCGCGCCAAAGCCGCCTAAAGGAAAGACGCATCATGTCCGATTTCACCGCCGCGCTGAGCGACGATCACCGCGCCTTCATCGCCAAGCAGCCGGTCTTTTTCATTGCAACCGCCGCGCCGGGCGCCCGCATCAATCTCAGCCCCAAAGGCATGGACTGCTTTCGCGTGCTTGACGACAGTCGTGTCGGTTATCTCGATGTCGGCGGCTCGGGCAATGAAACGCAAGCGCACCTGAGCGCCGACGGCCGCGCCACGATCATGTTCTGCGCCTTCGACCAGCCGGCCCTAATCCTGCGCATCTATGCCCGTGGCCGCGCGATACTCCCGCAAGACGAACGCTGGACCGAATTGGTGCGGCATTTCGCGATCCTGCCCGGCACGCGCCAAATCTTCGAGTTCGACGTCGATAGCGTTCAAACCAGCTGCGGCTGGGGCGTTCCTCACATGACCTACGACCGCGAACGCGCAACGCTTGGTCGATACCACAGCACAATCTCGGAGGCCGACCGCTTAGCCAAGATCGCCGGCCGCACCAAAAGCATCGACGGCCTGCCGGTGCGATTGCAAACACGCGTTCCGGGGTGAGGGTCTAACCCTACGAACCGGACCTCGCGGCCGAAAATTCAAGTCTTTGGTATGATCATGCAAAACGCTCATGATCGGCCAGCACTTCATCAATGACCCGCCGAGATCTTTTTGCTGCGCCGGCGTTCTGATCGGGGGAACCCGCAAGCGTGATCAGAGCCTTCCACAGCGCCCATCCCCGCCCGCGCGCCCACGTCGCTGCGTCAAGCGAAACCGCCTCGCGAAACGCCTCCCGGCTCTCGCCCTCGAACAACGTCCAGGCGATCGACAAGTCGCATGCGGGATCGCCCACGCCCGAACTTCCAAAGTCGATGACCGCGCTCAACCGTCCACTTTCGACAAGCAGGTTTCCCGCATCGACATCGCCGTGGAGCCAGACGGGTGCGCCGCGCCACGTGGCCGCGAGGGCCGCATCCCAAACCGCGATTACCGCGCCGGCATCGATTTTCCCGTCGAGCGCTGCAATCGCTTCCCGTGTCTCTCCGTCATAGACCGCCGGCGGCCCACCGCGAAAGAAGTTGTGCGGTCCGGGCGGCGGCCCGCCGGTGGCATCGATCCGTCCAAGAGCGACAAGGAACTGAGCGAGCGTGGTCGCGAACTGCCGCAAATCGCCGATACGCCCAACCTTGGCGCTCTCGCCGTCAAGCCACCGGTAGACGGACCAATGCCACGGATAACCCTCGGCCGGCGCTCCCATCGCCAAAGGCACAGGGATCGCAAGAGGCAGCAGGGGCGCAAGCCGCGGCAGCCACCGCTGTTCTTTTTCAACTTGCTGCGCATACCGCGCCGCGCTGGGAAGTCGCACCGACATGCGATCGCCAAGATGAAATGTTTTGTTGTCCCACCCGCCGAATTTCACCGGCATGATCGGCAGGTCCGCCCACAAGGGAAACTGCCCGGCGACCAGACGTGTCACGAGGGAGGCGTCGATTTTCACTTCATGCGCACTCTAGAGTTTGCGGACTTTCATGCAACGACACCCTTGCTGAAATGCAATGATACAATACGTAGTCGCGACAAGTCACGCACTCCAAACGGAGGCCAACAAACCGTGGGAGGTCGTCGCTCGGAAGGTTGCATTCGGTCGCCGAATTTTGACTTGGAAGAGTCGGACCATAACCCACTCAAGCCGGCGCTTGCGGATGATCGGCGCGTGGCAGACCGGTTCACGCAGCGGTGCTAGCCCTCGCGCCGCTACCCCTGCAAGCCGACCATCATCGCCATCGCACTGTCGATAATTGTCAACGCCCCATCGATCACAAAGATCCTAAGCATTGGCCCCTTGAGAACGGGCCATACGGCGTCGCCGGTCCTGAGACCGCGCATCAAGATCGGAATATTGAAATAGAATTGGCTGAAATTTGCAGCCGCAAGAAAAGCGAAAAGAGCGGCCTGCTCCGCCGGTTCCTGAAACAGCTGCGGGCCGGCCGCGAGAAAAAGCGCCAACGCGGCCAACGATAAGTTCATGCCTCCGAGAAAGGCAACGCTGGCCTTGACTGTAGGCACCAGTGGATTATCGCGCAAATGGCGCGGCACGAGAATTTTCGCCGTGTTGGTTTGCGCCAAACTGAACTGAACGAAGGCGGCCGTGAACCAAAGGCCGTTCAGAAAAAAAACGAGTTGCGAAATAGCCATTGAATGTTCCTGCTCGGTTTCGCCCGGCGTGAGTCGCCAAAGCAGCATCTTGTGACGTCATGTAAATCGTCAATCACCGTCGCGCCTCCAAAAGAGATGACGGCAGATCGCGCTCCGCTTAAGAGACCATCTTCCCCGGATTCATCACCCCCGCCGGATCCAACTCCCGCTTAACCGCGCGCAGCACGCCCATTCCCGTCGCACCCTTCTCCGCCTCGAGCCAGCCCGTGTGATCCTCGCCCACGCCGTGATGATGACTGATCGTGCCCCCAGCAGCCACGATCGCGTCCGACGCCGCCGTCTTGATCGCGCGCCACTGCGCGATGTCGTCCTTGAGATCGCGCGGAAACAGGAACGTGAAATAGAGGCTCGCGCCGTCGGGATAGGAATGACTGATATGCGCCATCACTACGCCGCGCCCGTCTTTCGAAGGCGCACTGGCGCGGATCGCCTTGTCGATTGCCGCGCGCACCTCGTCGCGCAGGCGCTCGACATTCGACCAATGCGTCGCCGTCTCCAGCGTGTCGATGCCAACCCCGCGATCCATCAGCGGATCGCGCAGATAGGGTCCGTGAAAGCGGCTTTGATACCAGCGCTGCGCCGGCCCGCGCCCGACCGAGACGCCGCGATTGGCGCGGATGATCGCGCGCGCCGCCTTGCGCGCGAACGCGACCTTCGGAGCAGCACCCTCAAGCCCCATTATCAGCGCGCAAGGCCGCTCGCCCAATCCCATCGCCGCAAGGAACCGCGCCTGAAGTTTGTCTTTCAGGGTCGGCGCGATGCCCACTTTCCCGAACGCCTGAAAGAAAAAAGTCTCGTCCCCGTCGGACAGCCGCATCGAGGCAATCGAAATTTCCTCTTGCACGATCTGTCGTATCGCCTGCGCGCCGCTCGCGAAGTCGGGAAAGAGATAGGCCGAGTAATCCTGCGCCTGCGGCAGACGATGAATGCGGAACGTCGCTTCGGTGATCACGCCGAACGCGCCTTCCGACCCCGCGACCAGCGCGCGCAAATCGGGCCCCGCGGCCGAAGCGGGCAGGGCGGGCAAGCGCCACAA
>JANOFM010000167.1:0-5370 GCA_031413635.1 Alphaproteobacteria bacterium | reverse complement strand
CTCAAGGCGTTCGAGCGCTAAGGTGAAGCGGGCAATGGCCGAATCAATGCGTGACATGGCGAATCTGTATACGCCAATTCGGGCTTAGCGGAATCTCTTAATTTTAGGTTTCCGGTGCGCGCACTGTGGAACGAGAGCGCGAAGCACACTCACGGTTGTAGGGACGGTGTGGTTCGCGTTGCGTTCAGTGGGTTCGTTCGTGTGAATCATCTTTCCTTATAATCATCGGCGAGGCCGCTCAGCAGCGCGTTCGTTTCTTGGGTGATGCGGCGGAGCATTTCGATGTCTGTGCGGGTGACGGTGACGAAGATGCCTTGGCGGCGGGACGGAGCAAGGACGACGTAGTTCATGAAACCGCCGCCGCCGCCGGTCTTTTGCACCACGGGCAGTTTGCGGAGACGCATGTGGAGCCAGCCCATGCCGATGCCTTCCGCGCGGCCGGCCATGTCCATGCCTATCAGACGCTGGAGTTCGCTCCGCTGCACGAGGGGCGCGCGCGGGCGATCGAGTTCGGCGCGCATCCAGCGCGCCATGTCGGCGGCAGTGGAATAGACGCCGGCGCTGGCCGCCGTCTCGCGCGTAGGGGCGCAGGCGCGGTCGTCGCGCCCGTTCGTCATCAGGCGGCGGCATTGTTCGGGCGTGGGGGCGAGTGTCGTGTCCCTGAGACCCTGCGGTTCGGTCACATGGGTTGCCAACAGCGTCGCGAAATCTTCGCCCGCGGCGTGCGCCATCGCATCGCCCAGAAACATATAGGCCGCATTCGAGTACTGCGCGACGCGGCCCGGCGCGCGCGAGGGCCGCGTGCGCGCGAGCCAATCCCAGCGCCGATCGCGCGAGATCTGCGCGAGCGAAGACGGCAGATCGCGCGGCAGGCCACTGGCGTGAATGACGATGTCGCGCAAGGTGATCGCGCGTGCACGCGGGAAACGCGGCACGAAACGCCCCGGCGGGGCGTAACGCTGAAGCGGGGCGTCGAGCGCGATGCGGCGCTCGGCGATCAAGCCCGAGAGGATTTCGCCCGCCATCGCCTTGGAGATCGAGTTGATGCGTAGAAGCGAACGCTCGCCGGGGGCCGCATCATCACCCACACGGGCACGACCCAGGCCCAAGACATAGGTGCGCTCGCCATCGACGACGGCCGCGACCATGCCGGGGGCGCGCGAGCGGAGGAAGATGGCGTTCAGACGCTCGGCGTAAGGTGCCGGCATCGGCTCGGCGGCGGCGGTCGCGACAAGAAGCGCGAGCATGGCGGCGCGCAGGGCGAAGGCCAAACGGTACGGCATCCGGCTCTCCGGGACGTGTGAACGGCGTCGTTTGATGCTAATGCAGGGCCTGATTTCTTCCTATCACCGAGCTGCGGAGTTGCGCCATGACTGTCCTCTTGTCGCGACGGGCGTTGATGACTTTGGCGGGCGGAATGGCGGTTGCGGGCATCGCGCGCGGCGACAGCGAGCCTGCGCCGGTCGATGTCGTTGTTTCGGCTGCGCGCATCGCTCGCGTTGGCGCGCGGCGGTTTCGCTGTGCGATCGGGCGCGGCGGGATACGGCTCGACAAGCGCGAGGGCGACGGGGCGACACCCGCCGGGGTGTGGATGCTGCGCGAGGTGCTTTATCGCGCCGATCGCATCGCGCGGCCGGTGACGGGCTTGCCGGTGCGGGCGCTTCGCGCCGACGACGGTTGGTGCGATGCGCCGGGCGATCCGCAGTACAATCGGAATGTGCGGCTGCCCTATGGCGCGAGCGCGGAGGCATTGTGGCGGCACGATCGTTTGTACGATCTGATTGTCGTGGTCGGCTACAACGACGCGCCCGTCGTGGCCGGTGCGGGGAGCGCTATCTTTCTGCACGTGGCGCGGCGCGGCTACAAGCCGACGGCGGGGTGCGTGGCGTTTTCGCGGGCGAGTTTGCTTGCCATTCTGTCGACGGCGGACTCGCGGTCGCGGCTGGTGGTGCAGGGGTGACGGCGGCTTCATGCAGTGGGAGCCGCGCTGCGAGCAAGCCGCGCGTGGCAGCGGTCGTTTTCGGACGTGATCATCGGCAAACATCTCGCACGTCGCGTGGTGGCGACGCTATGCTCAGTGCATGAACCTGTTCGAAGCACGCTACGAAGCCATGACGCGGCGCGACCCCACGCTTGACGGTGTCGTGTTCGTCGCGGTGGCGACAACCGGAATCTATTGCCGGCCCGTCTGCAGGGCGCGCATTCCGCAGCCGAAGAATGTGCAGTTCTTTCCGACGGCCGCGGCAGCCGAGAGCGCCGGATATCGCCCCTGCCTTCGCTGCCGCCCGGAGACGGCTCCATTCTGTCCGGCATGGAAGGGAACCAAAACGACGGTCGCGCGCGCTCTGGCGCTGATCCAGGGCGGCGCATTGGAACACGGCGGCGTGGAGGCGCTAGCGCAGCGGCTTGGCGTCGGGTCGCGTCACCTGTCGCGCCTGTTCGCGCAGCACCTCGATGCCTCGCCGCTGCAATTGGCACAGACGTTGCGAATCCAGCGTGCCAAGCGCCTGCTCGATAACACGGACTTACCCATCCCCGAGGTCGCCGCGCGCGCCGGTTTTCCGAATCCGCGACGCATGAGCGCGGCCTTTGTCGGACTCTATGGTTGTGCGCCCTCCGCCTTGCGCCGCCGACGCGGGCGGGCGTCGAGCGCGGCCTGACGCAACAAGTCTCTCACTTGAGGAGCGAATGTCATGTTCGAAGTGGAAACCGAATTCCTGTTCGAGGCGCGCGTCGCACTCTTAGAGGCCATGCATGTGGGCCAGACGCCGGAGGGCTATCGTATGATCGTCAATGTGGCGGGCGGCCGGTTCGAGGGGCCGAGACTCAAAGGCGAGGTCGTGCCGATGTTAGGGGCAGACTGGTCGCGCATCCGCAGCGACGGGTCCGGCGCGCTCGACGTGCGCATGTGCTTCAAGACCGACGACGGCGCGCTCATCTATGTGCACTGGCATGGGCTAATGGTGTTTGCCGACGAGAATCGGGACTATGCGCTCGACTTCGCAAAGGCCGACGATCCGGCCGGCGCCGCGCGCTACTATTTTCGCACCAGCCCGCAATTCGAAACGGGCGATCCGCGTTACGGCTGGCTCAACAAAATTATTTCGGTCAGCAAATCGCGCACTGGCGGCGGCGGCGTCATTCATCGCGTGTTTTCAGTGAAGTGATGGGGATGCCTGAACCAACTTAGACTTTCTCCCCGCTCACCGAACGTTTCAGATCATTACCCCGTTCCTCCCCAAATGCCGCAGAATTGCGCGGCTTCGCGGGGTTGACGGGGGCTCCGTCGTCCGGCCATTGTCCGGTCGCTTTTTCCCAGGCCTCGCGCTTTCAGGTCTCGGCACTCGCCATTCGCTTGGCGGGCGGGCCTTGCGGCGTTGGCCCAATGTCCGGATGCTCATGGTCAGCCCCCAATCCGCCGCTGTTTCCCATCGCGACATGGCCAACGCCATCCGCGCGCTTTCGATCGACGCGGTCGAGGCGGCGAAGTCGGGCCATCCCGGCATGCCGATGGGCATGGCGGATGTGGCGACCGTGTTGTTCACGAAATTTCTCAAGTTCGATCCGAAGAATCCGCGCTGGCCGGATCGCGACCGCTTCGTGCTGTCGGCCGGGCACGGCTCGATGCTGCTTTATTCGGTGCTGCATCTGACGGGGTATAGCGACATCACGCTTGAGGACATCAAGCGGTTCCGGCAACTGGGTTCGCCGTGTGCCGGGCATCCGGAGTTCGGGCATGGGCAGGGCGTCGAGACGACGACGGGGCCGCTCGGTCAAGGCCTCGCCACGGCAGTCGGTATGGCGTTGGCCGAGCGCATTTTGCAGGCGCGCTTCGGCGGCGATTTGGTCGATCACTATACCTATGTCATCGCGTCCGACGGCGACTTGATGGAAGGCGTCAGCCATGAGGCGATTTCGCTCGCCGGGCATTTGAAGCTGTCGAAGTTGATCGTGCTGTTCGACGATAACGGGATTTCGATCGACGGGCCGCTGGCGCTGTCGGAATCGGGCGATCAGGTGGCGCGCTTCGAGGCGGCGGGATGGTCGGCCAGCCGCGTCGACGGGCACGACGCGGCGGCGGTGGCGGCGGCCATCGAAGCGGCGCAGGTGTCCGAGCGGCCGTCGCTGATCGCGTGCCGCACGATCATCGGTTACGGCGCGCCGAAGAAGCAGGGCACGTCGGGCGCGCACGGGAGCCCGCTCGGGGCCGAGGAAGCCGCAGCAGCGAAAGCGGCGCTCGGATGGACGCATGGGTTGTTCGAGGTGCCGGCAAATATCCGCGCGGCGTGGCTTGCGGCGGGCGCGCGTTCGCACGACGAGTACGGCGATTGGTTGAAGCGGTTCACCGACGCGGACAACGAGGCGAAGGCCGCGTTCGAACGCGCGCAGGCAGGAGCGATCAATCCGGCGCTGTGGCCGGCGTTGACGGCCTATCGCAAGGCGTTGACCGAAAAGCCCATCACGGTTGCCACGCGCAGGGCATCGGAGTTGGCGCTTGAGGTCGTCAACGCGCATGTGGCCGAGACGGTCGCGGGGTCGGCGGATCTGACCGGATCGAACAACACGCGCACCAAGGGGATGGAGGCGATCGAGGCTGGCGATTTCCGCGGGCGCTTTATCCACTACGGCGTGCGCGAGCATGGGATGGCGGCCGCCATGAACGGCATGGCGCTGCATCGCGGCGTGATCCCTTATTCCGGCACGTTCTTGGTTTTCGCCGATTATTGCCGGCCTTCGATTAGGCTTGCGGCGCTGATGCATCAGCGCGTGATCCATGTGATGACGCACGATTCCATCGGGCTCGGCGAAGACGGGCCGACGCATCAGCCGGTGGAGCACCTCGCTTCGTTGCGCGCGATTCCAAATTTGAACGTCTATCGCCCGGCCGACGCGGTGGAAACCGCCGAGTGTTGGGAACTGGCGCTACGCACGACGGAGACGCCGAGCGTCATCGCCCTGTCGCGGCAAAACCTGCCGCAAGTGCGGTTGAAACACTCGGAGGAAAACCGTTCGGCAAAGGGCGCGTACGTTTTGTCGCCGGCGGGCGCCAAGCATCACGTGACGATTGTCGCCACGGGCTCGGAAGTTTCCATCGCGCTCGACGCGCAGAAGCAATTGGAAGCGCAAGGGATCGGCGCCAGCGTGGTTTCGATGCCGTGCATGGATTTGTTCGCGGCGGAACCGATGTCGTATCAAGACCGCATCATCGATCCCAAGACCGTGCGCATTGCCGTCGAGGCGGGATCGAGCCAAAGCTGGGATCGCTGGATCGGGCGCGACGGTGCGTTTGTCGGCATGAACAGCTTTGGCGCCAGCGGGCCCTACGAGGCGCTTTACAAGCATTTCGGCATTACGGCGGATCATATCGTG
>JANOFM010000166.1:0-20594 GCA_031413635.1 Alphaproteobacteria bacterium | reverse complement strand
CACTCGAAGGTGAAGAGCGCAAACGGCGAGCAAGGCGGGGGCGCGCTCGAGCGACCAGCCGGGCCCCCCTTGGTGGAGGAGCTCTTTTTGTTGCCGCTGCCTCCGCTGTGGCCGTTGAAGAGCGGCTGCAAAACGAACTCGGGGCGGGTGACGGAAGTCGGGTTGCCGCGCAGCCCGCTGGCGCTGTTTCAGATCATCGAATATCTGCGAGCGTTTCTAATGGCGCGATTGTCGCTGAGCCGGATGGGCGTGTTGACAATTATCTCGGGTGCGTTCGGCATTTTCCGGCGGCAGGTGGCTGTTTCGGTTGGCGGTTACAGTCCTGAGATCGTGGGCGAGGATTTGGAACTCGTGATCAAGATTCATCGTGCACTGCGCGAGCAGGGCAAGGACTATCGGGTCGAGTTCATTCCGGAGCCGGTGTGCTGGACGGAAGTGCCGGAGAGCCTGCGCGTGCTCGCCAATCAGCGCCGGCGCTGGCAACGCGGCGCGCTCGAGACGTTGTTCAAGCACAGCGACATGTTGCTCGACCGGCGTTATGGGCGCATTTCGTGGATGGGCATGGGGCAGATGGTGCTGGTCGATCTGTTGGGGCCCGTGGTCGAACTCATGGGGTATGTTTTGATCCCGATCTTTTATCTTTTTGGTTGGCTCAATTTTGAGTTCGTGCTCGCGTTCATTGCGGTTACGTTCGCGTTCGGCGTTTTCTTGAGCGTCGGGTCGTTGGCGCTCGAAGAGTTGGAGTTGCGACGCTTTCCACGGGCGCGCGATTTGGCGATCCTAACACTGGTGGCGGTCGCCGAGAATTTCGGCTATCGCCAGATCAACAATTTCTGGCGTCTGCAGGGGTCTTGGCAGTTCTTCAGAGGCGTGCGGGGTTGGGGTGCGCCGACGGTGCGCGGCAACAGCAGCTGATGTTACAGTTCCCAAGCGTCTTCGCTGGGTTCGGGCGGCGCGGCCCGCGCGGGCTTTGGTTGCCGGCGCAGGGTGCGTTCCACCCGGTCGACGAGAGTTTTGGCTTCGAACGGTTTGGCGAAGTAACTCGCGACGCCAAGCGCGAGAGCGCGGCGCACATCCTTTTCGGTCCGCAGCGCCGTCAGCATGATGACAGGAATATCGCGTAGCGCGGTGTCGGCCTTCATCTCCGCAAGCGTTTCGAATCCGTCGAGGACGGGCATCGCGATGTCAAGCAGTACGAGCTCGGCCGGTTCCCGGCGCAGCGTGGCGAGCGCTTTTGTGCCGTCCTCCGCGCAGTCGACGCTGTAGCCGGCGGCGGTGAACGCCGCGGACGCCACTTCCCTAAGCAACGGGTCGTCGTCAACTATCAGAATATGTGGGGCCATTATGTCACCGATTACGAGTGGAAGCACTAATCCGGGTCAGGCACGCGGCGGAGGGTCGAGAACGAGGGTCAACGCGGAGATCAAGGTAAGCGCGGCATCGCGCAAGTCACGACCGTTCGTTTCCAACAGATCGTGAACGCCGGCCGCCGTATCGCTTAGGTTTGGAAAGCCGAATATGCCGGCGCGGCCGGCGAGACTGTGGGTGAGTGCGAGCAGTCGCTTGCCAGCGTCGCCCGTTGGCGCGGCTTGACCGGTCTGCAGCAGGAGGTTCGTCAGCTCGGCGCGATTTTCGCAAAGTTCTTTCAGGAACGCGGTGCGCAAGACGGTCAGACGATCGGCGAGCAGGGATCGGCTCATGACGGTAGAAACTGCCTTACGGTTGCCGCCAGTGTCATCGCATCGAACGGCTTTGGCACGATGCCGGACGCGCCGAGCATAAAGAGTTGCGCCACCTCGTGCGATTGGATGCGCGCGGTGACGAAGGCGACGGGCGTTTCGGCGACGCCGGGGGTTTGACGCAGGCGTTTTAGCGTTTCGGGGCCGTCGAGCCCGGGCATCACGCAGTCGAGAAGAATTAGGTGCGGCTGCCAACGTGGTGCGAGTTCCAGCACCGCGTCGCCGGAGGCGCAGGTCATCACGTCGAAGCCGGGATCGACTTCAAGTGCCAGTGCCGCGATCTCGCGGATGTCGGCTTCGTCGTCGGCGTAGATGATGCGATAGAGGCTCATTTGGGAAGAAAATTTCTCATGAGGGAGGCGAACTTCGCGGCGTCGAATGGCTTCGGCACGATACCGGCCGCGCCGAGCGACATAAGCCGCGCGACCTCGCGGGATGTGGTGTGAGCGGTTACGAAAACGACGGGCGTCTTCGCGTGATCCGGGATCAGGCGCAAACGCTTCAGCGTTTCGGTGCCGTTGAGCCCCGGCATCACCCAATCGAGCAAGATGAGATGCGGGCACCAGTGCGAGGCAAGCTCAAGCGCGACGTCGCCCGTTTCGCACGTCTTGACCTCGAAATCGGGGTCGGCCTCGAGCGCAAGCGCGGCGATTTCGCGGATGTCGCTTTCGTCGTCGACACAGAGGATTCGATAGCGGTTCATGCTGCGTCATCCTGTTTGGCTTTGACGTCCGCCAGCGGCAAGTCGACGTGGAACGTGGTGCCGCTGCCTTCGGTCGTTTCGAACGAGATCTTGCCTCCGAGCTGAACGACGATCGATTGTGCGATCGAAAGGCCCAGCCCGCTGCCTTCCTTCGCGGGTGCCGCGTCAATTCCGGCTTGGGCGAAGCGGTTGAAAATACGCGGGTGGAACGCTTCGGGAATTCCCGCACCGCGATCGGCGACCGAGAGGCGTAGGTTGGCGCCCAGTCGGCGGATCGAGACCGCCACTTCGCCGTTCGGCGGTGAAAATTTGATCGCATTCGAGAGAAGATTAGTCGCGACCTGATGCAGGCGGTCGGCGTCGCCGCGGATCACGTCGGGCGCGGAGTCCGGATCAAGAAGGATCATCACGCCGCGGCTTGCGGCCAGGCCGCGCATGGCCTCCACCGCGCCATACACGGTGTCGAGAAATTTCATCGGTACGACATTGTAGCTTGCGAGGCCGGACTCGATCTTTTCGATGTCGAGGCTTTCGTTGATCAACTTGACGAGGCGGCGGCTGTTGTCGAGAGCCATGTTCATGAGGCGCGCCACTTTTTCCGGCAAGGCGCTGCCAGGATTGGCGATGACAATGCTGAGTGCGCCGATGATGGAGGTCAGTGGATTGCGCAGTTCGTGGCTCATCGTCGCCAGGAATTCCGTCTTGTAGCGGTTGGCGAGTTCGGCCGTTTCCTTGGCTTCCGATAGCTCGCGTTCGCGCGCCTTCAGTTCGGTGATGTCGGAGGCCGAGACCGCCAATGTTCCGTCGGCCAATTTGACCGATCGCACGTTGTTCCAAGTTCCGCCGAGCTTGGCTTCGAAGGGTTCGCCGCACGCCGTCAACCGCTGGTACACTTCTTCGCCGCTCGCCGCGAAGCTGCCGTCGTTGTACTGAATACCGCCTCGTTCGATCCATTGTTGCAGGGAATCCGCATAACGTGCGCTGGGCGCGATCGAAAGCCCATGCTGTTGGCGCATCATTCCCACCCTCTTATTCGAGGCGACGTAGTACCCGTCGGGATCGATAAGAAGAAAAATTCCTGGTGTCGCGTCGATCGCTTCCAGCATGCGATTTTGTGCGGCATCGAAGGCCGCTCGCGCTTCGACTTCTACGGTGATATCCCGGGTTGTCCCGCGGTATCCGAGGAACTCGCCATCGGCGCCGAATCGTGGAATCGCATTGCTCGAAACGGTGAGAATTCTTCCCTCGGAATCGGCGACTTGGAAACGAATGTCGCGATAGGGTTCGCGCCGGGCGAGCGCCTCATTCCGGCGAAGAAAATCGGCCTCCGACATGCCTGGTGGTTGGAACGCCAGTATGCGCTTGCCAATGTAGGATTTCAGATCGTCCGTCGGAGGTGCGCCTCTGCCCGCAATCATGGATGTGGCAACCAGATCCACATCTATGTCCCAAAACCAGTCGGATGAAGTGTCGGCGAACTCGCGGAAGCGCGCTTCGCTTTCCTGCGCTTGACGGGTTGCGCGCTGTGCGAGGAATCTGGCTTCGGTCAGCTCGGCCTCTCGCAGCTTCAAGTCCGTGATGTCCGACGAACCGACGACGAGCGTTCCATCGTAGAGCTTGGTGGCGCGTACCAAGTACCAGCGACTCCCAATCTGTATTTCGGACGCTGGCCCGCATTGGACAAGGTGTGCGTACACCGCGCCGCCGGATTCGGCCTGGGTGCCGTCCGCAAAATAAATTCCGTGCTTGGCTGATGCTTTGTCCAAATGCGCGATGTAACTCGTTCCGGGCATCGTGGTATGACCGTCGCGTTCGCGCGCGGCGCGCGCTTCCGCGTTCGAACCGATCAGCGTGCCGTCGGGCGCCACGAGTGAAATTGCGCCGGGCGCCGCATCCATGGCGCGAACAAGCTTTCTCTGCGCGTCGTCGAGGACGGTACGTGCTTCGATCTCGAAGGTGATATCGCGCGCCGTTCCGATGTAGCCGGCAAACCCGCCCGCCGCATCGAGGATGGGTTTGGCCGCACTGGTCAGCGTGTGGTTCCGGCCATCGCGGTCGCGAACCTTGAATGTAAACTGGCGGAACGGCTTGCGCTCCGTTACGGCGGTCGAGACCATCAGCCAGTCGTCGTCGGTGATGCCCGGCGTGCGGTCGATGCCCATGCGGATGCCGACGAATTGGGTCAGGTCGATTGAACTCGGCGAATTGCTGCCCGCGGTGACGCTTCCAATGACGCAGTCCAAATCCGATTCCCAGAACCAATCGTTGGACAGGTCGGCAAAGTCGTTGAGGCGGGACTTGCTTGTTTGGGCCTCGGCAAGCGCGGCAGTGAGCGCGGCTTCGCCATCGCGGCGGGCGATTTCGGCGCGATAGGCAAGGATCAAGCTGCCGATCGCCGTAAAAAAGGAATTGAAGTCCTCGACAAGGGCACTGTCGTAGCCGCCCCGCCGGTTCGCGATGCCGACCATACCAACCACGTTGCCGGCCGCTTTGATCGGAACGCCAAGGAAAGCGTTCAGCGGCGGGTGTCCCGACGGTAAGCCGCCACGGCGGCGATCGTTCGCCGGGTTGTTGGCAATGACGGGTTCTCCCGACGTCATCGCGACACCAAACAGCGTCTTGAGGTTGCCGAACTCCATTCCCTTTGGCGCGTTGTCGTCATAGAATTTTCGCGTTTCCGCGTTCCAGGCGATGTTCGTAATCGCATGTGTCTTCAAGTACGGCTTGCCGTCGGACCTCAACAACACGTCGCCGATGAACCCGTACTCGCTGCCGGTTGTCTGGAGCAAGACCGCGAGGAGGGTCTCGGAAAGTGTCTTGATGTCGCATGTCGCGATGAAGGCCGCTTGCGCTTTGTTTAACGCCGCAAGCAATTCTTGATTGCGCACGAGCTTGTCGCGCGCGCGCTGCTCGGCGGCGAAGTTTCGCGCGACTAGGTGCAACATCATCAGGACGGAGGCCGCGACGACGAGGAACAGCGTTGCCAGGATCATCAGGCCGATATTCGCGGTCGACGTAACATTTCGGGTTTCGCCGACCAGCAGAGATTGAGCAACAAGCACTTCCTCGGCGATCGGACGTTGGATCGCTTTCGTGATCTCGGCGGTGAGTGCGAAGCCGCGGCCGGTGTTGACGAGCGCCATGGCCGGCGCGATGCCAACGGTCATTCGCGCGGTCACGACGCGATCCATCGCGGCAAGTTTCTGGCTGACAAGGTCTGTAAGCAGCGCTCTAAAGTCGGTGTCGTGCCGGTGGGCGCGATGTGCTTCGAAGAGGCGTTCGATTTGTGCTGCTTGCGCGACCAGCACTTGGCGTTGCTGGCGGTAGGCGGCTTGGGCCGCTTCGTTGCCCGAAAGGATGACACCCCTGACACCGTTCTCTGCGTTTTGGACGACGGGCACGAGCTTTTCCAAGGTCGCGCGAAATTCGAATGATGGCGTCATGGCGCTGGGAAGGCTGACGCCTTGTTGGGCTTGGCTCAGCAGGAGAACTGCTAAGGCAACGCAAGTTCCCGCGAAAAGCGCTAAGCCGGCAACGGCCCAAATTCTTATTGTCCTGAGTTTCGAGGCGTATGCGGCGGTATTCGACGGCACGCGAAGCGAGTCGGGCGTTGAGACAGGGGCCATGGGTGCTTCGGCTCGATAAGAATCAAGGCCGCGCACGGGCGCTGCCGAAACCCTATCCTAGCCGTGGCGTGGTTAAATTCCGGTGCGGCGCGCGTTCTTCGATGCTTAACAATTCGTTGATGCGGCGCCTATCTCCGGCGCGGCAAAACGAGGTCGGTGATGACGGCCATCGCGGGCAGGATCGTCACGGCGCCTAGCGCGTTGGCAAGGACCAGGAAGGCTAGGAGCCAGCCCATGTCGGCCTGGAACTTCAGCCCCGAGAACGCCCAGCAGCCGACGCCGATGGCAATCGTCAGCGCGGTGTAGACGACGGCCGCCCCTTCCTCGCGCATGGCGGCGGTGAAGGCGTCGTCCATGCGCATGCCTTCGCCCAGATGGGTTTCGATGCGCTCGTATAGGTAAATGCCGTAGTCGACGCCGATGCCGACGGCGAGGATCAAGACAGGCAGGGTCGATACCGTCATGCCGATCTCAAGCCACGACATCAACGAGAGGCCGAGCGCGGTTGCGATCATGATCGGTACGACGCAACACAGAACGGCGCGCCAATCGCGATAGGCTACGAAGACCAAGAGCGCGATGACCGCGAAGACGAGGCCCAGGGCGACGAACTGCGATTTGCGAACCGTGTCGTTGATCGCGGCCAGAACGCCGCCGTTGCCCGTTGCCAGCCGAAAGGTGACGCCGTCCGTTTTGTCGGCGGCGATAAAGGCCTCGGCGGCGGCGGACACCGTGCGAAGCGTGTCGTCGCGATGATCGGTTAGATAGACGGCAAGCGGCAGCAGCGTGCAGTCGGCGTTGCGCAATCCGGTCGTTTCGGAGACGGCGGCGGTGGCGACCGCCAAAAGGTCGGGGGTTTTGGGCAAGACGCGCCATTTGAGGTTGCCCTCCTGCAGGATCGAATAGACGTAGCGCGAGACCTCGGGCAGCGACATGACGGATTTCACGCCCGGCACGGCGCGCATGGCGACGCCGAAGCGTTCGATCGACGCCATCGTCTTGTAATCGACGCAGGCATCGACGGGCGCCACGGCGACGATGACGAAGCTGTCGAGGTCCAAATCGTAGCTGTGGGCGATGGCCGAGGCATCGACGTTGTAGCGCGCGCTCTCCCACAGCTCCTGAGCGCCCGGCTTCAAGTGGCCGACCCGCGCGGCACTTGCTTGCCAAATGGCGGCGCCGCCAAGAGTCAAGCCCATCGCGAGCACAATTGCCGCGGGGACGGGGTGGGCGTCGCGCGAGAAAGCGGCCATGAATTTTTGACGCGCCTCCAGAAGATGGTGCTGACGCGCGACATGGATTTCGTCGAAATGGACGTAGCTGGCGGCGAGCGGCAGCATCAGGAGGTTCGAGACCAGCTTCAGGGCGATGCCGATCAAGGCAATGAGCGCCAGGTCTTGTACGAAGGGAATCGGCACGACCATTATGGCGGCAAAACTGGTCAGCACGGTCATCAGCGAGAAAAATCCGGGGACGAGTAGCCTGCGGAACGCTCGCTGGGCGGCTTCGACCGAGGTGTGGCCGCGGACGATGGCGACGAGGAACAGATTGATCTGCTGCACGCCGTGACTGACGCCGATCAAATAGACGAGGAACGGCACGATCAGGCCCAACGGGCTGAGCGCGAGGTCGAAAATCTGGATGATCGCCAAGAGCCAAACGATGGAGGCGAGCGAGCAAAACAACGTGATGAGCGTGAGCGCGAGCGAACGCGAATAATACCACAAAGCGAGGCCGGTCAGAACGAACGCCAGCGTAAAGAAGGTCAGGACGTCGTTGGCCTCGGCGGTGATGTCGCCGATGAATTTCGTGAAGCCGATGATGCGGACGGTGATGTTTTCGTTTTCGAATTTACCGCGGATCTTGGCCTCGAGTCCGGCGGCGACGGCGGCCAGATCGGTTTGCGAACCGTCGGGCATGACCGGCTGGACCGAGGCGTGGATCATGGCCGACTTGGCGTCGAGCGCGAACAAGCGGCCGCGATATCCGCCCTTGAAAGCATCGGCTCGAATTTGCGCCACGTCGATGGGCGTCAACGTATCGGGCAGGACATTCGACGGTATCAGGGTGCGGGCGTCGACGGCGCTTTCGGTCGCTTGATAGACGAAGGTGTTGGGCGTCCACAGCGAGGTCACGGACTCGCGCGAGATGCCGGGCAGATACAATACGTCTTGCGTCACATCGTAGAGCGTCTTGAGGAAGGACGGCGTCCAGATGCTTCCCGCGCGTTTCTCGACGACGATCTGTACGCTGTTGATGCCCGCGATCTTATCTTTGTAGTCGAGAACGGTTTGGATATAGGGCTGGCCCGTAGGCAGTTGCTTCTCGAGTTCGGTGTCGAATTTCAGCGATTGGGCGATCCACCCGGATCCGACCGCGAGTGCGATCAACAGCGTCAGAATTACCGCACGGGCGCGGAACAAAATTTTCTCGAAACGATCCAGCACCTATTCCCCCCGGCGAAATTGCGCCGCATTGCGACGGGCATAGTTTCACATTCGGCCGCCTCGGCGAAATAGGGCGCGACCGACGGGATTGCGCCAAGCTTGCCGGTTCGAGCGATACCGTCGGGGCGAGCGAACGCGGTTAATTCGCTTCCCGAGGGTGCCGGTTGCGGGCGATCGTTACGCCGCCCGATTGGCGAACAGCGAGGGCTGAAATGGTTTTGCTTTCGAGGTTGGTTGTCCCACCGGATGCAGCTCGAGTTGGCCCCAGACCATCGGCCGCAACAGTGCCAAAAGGCTTTCCAGCGTTGCGTCGGGGTTGAACCAAGCGGCGACCCCGGCATCGTCCAAGATCACCGGCATGCGATCGTGCACCAAGCCGACAAAACGGTTCGCAGGGCAGGAGATGTAGGTAAAGCTGTCGAGCGTGCCACCGCGTTGGGAGGCGGAGCGTTCGCGATTCCAAAGCGCGGCGATCATCAACGGGCGGTGGCTTTTGAGTTTGAAGGCGTATTCCTTCGTTTTCACGCCGTCGGCGCGCTTCCATTCGAAGAACTGATCGGCGGGCACCACACAACGGCGCGTGTTGAGCAGGCGGCGCCATTCGATCTCATGGGCCACGGTTTCGGCGCGCACGCTCACAAGCGGACGGTCGCGAGCCTCGTCTTGCGCCCATTCGGGAATCAGGCCCCAGCGCATCGGCGTCAACGCGAGTTCGCCATAGTCGCGGCGGCGCAAGACCATGTTCTTGGCGTCGGGGTCGGCGTTCCAGCGGCGCTTGGGGGTGATGCGCAAAACCTCGCCCTGGCGCCATGTGTCGCCGTGGAGCCTGAGGGTCTTGGCGGGGTCGTTGATCTCGCGTCGTCCGAACATCGTGTTGCCTGTCGTTTAGTGTCTGGCGTGCCCCTGTTTCGATATGTTCACTATATGTTCTTTTTGTCAAGTGGTGCCCGGAAGGCTGCGCGGCGACGCGGCATATACGATGCTTGAAGCGCGTGGCACCCTGGGCCGAGGTTGTATGGCGGCGGCGAATCGGCCGGTCGCGGAAGCAGCGAACCAGGGGGCCGAACGGCATGGCGGACGCATCGGGAAAGCAGGCTTGGTCCGGGCGCGTGGCCTTTTTGTTGGCCACGGTCGGGTCGGCGGTCGGCCTCGGCAGTATTTGGAAATTTCCCTACATGGTCGGCGCCAACGGCGGCAGTGCGTTTCTGTTCGCCTATCTCGCGGGCCTGGTGGTGTTGATCTTGCCGCTGATGATCGCCGAGTTCGTGATCGGGCGGCGCGGGGGGATGAGCGCGGTCGGCAGTTTCTCGAAGGTCGCGGCCGAAAGCGGGGCTACGCGATGGTGGGCCGCGGTCGGCGGTTGGGGCGTGGCGACGGGCTTTCTGATCTTGAGTTTCTATTCGGTCATCGGCGGGTGGACGATCGCCTATGTCCCGGCGGCGTTCAACAACGCGTTCGCCGGCCTTCCCGCGGACGGGGTCGGGCAGATGTTCGGCGATATGTTGGCCGATCCGTTGGGGCTTGCGTTTCATCACGCCGTCTTCATGGCCTTGACTGTTTTGATCGTGGCGCGCGGAGTTGCCGACGGGCTCGAACGCGCGGTGACGTTCTTGATGCCGATGTTGTTTCTGATCCTCATCGGACTTGTCGGTTATGCTTTTGCAACGGCCGACATGCAGGCGGCGGCAAATTTCTTCTTTACGCCGGATTGGTCGAAACTGACGCCCTCGGTGGCGCTGAGCGCGCTTGGGCTCGGGTTCTTTTCGATCGGTACGGGCATCGGCGCCATGATTACGTACGCGGCTTATGCCGACCGGGAGATTCATCTGGGCGAGGCGGCGGTGTGGACGATCGCGGCCGATACATTTGCTTCGTTTCTGGCGGTATTCGCGATTTTCCCGCTCGTCTTTACCTATGGTTTGAATCCGGGCGAAGGCGCGGGCTTGATGTTTACGACCTTGCCGATCGCATTCGGGCAAATGCCCGGCGGTGCGCTTGTCGGCGCCGCGTTCTTTCTGCTGCTGGTGTTTTCGGCGCTGGCCTCGGCGATTTCGTTGCTTGAGCTTGTAGTCGCTTGGGCGACCGAGAGATTTTCCGTCGGACGGGCAACGGCTGCCGCTGCCGGCGGCGCGGTTTGCTGGCTGATCGGGCTTGGCACCGTGTTTTCGTTCAACCTGTGGAGCACCTGGTTTCCGCTGGCAGGCGTCGCCGGCTTCGAGACGAAGACGTTGTTCGACGTTATCGACTATCTGACGTCGAACATCATGCTGCCGCTCGGCGGGATATTCATCGGTCTCTTTGTCGGTTGGGTGATGTCGCGCAAGGCGATCCTGGAAGAGCTCGGCATCAAGGATGGGGCCGCGATGATGTTGTTGCGGCTGCTTCTGGGCGTATTGTGCCCGATCGTCATCTTCATTTTGTTCGTCGTGAACATTCAGACCTCGATCGGCGGCGGTTGAAGCTAGAACGTGCCGCTTCGGGGCGCGGGCGGCGGCGTCTTGCGGACGGCGACGCGCAGGGTGCGGGCGACATTGGCGCTGATCTCGTCTTCCATGTGCGGCAGATCGTTGATCGCGCCGTCATAGGTGCCGCGCCAGATCGGGTGGCGGGCGCTCATCAGGCGGATGTTGATGACGACGCGCGGGCCGATTTTGCGCACCGTGCCTTCGATAGCGACGCCGCCCTTGGTGTCGCCGATCGCAGGATCGAGGCGCTCGTATTTCTTGAGGCTCGCGGCAAGTTCGCGGGCGATGGTGGTTCCGAGGTAGAGGTGATTCGGGTCGGGACGCAGTTCCTTGAGAGGGCGCACGATCAGGCGCACGGGGCCGTCGCGCGGCACGGGGTCCGGGCGGCCGCGAATGACTTCGCGCACGATGAGCGCCAGAATCGCGGCGACCAGCGCCAATCCGGCCAATATCCATAACTGTTCGTCGGCGGGCGGCATGCTTTTCCTCTAACCACCGCCAGGGCGGGTTGGTCCCGGCGGGCGTGCGCGGCTAGTATTGTGCGCAGACTCAATCGGTTGTCGCGGTTCCGCAAGAGTAATCCGGCTTAGCCGCGCATGGAGGATGCTCACATGTCATTCGGCGAAAACATCGCGCCTGCCGTCGGCCGCTGCATGATCGCGGTTCTGTTCATCTTGGCCGGCATGCAAAAACTGCAGAATTGGGAGGCGAGTGCCCTCTATATGGCGCAGCACGGCGTTGAGGTCATACAACCGCTGCTGGCGCTGGCGATCATCGTGGAAATCGGCGCCGGTGCGGGTTTGATCCTGGGCTTTCGCACGCGGTTGATGGCGCTGATGCTGTTTGCGTTCACGCTGGCGGTCAATTTCACGATGCACGATTTTTGGACGATGGGCGACGCGGAACTGGCGCGGACCGAGATGCAATTGTTCGCAAAGAACATGGGCATCGCCGGGGGGCTGCTGATGCTGGTGGGTTTGGGCGCGGGGAATTGGTCCTACGACAGCTGGCGCGGCGATTGACTCAGTGATGACCTTCGCCGACGCCGGGGCGGAACATGTCTTGGCGCGTCAAGGCGAAAACGATTATCAGAAATGCATAGGCGACGTATTCGGCCGAGATCGAGAGCGGCTCGAGCTTTGGTGCCATGGCCGAAATCTGATTGGGCAGTGTCGCCATGTCGCCGCCGCTCAACGCGATCTGAAGCGCCAAGGGTCCGATATGGTGGAGCGCCACCGCCACGGCCGCCAATACGAAGCCCGGCAAAACGCGGTTGGATACAAATGAGAGCAAAAAGCTGAGCGGCAATGCCCAGATCGCCCACTGTAGCGTGAACACGTGAGCCACAAGGTCGATGAACTGTTTTTCCATTTCAATACCCACCATAGTTCGCGCCTGGCGGATCTGTGTCCACCTCAGCGCGTCAGCACAATCTCACAATTTAGCCCGGTCGCGCAGCATTCTTTTTTCGCGCGACCGGCGTAGTCTCGAATTCGTTAGTGGTGGCCGTGGTCGCCATGACCCCCGCCGCCACCGCCGCCGCCAACAGCGCCGCTGATCAAGTGGACCATGGAAATGACGATCGCGAAGGCCAGAAACATAACGACCAGATTGCCGACCGTCATTTGCTTCAGGTCTGCCCAGGCCGTACCGGGAAGCGCCATCGGGTCCGCGCCCTGGGTCACCGTGTAACCCAGGCTCAGCAAGCCGAATATGACCAATGCGCCGAGCGTGACACTGAACAGGCGGCGGAAATCGTGAAGCACCAGGCCCGAACCGACCACCACGACAAGCATAATGACGAGCGAGATGGTGCTGGCGCTTCCGAAGACGCTCATCACGATCGACCACATTTCCTGCAAGATACTCATGTTTAACGCTTCCTCCCCGAGAACTCTTATGACGGTCAGAGTACCCGGATTCGGTCGTGCCGGGGAACGACTGACGGAAAAGGAGGCGGCCGCTTGTTGCCCGGCTGCAACGGTGTTTTGGGCGGTTTGACCCGCCGAGCCCCTGTTTGGGTCGGGTGCGACACGACGGAAAGCAAATGGGGAAGCGGCCGGGCGGCTAGATTTGGCCGAGCGTGCGCAGCCGCGCGCTGGGATGGATCTCGTTTTGCGACATGACGAAGGTCTGCGGACGGAAGCGTTCGACGATCGACCGTACATAGGGACGTACGACGGGGGAGGTCAGCAATACCGGCACTTCGCCTTCGTTGGCTGCGGCATCGAAACGCGCACGCACGATCTGGATGAACTCCTGCAGTTTCGACGGCGCCATGGCCAATTGCTTGTCGTCGCCCTGGCCGACGATGGCTTCGGCAAACGCGTGTTCCCATGCCGGCGACAAGGCGACCAACGGCAAGTAGCCGGCGGAGGCTGTGTTGGCCGCGCAGATCTGACGCGCCAGGCGCGAACGGACATGTTCGGTCATCTGTGTCGTGGTCGCCGAACGCGACGCGGCTTCGGCGACGCCTTCCAAGATCGTGGGCAGATCGCGGATCGAAATGCGTTCGCCCAGCAGCGACTGCAGAATGCGTTGGAGGCCGGTGATCGTGATTTGCGAGGGTACCAGATCGTCGACGAGTTTCTTATGTTCGACCGGAAGATCGTCGAGCAACTTCTTCGTCTCCGCGTAGGAGAGAAGTTCGGCCATGTTTTCCTTCAAGAGTTCGGTCAGGTGCGTGGTGAGAACCGTCGCCGGATCGACGACGGTGTAGCCGCGGAACGAAGCCTCGTCGCGCAAGCTTTCGTCGACCCAGGCCGCGGGCAGTCCGAAGGCGGGCTCGCGCGTCGGGCGACCCGGCAGATCGATGGCGCCGCCGCGCGGATCCATGACGAGCATTTGACCGGGCTGGAGATCGCCTTTACCGGCTTGAAGTTCCTTGACCCGAATAACGTAGTCGTTCGAGCCCAGCTGCATATTGTCGATGATGCGCACCGAGGGCATGACGAAACCCATTTCGCTGGCGATCTGGCGGCGGAGCGCCTTGATCTGATCGGTGAGGCGATGGCCCTTGGTGTCGTTGATCAGCGGCAGCAGGCCGTAGCCCAGTTCGACTTTGAGGTAATCCATCGCCAGTGCGGTCGAGATCGGCTCGTCGACGGGCGCTTTAGCGTTTTCGGTATTCAAGGCGGCATTCGTCGCGGCGTTGACCTCGGATTCCTTGCGCTGCGTGATCGTATAGGCGAGACCGCCGGCGCCGGCCGCGAGGCCCAGAAAGATCAAGGTCGGGATGCCCGGCAGGAATGCCATGACACCCATGACGAGCGACGACATGCCGAGCGCTTGCGGATAGTGGGAGAGCTGCGCCACCAGCGCCTTTTCGGCCGAGCCCTCGACGCCGGCTTTCGACACCATCATGCCGGCGGCGATGGAGACGAGGAGGGCCGGGAGCTGGGTGACGAGGCCGTCGCCGATGGTGAGCAAGGTGTAGGTTTGCGCCGCGTCGGTAAAATTCATGCCGTGTTGGCCGACACCGATCACGATGCCGCCGACGACGTTGATGACGGTGATGAGAAGTCCAGCCACGGCATCGCCGCGAACGAATTTCGAGGCACCGTCCATGGAGCCGTAGAAGTTCGCTTCGTCTTCCAGTCGCTTGCGCCGCTCGCGCGCTTCTTTTTCGTTGATCAGGCCCGATGACAGGTCGGCGTCGATCGCCATCTGCTTGCCGGGCATGGCGTCCAATGTGAAGCGGGCGGAGACTTCGGCGATGCGGCCCGAACCCTTGGTGATGACGACGAAGTTCACGATGACGAGGATCGTGAACACGATAACGCCGATAACGAAGTTGCCCTGCATCAGGAAGTTGCCGAAAGCCTCGATGACGTGGCCGGCGGCGGCCGTTCCTTCGTGACCATTGGTCAGGATCAATTTGGTCGAGGCGAGGTTGAGCGAGAGGCGCAACATCGTCGAAATCAAGAGGATGGTCGGAAAGGTCGAGAGCTGGAGCGGTCGCTCGATGAAAAGCGCCGTCATCAAAATCAAGACCGAGACGACGATCGAAATGCCGAGACCGGTGTCGAGCAGAAAAGTCGGGATCGGAAACAGCAGAACGGCGACGATCGCCAATACGCCCAGCGCCAACGACAAGTCGCCGCGCATAAGCATATCAAAGCCAAAGCCGAACATTTTCGTTCCGGCGTTGCCTTGCGGCGTGGCGGTTGCGTCAGCCATCGGTGTTGGGTTTCCCGGGGTTCGTTATGGTCAGGCGACGCGCGCTTCGCCGCCGCCGGGCATCGGGACGCATACGCCTTCGTCGCTGTAGATCTTCAGCTTGTTGCGCAGGGTGCGGATCGAAATGCCCAGAATGTTGGCGGCATGCGTGCGGTTGCCCAGGCAATGGCCCAGCGTTTGAATAATCAGGTCGCGTTCGACGTCGGCGACCGTGCGGCCGACCATCTCGCGGTTGACCGCTTCGGCGGCTTGAGCGGCGCGGGCGATGGCGACGGGCGTCGTGATTGCAATCGCGTCGGTGACGCGCGAACCGTCGGGCAGGCGGATCGCGGCTTCGCCGATTTCGCTGCCTTGCGCCAGCAACACGGCGCGATGAATCGTGTTTTCGAGTTCGCGCACGTTGCCGCGCCAGGTGTGGGAGGCGAGCGTGCGCTTGGCCCCATCGGAAAGCGTGCGCACGGGCACACTGTTGACGGCGGCATATTTGCGCGCGAAGTGGCTCGCCAGCGCCAAGATGTCCGCGGGACGCTCGCGCAGCGGCGGAATCTTCAGGTTCACGACGTTGAGGCGATAGAGCAAGTCCTCGCGGAAGGTGCCATCGCGCACGGCCTGGTTCAGGTCGCGGTTCGACGTCGCGATGACGCGGATATTGACCTTGATCGGCTTACCGCCACCGACGCGGTCGATCATTCGCTCTTGCAGGACACGCAGGAGTTTGGCTTGCAGGCGTACGTCCATCTCGGAAACTTCGTCGAGCAGCAGCGTGCCGCCGTCGGCCTCTTCGAATTTGCCGATGCGCCGGGCGACGGCGCCGGTGAAGGCGCCCTTTTCGTGGCCGAACAGTTCGGATTCGAGCAGGTTCTCGGGGATCGCCGCGCAGTTGATCGAGATGAACTGCTTGTCGGCGCGGTGCGATTTGCGGTGAACGTGGTGGGCGAGAACTTCCTTGCCGGTACCCGACTCCCCGGTGATCAGGATGGAGGCTTCGCTGGCCGCCACTTGTTCGGCGAGCGCGATGACGCCCTCCATGGCTTTGTCTTCGAAGATCAACTGGTGGCTTTCATCCGACACGGCGGCGAGAACGGCAGCGATCAGTTGCGCGTCCGGGGGAAGGGGAATGTATTCTTTGGCGCCGCCCTTGATCGCTTCGACCGCGGCGGAGGCGTCGGTGCCGATGCCGCAGGCCACGATGGGCACATGGATGCGTTCGAGTTGCAATTGCGCGGACAACTGTGCGATCGGCTGTCCAACATCGACCATCAATAGATCGGCGCCGCGTCCGTCGCGCAGTTCGGCCATCGCTTGGTCGATGTTTGTCGCGTGGGCCACCTTGGCGCCGCGGCTGATGGCGATTTTGGTCGCCAAACCGATCTGGCCGTTCAATTGTCCGACGATGAGAAGACGCATGGTTCTATCTTTCGAAAAATTCGTTACGTGCGATCGCCTTTGACGATTTCCGTCATCGTGATACCAAGCCGATCCTCGACCAACACCACTTCGCCGCGCGCGACCAATCGATCGTTGACGAAGATGTCGATCGCCTCGCCGATCTTGCGATCGAGTTCGACGACCATGCCGCGGGCGAGCTTCAACAACTGGCTGACTTCCATGGTCGATTTGCCCAGCACCGCCGACACATTGACCGTGACGTCGAACACCGCTTCGAGATCGGTGGCCGTTCGCTTGACATCGGGATCGGGTGGGCTGTCGGTGGTGACCACCGGCGGCACCTCCAGGTCGGGAAGGGTGACGTCCGTTGTTTGCGACATCGTTAGTTCTCTTCTGCTGAGGTGGAAGTGCGCCAGCGCGCGGCGCATTGTTCAATGGCGGCAAACGTCGCCGACATGTCGCGTTCGATACCGCCGTCGGCCCATTCGACCCGGCAGTCGGCACCGCTGAACGCGGGTTCGGCGATAACGACGACGCGCCCGGCAAAACCATGCTGTTCGCACATGCGGTCGATGTCGGCCCGGACGGACTCGGCGCAGCCCGGCGCGAGGCGCACGACGATGCGCGGTTCGCCATGCATCTTGTGCAGACAGCCGGCAAGAAGGGTTTGCACTTCGTCGAGCGGGTAGGCGGCAAGCGCGTGCTCAGCCAGCTTGCGTCCAACCGCGAGCGCCAGCTGGGCGCTTTCCTGACGCAGAGCCGTTATGGCGGTGTCGAATTGCGAGATCACGGTCGTTAGACTGTGGGCGATTGCGCCCAGCGTTTGAGCCTGCAACGCCAGGGCAGAGGCTTCTCTGTCGGCTTTGCCCTGCGATAGGCTTTCCTTGCGGATCGCTTCGACTTCGTCGGCGGAATACGAGCTGCGTGCGCGGGGCGCCGGCGTATGCGCGCCCGCATCCCCGGCGCCAAAGACGTTGTCGAAGTTGAACTTGACGGTGCGGAGCGGTTGCATGTGTTTCGCGCTTTCCATCAGTAAACCAATTCGTCTTCGGCGTTGCCTTCGGAGAGCATGATCTCTCCCTTGGCGGCGAGGTCCTTGGCGACGTTGACCATTCCCATCTGGGCTTCGTCGACGTCCTTCAGGCGGACGGGGCCCATGGAATCCATGTCTTCGCGCAGAATTTTTCCGGCGCGCTCGGACATATTGGAAAAGAAAAGATCGCGCAGTGCGGCGGAAGCGCCTTTGAGCGCGATGCCAAGCTTGCCCTTATCGACGCCGCGCAACAGCGTTTGCATCGAACCGGAATCGAGTTTGCTCAGATCTTCGAAGGTGAACATCAGCGCTTTGATGCGCTCGGCCGCGTCGCGGTTGCGTTCCTCGAGCGCGGTCATGAATCGGCCCTCGGTTTGGCGGTCGAAATTGTTGAAGATCTCGGCCATCAATTCGTGCGCGTCGCGCTTGGCGGTGCGCGCGAGGTTGGTCATGAATTCCTGGCGCAACGTGCTTTCGACCTTGTCCAGGATATCCTTCTGCACCGATTCCAGCCTAAGCATGCGGCCGACGCATTCCAGTGCGAAATCTTCCGGCAAGGCGCCTAGAACGCGCGAAGCGTGCTCCGGCTTGATCTTGGTCAGGACGACGGCGACAGTCTGGGGATATTCGTTCTTGAGATAGTTCGCGAGAACGGACTCATTCACGTTCGAAAGTTTGTCCCACATGGTGCGGCCGGCGGGGCCGCGAATTTCTTCCATGACCGAGTTGACGCGGTCCTTGGGCAGGAATTTGACGAGCAAACGCTCGGTCGAATCGAACGAGCCCATGACCGCGCCGGTCGACGAAATCTGGGATACGAAGTCGACGAGCAGCTTTTCGATGAGCGCGGAGGAGACCGTGCCCAGGTTCGACATGACCTGCGACACTTCCTTGACTTCGTCGTCGTCGAGCGACTTCCAGATCGGCGCGCCGTGCTCTTCGCCGAGCGAAAGCAACAAAACGGCGGCACGCTCGGGACCGGTGAGGGAACCGACTTCGTCTCGGGCGGCTGTCTTTAGGACTTTAGCCATGAGGGTTCATCCGGGCGCTCATGCGGATTGGTGCAGCCAGGTGCGCAGGATCGCCGTGGCTTCGTCGGGATGCTTGATGACGATTTCGCCGACCTTGCGAACCGACGACTCTTTCACTTGGCCTTCGACTTGGGCGATATCGATCATGCTTTGAATGCCAGATGTCGAAAACGTCATCTGCTGCATGCCAGTGGCGGCGGGTGCGCCGAGTGCGGCTTGCGCGCCGGGATTTGCCGCCAGCATGGTGGTGCCGCCGGGGCCCGGCATCGACTGCGCGATCATCATGGTGCCCGCTTGGGGAGCACTCAACGACGCGACGAGCGGGCGCATGACGAAGAAGATGAGCATCAAAGCAATCAGACCCAAGCCGCCGAACTGGGCGATGCGCCAATAGTCGTCTTTGACGAGACCCAAGAACGGCTCTTCGACGGGGGGCAGAACTTCGGCTTCCGGCTGGCTGAAGCGCAGGTTGATGACTTTCAACTGATCGCCGCGCTTTTCGTCGAAGCCGATGGTCGAGCGCACGAGTTGTTCGATCTGCTGCATTTCGTCGGCCGCGCGCGGCTGGTAGGTGCGCGTGCCTTTGTCGTCCGTGATGTAGCTGCCGTCGACGGCGACAGCGACCGAAAGACGTTTGATGCTTCCGCCTTCCTGGATCTCGGTCGACGTCGTTTTGGAAATTTCATAGTTGATCGTTTCTTCAGCGCGCTTGTCGTTCGACGAAGACGAACCGGCGCCGCCCGCGCTGCCGTCTTGGGCGCCGGCGGGCAAAGCGTTCGCGACGGTGACGCCTTGTTGGCCTTTGCCGTCTTGATTGGTCGTGTCGGCGTTGGTCGATTGCGTCGAGCGGACGACTTGGCCGTCGGGATCGAAGGTTTCGGTTTCGCGCGTGATGCGGTTGTAATCGATGTCGGCGGAGACTTGTACGCGGGCGCGGCCGGGGCCCGCGACGCCGGTGACGATGTCTTCGACCTGCTTGCGCACGCGGTCCTCGAACGTGATCGTGCGTTCGTCGTGCTGGACCGCCGAAGCACCGGTCTGCGACGTGCCGCCGCCCAGCATCGTGCCTTTCTCGTCGATGACGGTGACAGCCGCCGCCTTCATGCCGGGGACCGCCGAAGCGATCAGGTTTTGGATAGCTTGAACTTGGCCCGGCGCCACCGCGCCGCGGGCACGCAGAACGACCGAGGCCGTGGGCTCGGGTTGTTTTTGCGTGAAGAGTTCGTGCTTGGGAATGTTGAGGTGGACGCGCGCGTTGGCGATCGAGGAGAGCGAACGGATCGTGCGGCTCAGCTCGCCTTCGAGTGCGCGCACGAGATTGACGTTTTGAACGAAGCTGGTTTGACCGAATGCGTCGGAGCGGTCGAATATTTCGTAGCCGACCGAACCACCCGCTGGAATTCCGTCGCCGGCGAACTGCATGCGCAGGCGCAGGACTTGATCGGACGGCACCATGATCGTGGCGCCGTCGGCTTGCAATTGGAACGGCACTTTCATCGTCTCGAGGCGGGCCGCGATCTCGGAGGAGTCGCGCGGATCGAGGCCGGAGAACAGCAACGCCTTGGGCGCGTCGGTCATCATGCCCATGACGTACATGAAGAAGCCGGCGACGGCGGCCGTCAGGCCCGCCATCGCGCCCAGCTTTGCGACGCCTATCGATCTGAACAGTCCCACCGAGGTGAGCGCTCCCGCGCGTTATCTACCCATGCACCAAATTCGCACGGAGGCCTTCGGGCTCTTCCGTGCATTGGCATAGGCAAAAATTACCCACAGCGCGGTAAAGTTGCGTTTAACGAGAGGTCAAGAAAAGATAAAGGCCGGAGACGGGAAACCCGCATCCGGCCTCGATTTGTAATAATCCGTTTACAGACTAATTGCGGTACTGCTGAACCCGCGTCGTGCGCAGGCCCGCCAGGCCGTATTTGTCGATCGCACGCTGCCAGGCCAGGAATTCCTCGACCGTCAGCGTGTAGCGGGTGCAG
>JANOFM010000165.1:0-19216 GCA_031413635.1 Alphaproteobacteria bacterium | reverse complement strand
CGATGCCGGATCCATCATCAGCTTGGTGAAGTACCGCGCCTCGATGCGCAAGCCCGCGTCGATCGGCACCGCCAGACCTTCATAGACGCAACTCAGAATGTAACGCTGCGCCGGATAATTGTTGAACGACGTCTTGCGATAGAGCGCGTTGCCCATCGTGAACACGGTCGACGAGCCCTTCTCGTTCGGCAATCCGCCCGGAACCTCGAAGCCCTTCCTGTCCCAGGGCTGCACGGCGTTGGGCGTCTCTTTGATCCAGCGCTTGGCCTCCGCGATCAGTTGATCGGCGGGCACCACTTTGTGCACCATCTTCTGCGCTTCGGCCGCTTTCGGATCGAGCGAGTTGCCCTGCATGATCAGACTGAGCGCCGCCTGCGCGCCCATCAAACGCGGCAGACGCTGCGTGCCCCCGCCGCCGGGCAGCAAGCCGACCTTCGATTCCGGTAAGCCCAGCTGAATTTTCGGATTGTCCGCCACCACGCGGTAATGACACCCCAGCGTCACCTCCAGCCCGCCGCCCAGCGCCAAACCGTTGATCGCCGCCACCACCGGCTTGCCGCAGGTCTCAAGCTTGCGCAGCAGCAAATTGAATTGCAGCACGCCCTCATAGCGTTCCTTGACGCGCTCTTCCTCGCTCTTGGGCGCACCCGCGCCGCCGGCGCTACCGCCCAATTCGTCGAGTGCCGCCCCCGCGCAAAACCCGTTCGCCTTGCCGGACGTGATGATGACGCCTTTGATCGCCGCATCGCTTGCGATCTGCTGAATCGCCGAGGCGATATCCTTCATCGCCGTATTCGACAGCACGTTCATCGTGCGCTCCGGGTCGTCCCACGTCAGAGTGACGATGCCGTCTCCGTCCTGATTCCACTTGAAGACTTTGAGTTCCATGATCTTGAATTCCTTTGAAGTTGGATCGCTTAAACGCGCTCGATGATCGTGGCCGTACCCATACCGGCACCCACGCACAGCGTCACAAGCGCCGTCTTCAAATTACGCCGCTCCAACTCGTCGAGCACCGTGCCCAAAATCATTGCACCGGTCGCCCCCAACGGATGACCCATCGCGATCGCGCCGCCATTGACGTTGATCTTGTCATGCGGAATGTCGAGCACCTTCATGAAACGCATTACAACGCTTGCGAACGCTTCGTTCAACTCGAAGAGGTCGATGTCCTTCACGGTCATTCCCGCGCGCTTCAACACCTTCTGCGTGACGAGTGCCGGCCCCGTCAGCATAATGCAAGGCTCCGACCCGATCGACGCGAACGCCCTGATGCGCGCGCGCGGTTTTAGCCCGGCGCTCTTGCCAGCTTCCTTCGTGCCCATCAGCACCGCAGCCGCGCCATCGACGATGCCCGACGAGTTGCCCGCATGATGCACGTGATTGATCTGCTCGACCTCCGGATAGCGTTGCAGCGCCACCGCGTCGAACGCAAACTCGCCCGGCATCGTGAACGCAGGCTGCAACGACGCCAGCGTCTGCATCGTCGTATCCGAACGCATGTGCTCGTCGCGGTCCAAAATCGTCAGCCCATTGATGTCCTTGACCGGCGTCACCGATTTCTTGAAGTAGCCGTTCTTCCACGCATTGGCCGCCCGTTTCTGGCTTTCGACCGAATAGGCGTCGACATCGTCGCGCGAAAATCCGTCGAGCGTCGCGATCAAATCGGCGCCGATCCCTTGCGGCGTGAAATAGCTCTTGATCGCAATCGAAGGATCCGTGGCCCATGCCCCGCCCGACGCGCCCATGCCGACGCGGCTCATCGATTCGACGCCGCCGCCGATCGTCATGTCGGACTGCCCTGCCATCACCTGACCCGCCGCCATGTTGCAAGCCTCAAGCCCCGAAGCGCAGAACCGATTGATTTGTACGCCGGCAACGCTCTCGTCGTAGTCGGCGTTCAAGACCGCGATGCGCGCGATATTGGAGCCCTGCTCGCCCACCGGATCGACGCAACCGAAAATCACGTCGTCAACGGCCGACGTGTTGAGATTGTTGCGGTCGCGGATGTTACGCAGCACCTGGCTGCCCAATTCCAGCGCCGTAACTTCATGCAGCGCGCCGTCCTTGCGCCCTTTGCCGCGCGGCGTGCGCACGGTGTCGTAAACGAAACATTCGGTCATAGCGTCCTCCAATTATCTCAAAATCGAAACTCAGGCTTTTTCCAATTCGTGTCTCATCAGCGCGACCAGCTCGGTCTCGCCGGCAACCTTCAATCCTTCGATCACACGCTCGCGCTCTTCGCGCGGCTTATTCTGCGACAGCTTTGCTTTGCCCTCGATGCGCGAGATTTCCATGCGAAACGCGACGATCCCGCGCGGCAGGGCGTCCTGCATCTGCGGTTTCAACTCGTCGACGCTCCACCCGTCCGGCCGCGCGCCTTCATAACGCTCCGCCATCTGCCGCAAATGTTCGAGCGGTTTGCCGTCAGCGGCCTGCGGCACGCCGTAACAATGCACGGCGGTGTAATTCCACGTCGGCACATTCGTCGTCCGGTCCGAATACCAACTCGGCGAAACGTAAGCATGCGGCCCCGAAAAGACCGCGAGCGCCTCACCCCCAAGCAGTCCGACATGCGGATTGGGCCGCGCGACATGGCCGTAGAGCGTTCCGAACTGCCCTTCCTCGCGCTTGAGCATCAAGGGGATGTGGGTCGCGAACAAACCATCCGGGCCCGAACTTACGACAACACCGAAATCGCAGGCATCGATCAACGCATGCTGATCGGCGAGCTCGTCCATCGCGAAATGGCGAGGCGTGTACATCCGCTACAGGCTCCTCGCAATCAGCACCTTCATAATCTCGTTCGTGCCGCCGTAAATCTTCTGCACGCGGGCATCGGCATACATTCGCGCGATCGGATATTCGTTCATATAGCCGTACCCGCCGTGCAACTGCAGACACTCGTCCACCACCCGGCATTGCACCTCGGTCAGCCACAATTTCGCCATCGACGCCATGAACGGATCGAGTTTCTTCTCGAGCAACAACCCGGTCGCGTGATTGCAGAACACCTTGGCCACCGTCGCCTCGGTTTTGCATTCGGCCAGCTTGAACTGCGTGTTCTGGAAATCGAGCAAAACCTTCCCGAACGCCTTGCGCTCTTTCACATACGCGATCGTCGTCTCCAGCGCCCGCTCGATCACCGCCATCGCCTGCAGCGCGATGATCAACCGCTCCTGCGGCAATTGCTGCATCAACTGAACGAAGCCCTGCCCCTCGCCCGCGCCGATCAAATTCGAAGTCGGCACCCGCACCTCGTCGAAGAACAGTTCCGCCGTGTCGTTCGCCTTCTGCCCGATCTTGTCGAGCACCCGCCCCCGCCGGAAGCCTTCGACCTCGTCGGTTTCCACCACCAGCAGCGAGATGCCCCGCGACCCTTGGCTGGGGTCGGTCTTGCACACCACGATGACGAAATTCGCCGTCCCGCCATTGGTGATGAACGTTTTCGAGCCGTTGATCACATAGTGATTGCCGTCCAGCCGCGCCGTCGTCTTCACCGCTTGCAGGTCCGATCCCGTGCCGGGCTCCGTCATCGCGATCGCCGCCACCAACTCGCCCGACGCCAGCCGTGGCAGCCAGCGCTTCTTCTGCTCTTCCGTGCCGCAATGAAAAATATAGGGCGCGACGATGGCGTTGTGCAGCGTAATCCCCCAACCGTCGATGCCCAGCTGCCCGAGATGATCGATGATCACCGCCTCATGCGCGAAGGTTCCCCCCGCGCCGCCATACTCCTCCGGCGTCGAGGGACACAGCAATCCGGCCTCGCCGGCTTTTCGCCACGTTGCGCGATCCACATGCTGCTGCTTGATCCATTTTTCGGAATGCGGCAGGCACTCGCGCTCCAAAAACTTACGCGCCTCGCCGTCGAAGACGCGAAGATCCTCGCTCATCCATGCGGCGCGATTGACCTGCAGCACACCCATGCGCTTCTCCGTGGTTCGGCGCGTTAGTCTTGCGCGCTCGCATTCAGGCCGAAGCCGATCAGCCGTCCGTGCTCGGCGTCACCCGACGGCCGGCCGTTCTTCTTTCCGCCAAGCATCACTTCGAGACGCGCCCGCGCCGCGCGCAACTCCTCGAGCGAATGCTCGATGTCGGCGCGCTGCTGCTCCAGGGCGTTGATCCGCTCGCTGAATTTCTTGACGGTGTAGGCGAGTTGCGTCGCCTGCCCGTCCCTCACGTCGTAGAGATCGAGCATCTCCTTGATTTCGATCAGCGAGAACCCGACGCGCTTGCCGCGCAAGATGAGCGCAAGCCTCGCACGGTCGCGCGGCGCATAGATGCGCGCCTGCCCCACGCGCCTGGGTGTGAGAAGTTCTTCGTCTTCGTAGAAACGGATCGCGCGCGGCGTAACGCCGAACTCTTCAGCGAGATCGCTGATGCTGTAGGTCTGCATGGCACAACCCTTCAGAAGCGGTTCCTCAACCATAGTTCCGTTGACGTAAACGTCAAGTCAAATTGGGTACACGATAATTTCCTATAAATATCAATCAGTTACAGCTGAAGCGCTTGCGTCGAAGCCACTGCGATCCGCGTCATACAAAGCAACAATACGTTGATCGACGGCAGCGCATGCGTCGTGGCACATGCACGCCTCGCCATCGCAGAAGGCTCCATGCCGCGCCCCATCATTTTCGATTTCGACGGCGTCATCGTCGACAGCGAAATCCTCGCGACCTTCAGGGAAAGTTTGACCTCATTCGGTTTTCCGACCACCGAGGAGGAAGAAATTGCGCATTACCGGGGACTGCGTTTGAAAGACTGCATCGTCGTGGCCGAGCGAATCCACAAACGAAAAATGCCCGGCGACTTCGTGGCTGCATATCGCGCGCGCAGTTTTGAACTCCTGCGCAAGGAACTGAAACCCGTCGTCGGCGCCGTCGATTTCATTCGCTCTCTGGGCGATCGTCCCATCGCCATCGCCTCGTCCAGCGGCCATCCGCGACTGGAACTCTGTCTCGCACTCGTGGGCCTCACCGAACACTTTGCCGGCCGCGTCTGCAGCGCAGCCGAAATGGAACGCGGCAAACCGTTTCCCGATGTCTTCCTGCACGCGGCGAAAACACTATCTGCCGACCCTCGTTCCTGCATCGTCGTCGAAGACGGCACACACGGCATCACGGCCGCCATCGCCGCCGGCATGACGCCGCTCGGCCTCACCGCAGGCTCCCATTGCAAACCCGATCACGCCGAACGCCTCAGCGCCGCCGGCGCCGCAACGGTCGCGGCGACATATGAGGAACTGGCGAAAATCATCGCAATCCTCGACGACGCCTAAGGGTTATCGCTCAACGACTCTGCATAACCGCCGCACCGTTCGAAACACCGATGCCATTTCGACCTTCACCAGCTCGTTTGCGGACATACTCTCTGCCCGTTGCCGCAGGCGTTCGTCACCTCGGCGTGAGCGCCCCGCCAGTCTCAAGTTCGATCAAGCTGACGAAGTAGAGTTGTCAGCGCTTCGATCTGCTTTGCGTTGAAGTCCGCGAGCGACCCTTCCGCGAGTGCAAACCGGCGCGCGATCAGCTTCTCGACCAGGCCTTGGCCTTTCCTCGTCAGTTTGGCGGCCGAGCGTCGGCCATCCTCCGCATCGGCCGATCTGCTGATGAGGCCACGCAGCTCCAAACGCCCCAGACATGCAGTCATCGCGCCGGATGTCAGCAGCACGCTTTGCTGCAATTGCGTGGGAGTGAGCGCGTAAGGCTGACCGCGACGACGCAGCGTCGCGATCACGTCGAAATCAGAGTAAGACAATCCATGCGGCCGCAATAAAGCCGAAACATCGTCTTGATAGGCACGACCGAGCCTAATGATACGCCCCACGACCTGCATGGCTTCGGCGCGCAGACCTGGGTCCTCGCGTTTCCAATCCGCGATCAAGGCATCGACCCGATCGGGTTCGTCGCGCTTTTTCATTGATCCACCGTTCGATCCGAGCCGCCGCCTATCCCAACGTGCTCCAAAGAGTATCTTTAAGCAAAGGCAATACCGCGCGATATCTTTACGTGAAGGAAGTCCTTGACGGAAATGTCTTCATATGGAGATATTTACCCAGTGCGGGTGTTAGGGACAAGCAATGGCCGCGGAAATCGCGTTGGGTCAGGCCGGATGGTTGGCGCCGGGACGCTTTCGCGGGGCAAGGGCGCTGGCCTGGCTCTGCGTGCTGGCTGTCTTGTGCATAGGGGCCTTCAACATCGCGGCCGATGCCAGCCTGCGGCTCTCCGCCATGGTTGCGGGCGAAGCCTTCACGTCGCGCGCCAACGCACCTCCCGGCGCGCGCCTGATCGCCGTGGTCATTGGGGCAATCGGGATGCTCGTCACCTATGCCCTCGCGGTCGCCATTGTCGAACGCCGCAAAATTCCCGAGCTTGGACTTCGCCGCTTGCTGCCCGATCTTGCAATCGGCCTCGCCATTGGTGGCCTGTTGATCGTGACGATTATCGGTCTTATGTGGGGCGCAGGCTGGGTCACGATTATGGCAACGCCACCTACCAAAATCGCCGAAGCGCTCAAGCAGTCGGTCCAGTCGGGGGTGATTGAAGAAGTCTTGATGCGGATCGTCATTTTCCGGCTGCTCTGGCGCGCGGCGGGCGTGTTTCCGGCACTGTTCCTGACCGCATTGTTGTTTAGCGGACTCCACCTCTCCAATCCCGACGCCACGGCCTTCTCCGCACTGTGTCTGCTCGCGGGCGAGGGGATAGGCGCCGGGCTTTATCTGCTGACCGGCCGGGTTTGGATGTCGATAGGAATGCATGCCGGCTGGAATTTTACGCAGGGCTGGCTGTTCGGCGGCGCCGTGTCGGGACTGAATGACTTTGCCGGCGGCCCGCTCCAGACCCGCCCGGTCGATGGGGTCGCGGAAACACTGAGCGGCGGCGGCTTTGGGCCTGAATCATCGCTAGCGGCCCTTCTCGTATCGCTACTTGCGAGCCTAATCTTTCTAGGCATTGCGTGGAAAAAGGGGCGATTTGTAACGGCTGCGGACCGCTGACGGATCGCTCCCCGCAGCCGGAAAGGGCCAATAATGCGACTGACGGGCAGAACACTACGAACGGGCAGCTATGCCACGGCGAGCTCGACTGATCGTTACTCCATGACCTCGATCCAAGGTGCGTGTCGCAACGATCAAATGAACTCACCGACACAATCCAGCGGTTCGTAGAACCTTCAGTTCCCTGATTCCAACTAAGTCCGGGCCACTAGGATATTGGCGCTTCCCGCCGATGCCTTTGCTGCGGGTTCATGATGTCCCTCGAAGTCGAATGTTCAGTCTTCTCCGCCGCTCCGCGTGCGAAATCTCCTTCAACATCGCGTGAAACGAAAGACACAAGTGAACTCAAGTCCTCAAATCTACGGCGCGCTAATTCCGCTCGCGGAAGACCAGCGATGCCAGAAACCCCGCCAACCCCGCCAACATCACCGCCAAGAAGCCGAAGACCACAGGCCACTGATGCGCCAACTCCGACAGCCGCCGTTCGATGTCCGTTTTTTCCACGTACAGCGTCATCGAGTTCGAACTCGACACCTGCCCTTCCGAAAAGACGTAGACGAGAACCTTGAGATTCCCCGTCGGCACGTTCGCGGGCAAAGCGACAGTCGTGCGAAACAGCGAACCGGACAGAAAGCTGATCCCGCCTTGGTGCTCGCCGTAGAGCCCGCCGTTCGATTTGGCTCTGATGATTGCCTCGCGAAAGGCGCGCGGCCCCCCAACGGTTCCCGGCGCGGGCCCCAAGGCCAAATTGTCGAGACCGAGTTCCAATTGCTCGAGCAGGTCGGGCTTAGCGATGTCCTTCAGCGCCCCTGTCGATGCCATGAAATAGAACCCAGGCACCCCCGCGAAGCGCCGCATCTCCCGGTTGACCCAAATCGGACCGACGCGCTCCTTCTGGCGCACTGTGGCCAAATAGGGCTTATCGCTGCGGATGACGATCACCACGTCGCGCATCTCGGTCGCCGGCAACGCCCCGCCAAGATCGCTCTCGATGGCGCCGAAAACAACGACGTCCGCACCGGTAAAGCTCGAAGTGATTTCTATCTTGTCGCGTGAAATGCCGGCCGCGAGGTCGTCGCTGCGTGCGGCCGCCGATGCGAATAACGCTCCGGCGAAGGCGAGGGCCGCGCCGAATCTCATTCCGTCCTCTCGATCGTCACGCCGAACGGCTCGGCGGGCGGCAGAACCAGGTCGAACGCCAAGCGCACGCAGATCCCCAACACGAGAAGGGCCAAGAACAACCGCATCTGTTCGTTGCGCAACCGCGCACCGAAGCGAAGACCGAACTGAACGCCGAACATTCCGCCCATGATCAGAAGCATAGCTAGGATCGGATCGACGGTTTGGTTGGTGATCGCGTGCAGAAAAGTCGAAAACGCCGCGACGAAAATGATTTGATAGAGCGACGTCCCCACCACCATCGAGGCCGGCATGCGCAGCAGATAGATCATCGCGGGCACCAGGATGAACCCGCCGCCCACGCCCATGATCACCGCAAGCACGCCGATCAAAAACCCCAGCGCGGCCGGCGGGATGGCGCTGATGTAAAGCTTCGATCGCTGGAACCGGACCTTCAGCGGCCAGCCGTGAACCCAGTAATGCGTACCGGGTTCGCGGCGAACCGCACCGACGGTCGATCCGCCGGAGCGAACGGCCTGCAAGCTTTCCCAAAACATCAATCCGCCGATCGAGCCCAGGAAAATCACGTAGGACAACGAGATAAAAAGATCCGCCTGACCGGCAGCCTTAAGCGCGTTGAACACTTGTATCCCCGCAACGGAACCCAAAATACCGCCGCCGAGCAGGACACCGCCCATCTTGAAATCGACGTTGCCCTTGCGCCAATGCGCAATCACCCCCTGCACCGAGGACGCCACGATCTGCGTCGATTGCGTCGCCACCGCCACCGCGGGCGGAATACCGAGAAACATCAGGAACGGCGTCAAAATGAAACCGCCGCCCACGCCGAACATAGCCGACAAGAATCCGACCGCCGCCCCAAGCCCGATGATGAGGAAAATATTCACCGGCATTTCGGCGATGGGAAGATAGATTTGCATCGGATGACAGATCTGTAGAGGTGCGAGTGCGAGCGTCGCATCGACGGCACAGGCGCGAGCCGCCACCACGCTTACAGGCGCAAGCAACGCGTGGCTAGGTGAACTCGTCACCAATGCGAAGATTGGTCGCGCCGAAACTTCGCCCGGCCGGGGGGAACTAGCCGGAGGTGTTGGGGGCTTCGTTCGCCGACGGATCGAGCGGCTTGGGTTTGAACTTGCGCGCCGCATCCAACGCGACCGCGATATCGGCCGGGCTCATCGTCCGTTTCAAAGCCTCCAAGCGTTCGGCGGCACCCGAGTCGCCCTGCGAGGACGCGACCGCGTACCACTTGGCCGCTTCGTTCGCGTTCTTCTCCACGCCCATGCCCCGCTCGAGCAGAACGGCGAGGTTGTATTGGGAATCCGCGAGCCCGAAATCGGCGCCCTGACGGAACCAGCGTGCCGCCTCGGGGAAATTTTGCGGGATGCCGACGCCGTCGGCGTAGAGCACCGCCAGATTGTGCATCGCCTTGCGACTGCCGCTCTTGGCCGCGCGTTCGTACCAGGTTCGCGCCTGGGCCAAATCCTTAGGCACGCCGACGCCGCGTTCGAATATCGCGCCCAGGCGATACTCCGCCACCACATAACCCTGCTGCGCGGCCTTGGTGACGAGCGACAGCGCCTTTGCATCGTCCTTATCGACACCGCGGCCCTCCGCATAACGCAGCGCCAACATCAGCTGGGATTTCGCGTCGCCGCGCACGGCCGCTGCTTCCAGTGAAGCAATGGTCGTATCGGATGCCGGCGTCGGGCCGCCCGGAAGTGCCGTCGTGCCTGAGGTAAATTCAGGCGCCACCGGCTCGCCGGTTGCGACGCCCATGCCGTTCGGCTCAGCCGCAACGCTCGCAACACCTGCCGCCTCCGCTTCCGCCCCCGATGGCAACGGCGCGAATTCGGCGGCCGGTGCCGGCGTTACCGGCTGAGCTGGCGCCCGAGCAGAAGGTTCGCCTGGCGTATTCAGAATTTCGCCGATACTGGCGCCGGCGTCGGGGCGGTTCGTCTCGTTGTCGTCGCCGCTCGGCAATGTGAACAACAAAGCGACGATGCCCGCGACCAGCGCGATGATGGCAAGGCTGACGATCATCAAACGTCCGACGTTTCGTCCGCCGTTTTCGCCCGTGGACGCAAAGGCGCCGCGCTTATTCGGCGGGCGTTCGAGATCGGCTTGTGCCGCCGCCGCCTGCGCCGCGCGCCGCGCCTGCGTCAGAAAGTCGTCGGCCTTCTTCGGCAGGCCGTCGGCTCCGCCGTCGAACGCGATCGTATCGTGTTCGAACCGCTCGTCCGCTTCCAACCTGGGAAACTCGCCGCTCGGCGGCGGCGTCGAAAGCGTGCCGGCCATGATCGTCTGCAAAGCGGAAACCGAATACCGCTCGCCATCGTCTTTCGACGGCGCCATCGGCGGCAGTCCGGCATCGAACGCGGGAGGCGGCGCGTCCGAAAGCATTTGCGCGGTCGTCGTCGTGAATGGCGGCAATTCGCGTGTCGCCGGACCAACGGGCGGCGCATCGAATATGGTAGCCGCGCTCAAAGCCGACGCCGTGCTCGACACCCACGCGGGCCTTGGCTCGGCGGGCAGAGCTTCCGACGCCGCCCGCGCGACCAATCCGTCGACCGTAAGCCGCAGGCCGCCGATCGCTTCCTTGTGCTTTTTGTCCGAGGCTTCCAAGCGGTGCGTCAGCGCCTTCAGCGCATCTTCGACCGCATGGCCCGAATCGTCGACCTTGCGCGCCAACGCTTGCGTCGACTGGGTTTGCCGCTTGTCGGCGTCCTCCAGCCTGCTCGAGAACGACTTCAGCACCGCGCTGACGGTCGAGGCCGACTCCGCCGCGCGCTTGTCGCTCTCTTCGATCTTGCTGGTCAGCGTCTCGAGCGTGGATTCGATCGCGCCGATCGGACCCGCGAGCGGACCGTCCTCCGCGTCGCCCACCGCGTCGATGCGCGCCGTAAGCGCGTCGACAGATCGTCTAAGGGCCACCACCGCGTCCGGCGGCGTGCTGCCCTTGGCGATGGCGCCGCGCAGCTCGTCGAATTGCGAGGCCGCCCGCGAATCCAGCGCATCGACCGAACGCTTGAGCGCCACCACCGCATCCGGCTGCGCGTTGCCCTTGGCGATGGCGCCGCGCAACTCGTCGAACTGCGAGGCCGCACGCGCTTCCAGCGCATCGACCCGCGCGCCGACGCTGTCGACCAAAGACTTGTCGGCGCCGCTCGGCTGCGATGCGAAACGCTCGGCCGAATCGACGCGCGAACTCAGATCGCGCATGAATTTCGAGATTTGATTGAGATCTTCGCGCGACCGCTTGTCGTTGTCGGCGACGTCGCTGCGCATCTCGTTCAAGCGCTTCTGCAACTGCTCGAGCGCGGTATCGAGGCGCGACAACGCGTCCTTGTTCAAGACATCGGCGCGCCCGGTCTCGACTTCCGTCAGACGCTTTTGCAGCGCCCGCATCGTCGACTCGAGCGAATCGAACGCCACCGACTGATCGCGCGCCGATTGCGCCAACGCGTCGGCCGCGCTCGTGAAGGCGACATCGGCGAGTTGCTTGACCCGCTCGGCCGCGTCGATCCGGTCCTGCATGGCCGCGACCGATTGATTGACCGAGGCGATCGACTGTTGGGCGCGGCGCTCGGTGTTTTCAAGCCGGTCGGCCATATCGCGCAGGCCGTGCGCGACGACGGCGAACTCGCTGCCGCGGATCTGCGTGTCGAGCATTTGCGCCGCGTTCGCCACCGGATCGCGCGCGAACGCTTGCGGTTGGTGCTGCTGGTATTGCGGCGGCGGCGGCGGTGCGGCGTTCGGATGTTGCTGAAATGTATGCGGGTGCGCCGGCGTATAAGACGGTGGCTGTTGCTGCGGAAACGCTTGCGGATAGCGCAAGCTAGGCACCTGCGGCTGATACTGCTGCTGAGGCTGCGGCTGGTAGTAGGGCTGAGGCTGTGGGCCATAGGTCCCGTCGCCCGGCACATAGTGCTGCTGGGGCGAGCCGCGGCCCTCTGTCATAATTACTTGGGTGAGCCAATCGCCGAGGCTGACGCCGGCGCGGCGAGCCGCCAGCTGCGCCATTTCGCGAGCTTCGGCTTCGATCCCCTTCACATTCCATGGAACGCCGGGCCGCATGCGAATCATTTCCCCCGATTTATTCAAACGTTAGGTACGCGAATATCTTGTGTAAAGCGCACGCGCCGACACAACGGGTGGCCCGTGACTTTGATACCGCATTAACCAGGGTTAACGCCGAATTGGTTAAGGAATCGTTAATCGGAGCGTTGCCCAAAAGACTCACAAGCGACGTCGCGTGCAGCCGAATTCCACGCGTGCCGGGGGGCTTGTTGACACCGCCGTTAACACTTCACTGTTTCGCCCTGATGCGTCACCTGATTCGTTTTTGTCTGCTCGCGGCAGCGGCGCTCTCGGCCGCTGCGTGCTCGACCTATCAGAGCACGGTCGCGGTGCTCGACAAGTCGTTCGATGCCCCGCCGCTGACTGTGCCCAAAGTCGATCTGACGAACGCGAAGTGGCAAAAGCTTTCGCCGTCTCAGCCCGATTCCAATCCGCTGCGCGCCGCCGTGATCGAGCGCAACGACAAGATCGGCGCCACCCGCGTCGTCTTGAAAGTGCCGCCGAGTTTTTCGCTGCCCGCCTATTGGCTGAGCGCGGAGGGCAACTACACGGTGCTCAAGGGGACCTTCGTCTTCCAAGGCCACGACGCCGAGGGCCGGCAAACCAGCACGGTCCAAGGCCCCGGCGCCTTCGCTAATGTGCCGCCCAACCTCATCCAGCAAGTCGCGACCAAAGGAAACGAAGAAGGCCTGCTCTACATCACCGTCTACGGCGAGTGGGCGCCGAACTTCGCGCAAGGCGCCTTCGCGGCACCGGGACTGCGCTTGCGCGCCGGCAGCTAACTCACGCCGCCGCCAAGCGCGAGTGATCGAAGGGATAAACCCGCTCGCGTCCCAGCAAATAGGCGCTGAACTTTTGCGGGAACAACGGCGCGAAGGCGTTGTCGAACACGTCGAGCCCGCCGGCGAAAGCGCCGAACGCCGGCAACACGCAACGCAAGCCGTCGCCGACGAAACAACGCCGCCGCACCCGATTGGCGCGCGTGGAAACGGAAGCGACCGGATGCAAATGCCCCGCCAACTCGCCGCGGCCCCCGCGCGTTTGCGGCTCGTGGCGAAACACCAACGGCCCGATCTCGAGCTCGACCGCACTCTCGCCACCCAACACCAAGGCCGCCGCCGCATCGTGATTGCCTTCGATCCACACGAAGCGCCGCCCGCGCATCAGCGCGATCACGGCTTTCTTGGACTCGCCGTCAAGCCGCTCGGGACCGTGCGCGTCGTGAAAATTATCGCCGAGGCACACGATCGTCGCGGGCCTATAGCGCTCGGCCAACGCCGTCAGCCGCGAAAGCGTCGCCCGTGAATCGTAAGGCGGCAGCATCTGCCCGGTGCGCGAAGCAAACGCCGACCCCTTCTCCAGATGCAGGTCGGCGACCGCCAGCACCCGCCGCTCCTCCCACCACAGCGCCCCCGCCGGGTCGGCCGCGAGCGGCACGCCGGCCACTTCAATGATTGTCTCGTTCAAGCGGCAGGCCCCACGACTCACAATGCCAATCGACCCCACATTGTCATCCCAGCTTCGGCGGAGCCAGCGGCGTGAGCTAAACTGACAATTTGTCAGTTTAGCCAAACGTGCTATAAGCATTCATCTCGCCATTGGAAGTTGGAGCCCGCCATGCCCACCGAACATTTCGACGTCCTCATCATCGGCGCAGGTATTTCGGGCATCGACGCCGCCTGGCACCTGCAAAAGAACAGCCCGAAGAAGAGCTTCGTCATCCTGGAGAACCGCGAGCGCATCGGCGGCACCTGGGATCTGTTCCGCTATCCCGGCATCCGCTCGGACAGCGACATGCTGACCATGGGCTTCGGCTTCCGCCCCTGGACGCACCCGAGCGCGATTTCGCCCGGCGACGCGATCCGCGACTATGTCACCGATACCGCCAAGGACGCCGGCATCGACGAGCACATCCGCTTCCGCCACAATGTGAAAAGCGCGAGCTGGGACTCGAATAGCGCCCGCTGGACCATCGAAGCGACGTGGCGAGACGCAAACGGCAAGGAAGAGCCGGTCACGTTCACAACGAACTTCCTCTTCTCCTGCGCCGGCTACTACCGCTATTCCGCCGGCTACACGCCCGAATTCGCCGGCCGCGACAACTTCAAGGGCACGATCATCCACCCGCAACACTGGCCCGAAGACCTGAACTACGCCGGCAAACGCATCGTCGTCATCGGCTCGGGCGCGACCGCGGTAACGCTGATCCCCTCGCTCGCCAAGACCGCGGGTCACGTGACGATGCTGCAGCGCTCGCCCACCTACTACGTCTCGCGCCCCGAGCAGGACGCGATGGCGAACTTCCTGCGCAAATATTTGCCCGCCAGCTGGGCCTACGCGATCCCGCGCTGGCGCAACATCCTGCTGCAACGCTGGTTCTTCAACATGGCGCGCACGAAACCCGCCAAGACGAAGGAGCGCCTGATCCAAGGCGTCGCCGATCTTCTGCCGAAGGGCTACGACGTGAAAACCCACTTCACGCCGAAATACAATCCCTGGGACCAGCGCCTCTGCCTCGTGCCCGACGCCGACCTGTTCGAGGCAATCAAGCAGGACCACGTCGACGTCGTGACCGACACGATCGACAAATTCACGGAAAGCGGCATCAAGCTGAAATCGGGCCGGGAACTGAAAGCCGACATCATCGTCACCGCGACCGGCCTTCACGTCGAACTTTTGGGCGGCGCGCAAGTTTCGGTCGACGGCCGGCCGATCGATCTCGGCCAAACGTTCACCTACAAGGGCCTGATGTTTTCCGGCGTGCCGAACCTGGCCTCGGTCTTCGGCTACACGAACGCCTCCTGGACGCTGCGCGCCGACCTGATCTGCGAATATGTCTGCCGCCTGTTGAACAAGATGGACGAAAAGGGCGTCCAGATCGCAACCCCGCGCTTGGCCGACCCGAACATGAAGCCCGACCCCTGGCTCGATTTCTCGTCCGGCTACGTCCAACGCGCTGTCGCCTCGCTCCCCAAACAAGGCCCCAAAGCCCCCTGGCGCCAAAACCAAAACTACTTCGCGGACATCAAGGAGATGCGCAAAGCCCCGATCGAGGACGACGCGCTTGAGTTCGCAAAGGCCGGCGCCGTGGCGAAGCCGGAGCTGGCGAGGGCGGCGGAGTAGGCCAAACACTCTGGCACTATGTTCTTCCGGAAACGAGCTCGGAATTTGATACGCACGAACGACCGGGCGAACACGCATTTGCAAACAGCCCGCTACTCCATCTGCCGAAACCAATCCCTTAGACTGAGGTGCAACCGTTGCACTTCATCTTCGGCCAAGGAATTGCAGTGTGCAATTGGTGCTCGAAGAGTGTTGAGATTGCCAAGAACTTTTTCTACGGCCCGTATGTCACGAAACATGTCACCGAAGATGTCGAAGTTCGCCTTTATGATCTCCCCCAATTCGCCAAAATTGCTGTAGTCGATCAAGTCGTTCGATCGCGGGGTGACTGCGGCAGCCCTCTCCTTAGTTCGGTTGGCTTCTGCATTCCGGCGAACTACTTCAGGGACACGGTTCACCCACCAATCCTGACCATGAGTTTCTTCTAATCGGTGCACTATCAACTCCCGAATAGAATTCTCAAGGCAATAGAATATCGCATAGTGTTTCGCCATCTCCGCCGCCTCGTCCCTAAGGCGCTGCGCAAATTGAGAATAGTACGCCCCGTCGCTCGCGGCCGGACTACGGCGATGCCCCAGATCGACTTTCAGCTCAGCTTCCACGCGCCGAACTTCCGCTTCGATACTGAGATTGTTCAACCCAAAAAGCTTTATCGCGTTTTCGATCATGCTACTTCTTCAACAAGTTCTCTCTCAACGCACGAAAAATCGCGTTGAACACTTCCGGGTTCGTCGTCTCTGGAAGATTCAGGTTGATCGTATACGAGACGTTGAATCCCACATGATCATCGCTGGCCTGCTTTCGAATAGAGTCATCGACCAGAGATCTTGACCGATCAGGCTCGGCAGGCGGTTTATCGTCAGCCTTTTGCGGCGGCTCGCTCGCATCAAAGTCCGCGAACTTCTTGAGACCTTCAAACGTAGAAACAATCAGTCGCGTTGTTGCGTCATCTTTTGCAGCCCCGGTGATCTCCGTAATCAGATTCACCAGCTTGTCCTTTGTCAGATCATGAGCGTACTCGTTTCGGTCATAAAGTTCAGCGTACGCAGCCTTGATTGCCCGGCTCATAGCGGAAGCTTGTGTGTCCGCATTTCTAAACTGATCGTACAGCGGCGTTGGCGTGCCGTCTGATGCCAGCATGCCCAGCCGCTTCAAGAGAGGTATCATCGCCATGGCGTTCCCGCCTGACTGGCCGAGCTTCGTCTCTAAGAAATCTTGGGTAAACCGATCTGGCCTACGCGCCTCTTGAATCTTAGATAGAATTTTCGCGGCAAGACCAGGAGAGGCCAAGTACGGAAGTTTTGCAGGCATGGCTGACGCTCAAGTAAGACCCTGAACCAATTGCGCCATCCCGGCCTGTTCAGACGCACAAATCAATCCGCTGGGCACGTTTTCCACAGCCTGCGCGCTGGACTTTGCCGAGCGAGGCGTCAGGGTGGCATCCACCGGTGATCCATAGAAAAGGGCTAGCGCATGGAACCGTTGCAACAGTGGATTTGCGACACCTGCCGCCAGCTGATTCAAGAGCCAGGCCATGGCTATGTTGAGTGGCTACAAAGACTGGATGAGCCCGCGCGCGCGTTTCACATCGTGCACCACGCGCCGCGATCACCTCTCAAACCAGACGGCAATTGCTACCAACATACGCGCGCCAGGGGGCGGCGCGATTTGCCTCTGAGAGAGTTTGTCGGCCCCGTTGGCATGGTACGGCTGCTTTCGTTTCTCGATTTGGGCGAGCACCACGACCCGAAACGCGCGTCACTGAATCAAGTGCACGATATGCGCGAGTTTGTTGAATTCGCGCGACGTCTAACATTGCCCCACTATGAGGAAGCGCGCCGATATTGGAACGATGCTGAGAGCGACGGCTTTTTCGACACGGGCAACGAGGTTTGGGTTTACACACCGGAGACTCTTAGACGGTTAGCTGAGAAGTACCGCGACGAGTAGGACACGAATTCCACCGCCACGCGAATTTCACATAAGGCTGTTCAGAGTTGTGGCGACAGGTTATCGTATCTGTTTGTGAACTTCCGGCAGCCACTTCCCAGGAGTCTGCTTAGATGACGCTCTCGCACGCCGATGGTGAAATTGTCATGGGCATGTTGGCTAGGGGCGACCACAACCAGGACATCGCGGCGTGGTTCGGCGAGAACCCCGCGCGCATTGTAGAAGTGTCCAATGGATCGATGTTCGGGAGTATTCCTGCAGCAGCTGCGCCCGGCAAATTGCCGCCTCGCGGAGCGATTGGTCCGAAGGCGAGACGATTCAGGGCATACGTTGCCGATGCGTTGAAGGCCCTGAAAGAAAGAGGGCCAGACGGTGTCGATGATGCAATCAAAGAGCTTGAAGGCGGCCTGAAGGTTTTCGACGCAAACTCGTAGGTGCCAAATAATCTGCGTCTCGTTCGAGTTCCTTGCGGCAAGGCGGTATCCAAAGTAGCGCCGGACGCGTTTTCTTTTCGAACCCCCAAACGAACCACGCATAGCCAGTAGCGGTTGACGCCTTGCGGTCGAGACGTCCGCGGAGCATCGGAACGCGCTCGGTGAATTGAGCAAACTTCGCGGGCGGTCTCTCGCGGAAGATGCCCTCGTATCGTCCAACGCTTTCGAGGAACACGGTCCGTGCCAACATTGCAACGCCGACACGCGCTACCTTCAATGACCGCTCTACAAATTCTTCTGCAAGGCGGAATGGTGGATTTGTAATAATCCAATCAACCGACTTGGATTCAAACGGTCGACGCGCAAGAAAGTCCCGCTTTTTGCCAAACCCGTAGTCGTAAGCGTCCGAGCTATCGACCCGCCCGAAATATTCCTGGAGCACCTTTGCCATGTGACCGACCCCGCAGGCGGGCTCAAGGCACGTCTGCGAGCGAAGAGACTTCTTGCTTCGAATTACATGCTCGATCAGCGCCCGCGTCGCCCACGGCGGTGTCGGGAAATCGTCGCGGCTATCCTTGGGCTCAATCCGCTGGGCCATGACCGCGGACGAAATATTTTGGACCACGCGAATCGTTCCCCAGCAACGCAAGGACGACTAGAATCGGGCCGCGCTCTTGTCGTCAAGGAGACTGGGCGTGCGCGAATTGACTCACCAGGTGATGGTGAAGAGTTTGCAATTCGGGCGACAGGATAGGCGTTCCCCCGCTAGAGCGGCAGTGCCGATCACCCTCGATCCTCGCGTCCGTGCCAAATGCGGACGATCGCCACGGACTTGCTCTCCGCGCGATATTTGTAGCGCACGATGTAAGTGGAACGGCCGAAGGGGACGACGAGTTCCCGATGGTCGGGAAGCGGGCGCGATGCGCCCTCGCTCAGAAAATGCGCTCAGCGGGTCGATGGCACTGGCCAATTTCTCGCGGGCGCGCGCGGCGGCTCGTGGATTCTTTTCGACCAGGAAGTCGCGAAGACGCTCGAGGTCGGCGACGGCTTCCGGTGAAAGCGCAATCCTCACAGTTTGCGAGGCTTGGGCATCGGCAGTTCGTCGGCGGTACCCCAGCTGCGCAGCCAATCGCGCACTTCGTTCCACGCCACGCCCTTGCCGGTGCGCTCGAACGCCTCGATGCGGCGCGCGTCTTCCGCCAGCACCGCCGGCGCCCACGGCCCGCGACCCGCTTTGCGCATTTTTTCGAGACCCTTCGGCAGAGCCGCGCTTTCGCCAGCGAGTTCGGCGACAAGCGCCGCCACCGAAATGCCGAGTTCGTCCGCCATCGCGTCCAATTTCTTGGCCGTCTTAAGATCCACTTCGATGCTGCGCATTTTCGGGTTCATGGCGTGGAGAGTACCACCGGCTCACCGCGTCGCGAAGGGGGCACGCGTCACGCCCGCGCGCGGCCCACGCGAAAACCGAGATAGGCGAAAATCAAAAACACCGGCAACC
>JANOFM010000164.1:0-11723 GCA_031413635.1 Alphaproteobacteria bacterium | reverse complement strand
CTCGACGACGATGTGGGCCGGCTGCCAGCCGGTACGGTTGGTTGCGGAGCCGCTTTCTTCGAGTGCGCTCAGGAACGCGTGGGTGATGAACGGGTTGAAGCTTTGACCCGGCGGATTGGCGAGCGCGTCCCAGACGGCGGGTGCTATGCCGCTCATGCCGTCCAAAAGGCGGGCGGACGGCGCCGGTTGTGATGCTGCCGTCCGGTGCTGCGTCATGCGATCTCGAACGTCGCTTCGACTTCCACCGCGACGTTGCGCGGTAGCGAGCCGGCGCCGACGGCGGCGCGCGCGTGTTTGCCGAGGTCGCCGAAGATTTGAACGATCGTGTCGGACGCGCCGTTAATCACCTCCGGATGCTGCGCGAAGCCAGGGATTGCGTTCACGAAGCCGGTCACCTTCACGCAGCGTTTCACGCGGTCGAGGTTGCCGCCGCAAGCTTCGCGCAGTTGCGCCACGATATTGATCGCGCAGAGGCGCGCGGCCGCTTGACCCTGTTCGACGGTAAAGTCTTTGCCGACTTGGCCCACGTATTCGAGGCCGTTCGGGCCTAGCGTCACCTGGCCTGAGATGAAGACCAAGTTGCCGGTGACGACGAAGGGGACGTAGTTCGCGACCGGCGCCACGGGTTTGGGCAGCGTGATGTCAAGTTCTTTGAGGCGAGCTTCGACGCGTCCGGTCATGTCTTGTCCCTTTGCGAAATGCGAGTGTCCATGCGAGAAAGCGAAGCTCGCAAATCGGGCGCCTTTGCGCAACGCCGGAAGACGCGAAATCCATGTCAAGACGCCTCGATGCCGACGATCGTTGTCCGTTGCGTGACGGGCTTTTCATGCCCGCCGAATGGGCGCCGCATGCGCGCACGTGGATGGCGTGGCCGTGCCGGCTGGAGCCTTGGGGATCGCCGGAGGGGATGTTGCGCGCGCGGCTGGGTCACGCGGCGGTGGCGCGTGCGATTTCGGGTTTCGAGAAGGTGACGATGGCGGTGCACCCGCGCGATGTCGACGAGGCGCGTCTGATGATGGGGCGGGGCATCGAAATCTTCGAGGTGCCGATCGACGATTCTTGGGCGCGCGACAGCGGGCCGATTTTCGTCGTCGACGATAGGGAAGGCGTGGCCGGCGTCCATTGGCGCTTTAATGCATGGGGCAACAAATATCACGGCTACGACCACGACGCGGCATTCGGGCGACGGGTGATCGATGCGCTCGACATGCGTTGCTATGACGGCCCGATGGTGCTGGAAGGCGGATCGGTCGCCGTGGACGGGCAGGGCACGCTGATGACGACGGAACAGTGTTTGCTCAATGCGAACCGAAATCCGAATCTGACGCGCCAGCAAATCGAAGAACGATTGGCGCTTTATCTCGGCGTGACGCGTGTGGTTTGGCTGGGCGAGGGTTTGGAAGACGACGAAACCGACGGTCACGTCGACAACATCGCCTGCTTCGCGGGGGCGGGTCGCGTGATGCTGTACACGCCAACGGAAAAAGGCGGTTTCAATGATCGGGTAATGCGGGACAATCGAGCGCGGCTTCTTGCTGCGCGCGATGCCAAGGGCAGGCCGTTCGAGATCATCGAGATGCCCGAACCCGCGCGGCGCGACCGCTTCGACGGGCGGCGGCTCGATATGAGCTATATCAATTTCTATTTCGCCAATTACGGGATCGTGATGCCCTCGTTCGACGATCCGATGGACAAGGTCGCCGCCGAGGCGATGGCAACGGCGTTTCCGGACCGGCGCATCGTGCAGGTGCCGTCGCTTGATATCGTGCAAGGCGGCGGCGGCATTCACTGCATCACGCAGCAGCAACCGGCGGGCAATGCGCTGCCGCCGGAGAGGTAGGACGATGAGACAGGTTACACTCGCGGCGACGCAAATGGCGTGCGGGACGGATCGAGCGGCGAATGTCGCCAATGCCCGGAAGCTGGTACGCGAGGCGAAAGCGAAGGGCGCGCAGGTTATTCTGATCCAGGAATTATTCGAGACACCCTATTTCTGCAAGGATCAAGCAGCCAAGCACTTTTCGCTGGCCGAGCCGTTCGAGAAGAATCCGTTGATCGGCGAGTTCTCAACCCTGGCACGCGAACTCGACGTTGTTTTGCCGTTGTCGTATTTCGAGCGGGCGAACAACGCGCATTTCAATTCCTTAGCGATGATCGATGCCGACGGCACGGTGTTGGGCAATTATCGCAAATCCCATATTCCGGACGGGCCGGGGTATCAGGAAAAATTCTATTTCAATCCTGGCGACACGGGCTTCAAGGTTTGGCGCACCCGTTATGGTGCAATCGGTGCCGCGATCTGCTGGGATCAGTGGTTCCCGGAGGCTGCGCGCGCGATGGCGTTGATGGGCGCCGAGATACTGGTCTATCCGACTGCCATCGGCAGCGAACCGCCGCCTGCGCCTTCCGTCGATTCCTCGGCGCATTGGCGGCGCGTGATGCAGGGCCATGCCGGGGCGAATTACGTGCCGCTGATTGCCTCCAATCGGATCGGACGCGAAGTGGGCGAGACGTGCGAGATCACTTTCTATGGGACGTCGTTCATTGCGGGGCCGACCGGCGAGATTTTGGCCGACGCGGGGCGCGGCGCCGAAGCGGTGATCACGGCAACCGTCGATCTCGATGACATCGCAGCAGCGCGCAATTCGTGGGGCATGTTCCGCGATCGCAGACCCGAGCTTTACGAGCCGTTGATGTCGCTGGATGGAAAGGTCTAACTCCGGCGGCGCGTTCGCTTCTGGCGGTACATGGCCTTGTCGGCGCGCGCCATCAAATCGTCGAAGTGAGAGGCGGCATCGTAGCCGGCCGTTCCCGCACTTGCTTTGATCGCGATCGGCTTGCCGTTCCAGTCGAGTACGGCTGAGTTCAGCGCGCGCTTGAGATTGCGCAGCCGCTGGTCCAGCGCCAACGGCAAGGCGCGGACCCAGAGGACGGCGAATTCGTCGCCGGCGAGCCGGGCTGCATAGTCGGTGGCGCGGATGTGTTCTTTCAGGATGTGGCCGACAAGCCGCAGAGCGGCGTCGCCGGCGGCGTGGCCGTGCTTGTCGTTGACCAGCTTGAAGCCGTCGAGGTCGATCAGAGCCAGAACGCCGGTTTCGCGGTGGCGCGCGGCATTGGCGAGTTCGCGCCGGCCGGCGGCTTCCAGGCCACGGCGGTTGAGCAAGCCGGTCAGTTCGTCGGTCTGCAACAAATGTTCGAGTTCGGCGACGCGGCCGCGCAGATCCGTCAGGGCTTGTTCTTTTTCGGCGGCGAGAGCGAGGATTTGCTGAACGGTCTCCGGCGTGATGCCGATGCGATCCGACGCGCGCGCATTGGGGAACAGAAGCGTTGCTGCTCCTTGTTCGTCCGCGAATCCCGTCAGTGCCGGCAGAGCGCCCATTGCGTCGTGGTTCCAGGTGTTGTCGAGCGACATGTGGCAAGGCGCGTGCCACGTCGAGAGCGGCTGAAATGCGGCGCTTCAGCGAGTTGCGCGCGGCAAATTTTGCCGGGGCGTTCTATAGCGAGCGCCCCTTCCGAATAGCCGAGGAGCCAAATTTGCCGCGTACCTTGTCCATCGCGCGCTCGGCCGCGTCGCGGCGGGCGCCCTTGGCGTCGAAGAGGTCGGCCTCGTCGCAGTGGACGGCATCGACGAGATCGGCGATGCCGATACCGATCAGGCGGTAGCGCGTACCGCGCGCTTCCGGCACCAAAAGCTCGCAACCGGCTTCGAACAGGCGGCGCGCCAGTTGCGTCGGGCGATCGAGCGTGTGGCGGCGGGTGACGATTTTGAAGTCCGCGGTTCTCAGTTTCAGCGCTACGACCTTGCCGCCAAGGTCGGCCGCTTTGGCGCGGGCGGAGACTTTTTCGCACAAAGTCCAGAGGATGCGCTGGAGGTCTTCTGCCGCGGCGATGTCATGCTCGAAGGTGGTTTCGGCCGAGATTCCTTTTGCCGCGTCGCGCGGTTCGACGGTGCGCGTATCGTCGGCATTGGCCAAGCGCCAGAGCCACAAGCCTTGCGCGCCGAAATGCGCCGACAATTCCTTGGGGTTGCGTTGGCGAATGTCGCCGATCTTGACAATGCCTTCACGCGCCAAAGACTGGGCGGAGGCTTTGCCGACCCCGGGCAGAAGCGTGACCGGGCGGCTGCTCAAGAAATCGACGGCCTCGGCGCGGCCGATGACGGAAAAACCGCGCGGCTTGTCGAGGTCGGAGGCGACTTTCGCCAGGAATTTGTTGAAGCTGAGGCCGACCGACGCCGTGATCTGCAATTCGTCTTCGATGCGTTTGCAGAGCGCGGCAAGCGTCTGAGCCGGGGTGTGTTTGTGCAGCCGCTCGGTGCCGGAAAGGTCGAGAAAAGCCTCGTCGAGCGAGAGTGGCTCGACGAGCGGCGTGGTCTCGAGCATCAGTTGTTTTACTTGGCGGCTGACCGCGACGTATTTCCGCATGTCGGGACGCACGATTACGGCGTTCGGGCAGGCTTTGAGCGCCTTGAACATCGGCATCGCCGACTTCACGCCGTAGGTGCGCGCGACGTAGCACGCGGCGGAAACGACGCCGCGCTTGCCGCCGCCGACGATGACGGGTTTGTCCATCAAGCTCGGGTTGTCGCGTTTTTCGACGGTGGCGTAGAAGGCGTCGCAGTCGATGTGGGCCAAGGAAAGCCGGTCGATCTCGTCGTGATGGATGAGGCGCGGGCTCTTGCACGCGGGGCATCGACGCAGCTTTCCTTCGCGGGTGACCGTCAGACAGTCGCGGCACAGCGTGCTCATTCGGGCCATAGCCATGCGGCGCCGCGCACGCCGCCGGAATCGCCCCAACGGTTTTTGACGAGAGGCGTCGCGATCTTGTCCGAAAACGCGTAGCGCGAGATCAGCGGAGCAACGTTCGTATACAGACGATCGAGATTCGAGAGGCCGCCGCCGAGCACGATTATGTCGGGATCGAGTATGTTGATGAGGTGGGCAAGCGACTTGGCGAAGCGGCGCTCATAGGCGGCGAGCGTTGCTTGTGCTTGACCGTCGTCGCGTTGGGCGAGTGTTGCGATTTCGCCGGCATTGAGTTTGCGTCCGGTGCCGTGAGCGAATTGCACGCCGAGTGCGGGGCCCGACAACCAGGTCTCGATGCAACCTGTCTTGCCGCAATAGCAAGCGGAGCCAGGCGTCTCGATCGTTTCAGGCCAAGGTAGGGGGTTGTGGCCCCATTCGCCGGCAATGGCGTTTGGACCTGAGAGAACGCGGCCGTCGACAACGATGCCGCCGCCGACGCCGGTGCCGAGAATGACGCCGAAGACGACGCGCTTGCCTTTGCCCGCGCCGTCGGTCGCCTCGGACAACGCGAAACAATTGGCGTCGTTGGCAAGGCGGACCTCTCGGTTCAAGGCTATGGCCAAATCGCGGTCGAGCGGCTTGCCGTTGAGCCACGTCGAGTTCGCGTTTTTCACGTGACCGGTTGCGGGCGAGATCGTGCCCGGGATGCCGACGCCGACCGTGCAGGTTTGCCCGAGTTTGGCTTCCGCGCCGCCGACGAGATGCCGGATCGACCGTACCGTCGCGTCGTAGTCGCCGATCGGAGATGTAGTGCGCTCACGCAGGAGAACATTGCCACCGGCGCCGAGTGCGACGATTTCGATCTTCGTGCCGCCAAGGTCGACGCCGATGCGCATGTCATGAACCCTCGATCACCGATACGATCCAATTCTTCGCCGTCGGCCAATCGTCGATGCGCCGATGCGCGCCCTTCGCGGGCGGCAGTAATCTTGCCAATCTTGGGTCGGCGACGAAGTGCAGGCGGTGGACGTGCGGGGTTTCCGTGGCGACCGAGTCGATGTTTGGCGGCAGGTCGTCGACGAACACCACCGGTTGCGCGAAGCCGTCGATCATGCGTTTGACGGCGGCGCCTTTGAGGCCGCTGCCGGCGATGACGGGGTAATTGATACCGTGGTCCGCCAGGTTTTCCGTTCGCGCTAGAAGCGCCACTTCGGGAAGATTTGAGAGGATGACGATTTGGGCGCGGGCGCTCAACTGCGCCAAAGCGTCGGCGGCGCCGGGAACCACGTCCATAGTGCGCGTGTGAGTTTCAAAGAACGAGGCGATGAAGCGGGTGACGCCTTCATTAGCGACAACTTGACCGCTGTCGCGACGGCGCACATTGCCGTGGATGGCGAACGATGCGAGGTCAAGGACGCAACCTTGAGTTTCGAGAAAGCGTTCGAGGCCCGAGATGAATTGCAGCAAGACTTCATCGGCGTCGCAGATGATCAAGGGGCGTGCGGGATCGAGCTTGAGACCTTCTACCATGCGCGCGATCCGTGCGGGTCGAGGATCGCGCAGGCGGTGACGAGCATGCCCGGTTTCAAATTCTCGTCCTCGGAAAAGGCCTTGGCCAAATGTTCGTCGGCGGCCAGAAAAACGAGCGCCGCCGAGAGAATCGCTTTATCATCGGCCTTGTTGAGCAATTCGTGCGCGTCAAGTCCGCTTGCGGTTAAAAAATTCTGAAGATCGGGCGGGCGCCGGACAAGGAACATCAGCGCGCGTTCGGAGATTTCGTGGGCTTCATGCGTCTTCATCGGCGACCTGTCCCGCGGTGCGCGGCCAAAGCGCCCGAATTAGGGCCTTATCGTTGCCGCAATTTGCAAAGCTTATTTAACAATATTCAGGTCAACTATAGCGCGAAAACAAGGCACCACCGCATGACCATGCGGCAGGGCCGTCCTCGAAAGAATATCGGCCCATGACAAGCCGACGTCCGGAGACGAATATGGACGCCAGAGCGAAGACCGTTCTGATCGTGGAAGACAACGAGCTCAACATGAAGCTCTTCCACGATCTGTTGGACGCGCACGGCTACAAGACGATCCAGACGCGCGACGGGATGGAGGCGCTGGATCTTGCGCGCAAGCATCATCCCGACCTGATCCTGATGGATATTCAACTGCCGGAAGTGTCGGGCCTTGAAGTCACAAAGTGGCTGAAAGAAGACGACAAACTGAAGGAAATCCCAGTCATCGCCGTTACGGCTTTTGCCATGAAGGGCGACGAGGAAAAGATCCGCCAGGGCGGCTGCGAGGCCTATATCTCGAAGCCCATCTCGGTGATGCATTTCCTGGAAACGATCCGCCGGTTCTTGGCCTAGTACGCCCATGACCGCGCGTGTTCTGGTTGTCGACGATATCCCAGCGAACGTGAAGCTGCTCGAAGCAAAGCTTGGGGCGGAATATTTCGACGTCGTCACGGCGGGTTCCGGCCTCGAGGCCTTGGCCGTCATCGAACAAGAAAAGCCCGACATCGTTTTGTTGGACGTGATGATGCCGGGCATGGACGGGTTCGAAGTTTGCCGGCGCATCAAAGGTGCCCCCCCGACCGCGCATATCCCCGTGGTCATGGTGACGGCACTCGACCAAGTGTCGGACCGCGTTCAAGGGCTTGAAGCGGGCGCCGACGATTTCCTGACCAAGCCGGTCAACGACGTGGCGTTGTTCGCGCGCGTGCGCAGCCTGGTGCGCGTGAAGACCATGGTCGACGAACTTCGCTTGCGCCAGGCAACCGGCGAAAGCCTAGGCATCGCGGATGCGAACGAGCAAATCCTGCTCGGCGTGCCGGGCCGCAGCCGCATCCTGGTCGTGGAAGATCGCGAGCAGAGCGCGCAACGCATCGTAGAGGCGCTCGGCCGCGACAACGACGTCGAGATCGTGCCGCAAACGGCCGAGGCGATCGTGCGTACGAAGGGCGGGGACTACGACCTCATCATCGCGAGCCTGTCGCTCGACCGGCAAGACGGATTGCGGTTTTGCGCCGCATTGCGCAGTTTGGATGCGACGCGCCAGACACCGATCCTGACCATCGTCGACGAGGGCGATTTGAAGAGGCTCGTGCGCGCGCTCGACATCGGGGTCAACGACTATCTGATGCGCCCGGTCGACCGCAGCGAGTTGCTGGCGCGCGTGTGCACGCAATTGCGCCGCAAGCACTATACCGATCAGCTGCGCCATTCGCTGCAACTGAGCTTGGAAATGGCGGTCACGGATCAGCTGACCGGATTGTACAACCGGCGCTATATGTCGCGGCATTTGAGCACTCTGGTGGGCAATGCGGGCGCGACGGGAAAGCCGGTTTCATTCCTCATCCTCGACATCGATTATTTCAAGACGGTCAACGACACTTACGGCCACGACATCGGCGATCAAGTGTTGCGCGAATTCGCGACCCGCATCTCGGCCAACATACGCGGTGTCGATCTTGCCTGCCGGTTCGGCGGCGAGGAATTCGTCGTGGTCATGCCGGACACGGATTTGAGTTTTGCCTATATGGTCGCCGAACGTTTGCGACAGTCCGTTGCTGACACGCCGTTCCAGATCGGGGTGGCGCCGGGACGGCTGGCGGTGACGATCTCGATCGGCGTGACGACCAGCGAAGGTTCAGGCGACACGGCCGACGCGCTGCTGCGCCGGGCCGACCAGGCGCTCTACCGCGCCAAGCGCGAAGGCCGCAACCGCGTGGTCGCGGACGCGGCATAGCGGGGCTATCTCGTTCGATTGAATGTGCTAGAAACCGGGCCGTCAGGAATCGGGTGTCAGCGCATGCGTCTTCGCGTCGGAATTATCGGTGTTAGCGGTTATGGCGGGGGCGAGGCTTTGCGGCTTTGCGCGACGCATCCGGCTTTCGAATTGGTCTATGCGGGCGGGGAGAGTTCCGTCGGACAAAGGCTCGGGGAGCGCTATCCGGGCCTGGGCAAACTGGGCGAGCTTGCGATCGAGAAGTGGGATCCGGCGGCGTTGCCCAAGCTCGACGTGTTGTTCGCGTCCTTGCCCACCGGGCAGTCGAAGGAGCCGTTATCGCGGGTCGCAGCCTCAACGCGCATCGTCGATATCGGCGGGGATCATCGTTACGTCGATGGGTGGACTTACGGCTTGGCCGATGTGTGGCCCGACGAGATCAAGGGTCAAACGCGGATTGCCAATCCTGGATGTTTCCCCGCGGCGGCGCTGGCGGCACTGGCGCCCTTGTTGGCCGAGCGTTTGATCGAACCGCACCAAATCATCATCGATGCGAAAACCGGGGTCAGCGGTGCGGGACGAGGCGGCGGCGAATCCGTGATGGGGTACGGCGAGGTCAATGAGGACCTGTCGCCCTATGGCTTGCTCAAGCATGTGCACATGCCGGAGATCGTGAAAACGATCGACCGATTGTCAGCGGCGAAATCGGAAGGATTGGTGTTCACGCCCCATTTGGTGCCGATGACGCGCGGAATTCTCGCCACGATCTATGCACGCGGGAACGTGTCGACCGAACGCTGCATGGAGGCGGCGCGCGGGTTTTATGCCAAGCGGCCGTTCGTGCGCGTGGTCGATAAGCCGCCGCATACGAAGTGGGCGACAGGAACGAATTTGGTCTTCGTGTCCTATGCCTGCGATCCGGCGCGCAATCTGGTCATCGCGATGGGCGCTTGCGACAATCTGGGCAAGGGGGCCGCTGGGCAGGCGGTTCAGAACGCCAACATCATCACAGGCCACCCCGAGACGATGGGGCTCGAGGGCGCGACCGTGTGGCCGTGAATCAAAAAGGGGCGCTTGAAGCGCCCCTTCGACATTCGACGCCGAGCGCCGAACTTATTTGATTTTGCCTTCGACATATTCGACGTGCTTGCGCACGACGGGGTCGTATTTGCGGACCTTGAACTTGTCCGTCATCGTGCGCGTGTTCTTTTTGGCCACGTAGAAATGGCCGGTGCCGGCGGAGGAGTTCAGCCGGATCTTGACGGTGGTTGGTTTGGCCATTGGTGCCTCTTTGAGCCGCGCTGCCTTAACGGCGCGCTGGGGTCTTGTTCGGAGCGCGACAACCTAGTCATACGCGCTCTCAAGTCAAGGCACGGGAGGCGGTGTCATGGGGCGTGGAAAGGTCGCGGCGCGATAGGCGACGACGGCCGCGAAAAGCCCTGAAATTAGCCCTAGAACGACAGCAAAGCCGTGTGGATTCCAGGTGTCGATGGCGATCCCCCCCAGTCCGGGGCCTGCCAGCGTTCCTAGAGCGTAGAGGATGGAGAATGCCGAATTTGCGGCGGCGAGTTGGCTGCCCTTGAAGTTGGCGCCGAGGTGGCTGAGGCCGAGGGCGTAGATCGCGGCAACAAAGCCACCCCAGACGAACACCAGCGATAACGCCCACCAGCCCGCGCCGCCGGTGAAGGGCAAGAGCACGGCACCGATCAGGCCCACGACACCGCACAGGATCAACACGAACCGGCGATCGCTCTTGTCGGCGAGCCAGCCCAAAAGCGGCACCAACAGCATGTTGCCCAGGCCCCAAGCGGTGATCAACAAAGTCGCCGCCGCTTCCCTCGATCCCAAGCGCACGGCGTAGATGGTGAGGAAATTGGCGGCGCATATTTCCAATGCACCGTAAGCCAGACCCGCGGCGGCGGCGGACGGCGACGAGAATACGAAACTCCACATGGCGCGCGCGCTCGCGTGCGCAACCGGCGGCACGACGCGGCGCGCGAGGATCAACGGCGTCATGGAGAGCAGCATGAGGGTCGCACCGGCGACGAACGGGGCCCAACCGGTGGTGCCGAGGAACTGGATGATGATGGGGCCGATGGCAAAGCCCGCTGAAACCAGCGAGGCGTAAATAGCGATCAAGCGGCCGCGCATGGCGTCGGGCGCGATCTGGTTGATCCAGACTTCGCTGACGAGGAAAAGCCCCTGCAAAGCGCTGTTCAACGTGAAGCGCAGAACGAACCACAGCACGAGGTCGTTTGTGGCGCGAAATCCCAGCAATGAGACGGCGGCCACGAAGTAACATCCGATGAGAAAGCGCACGGTGCCGATGCGGGCGGCGAGCGCCGGAATGAACGGGGTGACCGCCAACATCGCCACGGCGCCAAACATCGCGTTGGCGCCGTTCAGGGAGGCGGAGACGCCGTTGCGCTCCATGATCAGCGATAACAGGGGCAGCGACAGGCCCATGCCGAGGCCGTTGGCGAAGATGCAGGCATAGACGGCGCCCAGACTGAGCCAACGCTGGCGCGGCGAGAGAGTCGCGGCGTCGAAGTGTTTAGGCATCAGCGGCCTTGGCGATCGGCTTGTTGCGGCGGTAACGGAAGAACGGCGCGTCGCGCGTAATGCCGCGATCGACGGATGCCAATTCGTTCAGCACGAATTTCGTGACGTCTATTGCAGGTAGTTTCAACGCCTCGGTCAGAGGATACCAGTCGAGGACCGACAATTCGCCGTTGCCTTTGATCTCGCCTTGCACGCCTTCGCCGTCGGCCAAGAAGAAGCGGGCGTGAAAACGCACTGGGGCGGCGGCGGGCGTGATGGCGCGGCCGAGGAAGCGCAGGCGGTCGTGTGCCGGTGCGAGACCCAATCCCGCGAAGTATTCCCAAATACCGTCGCGGCGGCCGGTTTCGCCGCTGCCGGCGAGAATGAGGCCGGTCTCTTCGAAGGTCTCGCGGATCGCGGCGGTGGCGAGCGCGCGGGCGAGGGAGGGTGTGCAGCCGCCGCGGGCGCAGAGTTCGGCGAGCACTTCGGCGCTCATGGGTGTACTCGGGGCAACTGCAGCGTCGCTCGGATCGACGCGCCCGCCCGGAAAGACATAGGCCTCGGGAAAGACGGCTTTGGCGGGACGGCGTCCCATCAGAATTTGGGTGACACCGTCGCGCTTGCGCGTGAGCACGAGCGACGCGGCATGACGCGGTTTGACGGGGCGGGTCGACATGCTTCTTCCAATGGCGAGTTGCCATGGTTGAAGCAT
>JANOFM010000163.1:0-22281 GCA_031413635.1 Alphaproteobacteria bacterium | reverse complement strand
GCACCCTCATTATGCTCATGTTGAGCATATATATGGTGTCAAAAACGGCGGCTGCAAGGCCGCCACACCATGAAATGCTATGATTGAGCATAAGGCTGAGTCAAGCGATTAAGATGAATCGCGTCCCGCGGCCATTGCGGTCACAGACGGATGACGCGGAAATGCCATAGACATCGCGCAATCTCGATCCTGCTGTCTCCCCTCGATTCTCCCCAGAGTTCCACGATCATCATGCTGTTCTTGAAGGGTATTCTGCGTCTCGGCCTGTTGGCTGGGCTTGCAGGCACGTTCGGCGTGCTCGCGGGCGTTGCCGTCGGATCGCTGCATTGGTCGTTCGATCTGGCGGCACAGTTCTTGTTGCCGGCGACGGTTGCGGGAGCGGGGATTGTCGTTGTCGCCATGATCTTCGGGTGGCTGAGGATCGCCGCCGCAGCCGTGATTGCGACCGCGATCGCCGTCGTCGTCGCGATGCCGTTTACGGCGTCGCCCGCAGCGGTGCCGAAAGAGGCGACGCGCTTCACGATGCTGCTGTTCAACGTTTGGTACCGTAACGGCAAGCTCGACGACATTCGTAAGATGATCGAAGAGAACAACGCCGACATCGTGGTGTTGGTCGAGACGACGCCGCGCATACAAGCCGCCTTGCAGCCCTTGGACGCGATCTATCCCCACAAACTGGATTGCTGGGGTTCGGGGCGCTGCGACATTACCGTCTTCGCGCGCTCGCGACTGACGCCGCGCGAGGTCAAGCAGACCAGCGACCCCGATGGTTCGCCCTTGGTCTCGCTCGAGACGGAGATCGCCGGCTGCCGTCTGACGTTGTTTGCGACGCACATGACGCGACCGTTTCCGAACCGGCCGTTTTGGGCGCAACGCGCGCAAGCAAAGGAGATCGGTAGCGATGTCAGCGGTGTCTCCGGCGCGAAACTTGTCGTCGGCGACTTTAATGCGGCGCCTTGGGGTTACATCATGCGCACGATCATGGAGCGCGGACAGGTGGAAGTTCTGACGGGCGCGGGCGGAACGTGGCCGTCGGTTCTGCCGTCGCACTTGCGGATTCCGATCGACCACATGCTCGCCGGTTCCGGTCTTCGCTTTGTGTCGCGGCGCGTGCTGCCGACGATGGGCTCGGATCATTTGCCGGTGTTGGCGGAGATCGCAGTGACCGACCCATCGCGGTGCCGCTAGGGCCTGGCTGTTCGCTGAGCGGGAACCTTGACGCCCGGGGCGGGGCGTTCGCGTAGGACTTCGCGGCGAAAGCGGAATTGTTCGGCGGGGCGTCCGCCGGCTTTCGCGGTGCGTTTGCCGGTGCGTTCAACCAGGCCGCTCGATTCGACGAGACGGCGGAAGTTTTGCTTGTGCAAGCGGATGCCCGAGATCGCTTCGACCGTGCGTTGCAGGTCGAGCAGCGTGAAAGCCGCGTCCATCACCTCAAACACGACGGGACGGTATTTCAACTTGCCGCGCAGGCGGCCCATGCCGGTGGCGAGTATGCGGCGATGGTCGAACTGCATCGCTTCGCCGAAGCGCGCTTGTTCGCTCGCGCCGGGTGCGGACGCGGGCAATGCGCGTCCGTCGCGGCGGGCTTCGAGCACGAGGCCTGCCTCGTAGACGAGTTCGTAACGCTCAAGAACTTTTTCCTCGTCCCAGGGCAAGCCACTAAAGCCGAAACAAAGGCGTGCGCGATCCCAGCGGGCGTCCTTGTCGCCGACCGCAGCCCAAGCTTCCAGTCGTGGGCGGATCGTGGCGTCGATCAACGTGGGTCTGGCGTTTCGCCAATCCTCCCAGGGAAAGAAATCATAGACGCTGCGCCAGCGGCCGGAGGCGGTGCCGTCTTCGCCAGCGCGGGTGAGCGCCAGATAGCCGACCGAAACCACGCGCGGGCCTTCGCCGGGTTCAAGCACGTGGCGGCCGCGGTCGCCGAAGGTGTAGAGCTGCTCGACATATCCCAGCGAGACGCGCGTTTGAGCCTGGACAAGATTGCGCAAACCGATCTCAAGCGTGCGGTGACGCACCGGTTCGAAGGGGCCGAAGGGCAGGGCGTCGGTCGCGGGCGGCTTCGCGGCGAGGTCGCGGCGCACCACGAGCACCTGCGGCGTGTCGCCCGTGACCGTCACGACGCAGGCGTTGAGGCCGATGATGACGGTGTTTTCGGCGGGTGCGGTTTGGTCTCGTCGCATCGCCATGGGTGATGTCACACGACCACCGGCAGTGCAAAAAGTTTGCCTTCGAACACCACGCTGCCGGGGCCCATGGCATCGACGGCGTCGACCATGTCGCCACCACGTCCCAACAATGCGTCGGCGATAGCGACGATGCGCGGGTTGGGTTGGGCGTGGGCGGCGCGGGCACGCAGAAGTTTCGCGATGTCGCGTTCGCGGCCGGGCTCGTTGAACATGCACGCAATCGTGAAAGCCGAAGCGGTCGAACGGCTGATACCGGCCCAGCAGTGGATCAACATCGGCTGACTGCGGTCCCACTGGCGCGCGAAAGCGATCAACTCACGGACGTGGGCTTCGTCGGGGGCGGTGAAGTCCGGTCTGGCGACGGGAATATCGTGCATGCCGAGTTTGAGATGGCGATGACCGGCGACCTCTTGGGGGGTCGCCATCTCGTCGGCGGGATCGAGCAGGGTGATCAGATGCGAGGGCCGCAATTGTCGAGCGGCGTCGGGCACCTGGCTTTTCGGGCAGACATAGATTGTAGGCACGCGACACCTCTACTACCGGCTTGTCCCCGCGGGCAACATCGATTTGAAACGCTCGACGAATTCCTGCTGGGCTTTGGCGGTGGGCAGCGGCATCAGTTTTACCGGGGCAAGGCCGCGCGGCGTGCCGAAAAGTTCGAGCGCCTCGGCGGATTCAAAACCCGCGAGCTGGGTCGCCTCGAAATAAGCGGACGCCTTGTCGGCGCGTTTGATCAGCGCCGTGATGTCTTCCGGCAAAAGGGCGGGCAAGCCAAAGCGCAAGTGGATGGCGGCGAGCAATTTGTTCTCAAGCGATTTGTAATCCAGGCCGACGGCGGCTTTGAACGGGCTTATCAGGTCGCCGACGACATATTCGGGCGCATCGTGCAGCAGCGCCGCGAGACGCCAACGCTGGGCGATGCCGGGCTTCAACTGGGCGACAATGTCTTCGACCAGCATGCAATGCTGGGCCACCGAATAGGCATGATCGCCGTAGGTCTGGCCGTTCCAGCGGGCGACACGCGCCAGGCCGTGAGCGATGTCCTCGATCTCGATGTCGAACGGTGAGGGGTCCAGCAGGTCTAGCCTGCGGCCCGAGAGCATGCGCTGCCAGGCGCGCGGTTGTGCTGCTTTTTGGAGTTTGGCCATGGGGTGCCCGGTTTGCCGCACTTGTTGAGCTTAACTGCTTGATTCAAGTCAAGGAGTGGATAGGCTTGGGGCGCTAGATTTCTTGTCAACGAGAAGGAGGGCTTGATGGCCTACCGCAAGATTCTGGTTCCATTGCTGGGTAACGAGCGCGACGCACATGTTCTAAACGCGGCGTTCGGCGTCGCCAAGGCGTTCGGCAGTCACGTCGCGGGCGTCTACGTCAAACCGGACCCATCTGAAGTCGTGCCCTATTTGGGCGAAGGGATTTCGGCCAGCGTCATGCAAGAAATCATGGATGCGGCACGCGAGGCCGCCAAACGCGCGGCTGCGTCGGCGCGCGCGGCATTGGATCAAGCGGCAAAAACCGCCGGCGCTTCCGTTCAGCCCTCGGCGCAGGCCGGCGTCGGCGTGGGAGGATCGTTTCACGTCCGCGAAGGCCTCGTCGAAGTGGTGATCGCCGAAGAAGCGCGGCTCGCCGATTTGGTCGTCTTTGCATTGCCCGCCGAAGCACAAGATGCCGCGATGCGCGCGACGATGGAGGCGGCGTTGTTGAACGGGCGCAAACCGCTGTTGCTGGTGCCGCGCGAGGTGGGGAAGATCGCGGGCGCAAAGATTGCGGTCGGCTGGGACGGCGGCGCGGCGGCGGCGCATGCCGTGTCGTCGGCGATGCCGCTGATGAAACAGGCGGAGGCGGTCGAGATTCTCAATGTGACCTCCGGGCCGATCGACACCGTGCAGATGGACCGGTTGCGCGATTATTTGCGGCTGCACGGCGTGAACCCGGTCGAGCACGGCATCAATCCCGGCAGCCAGGGTACGGCATCGGCGCTGATCGACGGTGCGCGACGTTCAGGCGCCGGATTGCTTGTGATCGGAGGCTACGGACATAGCCGTTTGCGCGAACTGGTCTTGGGAGGCGTGACGCGGCATGTGTTCGCAAATGCCACCATGCCGGTCTTCATGGCGCACTAAGGAGATCCGCGATGACGCTCTTTCATGTCCGTCTTGAGTTGGCACGTTCGAAGGAGTTTCCGAACGGAAGCTCGCTGCACGGTTACGAACTTGTGGCGCCGCTGGACGCCGCCGGACATTTGGACGCCGAGATTTGGAAGGCAAAGAAGCCGGCATGCACTGTGCGCCGCTTCACGCGCGGCGCGGCCGACGAGCACGGGCGTCTTGTGCATGTCGGCAAGGGCTGGCACTTCGACTATGACGCCAAGAATACCGACGACGACGAGCGCGTGTTCAAGCTCGACCGGCATGTGATCAAAGTCGGCGAATACTTGTCGATCACCGAGCACGACGGTGTGATGCGCACGTTTAAGATCGCGAGCGTGCGCGCGGCCGGCTGAACGGCGCGCAAGAAATCAACGCGGCGATCGGTCGCGTCGATGAAAGTTTTGCAACGTCCCCGATCGGAATTGCCCGTCACGTTGCGTGGGGTTTTGGCTTGCGCTGAAGGGTGGCACGCGAGACTCTGCGTCGATGCAGAACATCGCGATTCTCGAGAGATTGCGCGGGCTATGGCGTCCGCGCGTGCAGGCGGCGCGTCCCATTGCGATGGCGCTGCAGGGCGGCGGCGCGCATGGCGCGTTCACCTGGGGCGTGCTTGATCGCGTCCTCGACGAGCCGGGCTTGCGCATCGAGGCGATGAGCGGCGCCAGTGCCGGTGCCATCAATGCGGCGGTGTTGGCCTGCGCTCATGCGCAAGGGGGCGCCGCGCGCGCCCGCGCGCAGCTTCAGGATTTTTGGCGGACCTTGGCTATGGTGGCGCGGTTGAGCCCGCTGCGCCCGTCCGCGCTGGAGGCGATCGCCTTTGGGCGCGACGTCGAAATGTCTTTTTCCTACATGATGCGCGATATGATTTCGCGTGTGGTTTCGCCTTATCAATTCAATCCGCTCGACCTCAATCCGTTGCGCGAGATATTGCTCAAGTTCGTCGATTTCGAGGTGTTGCGGGGCGCAGACGCCATTCGCTTGTTCATCGCCGCCACCAATGCCGAGACCGGTGCCGGACGCATCTTTACGAACGCCGAATTGTCGGCCGAGGTGTTGCTGGCGTCGGCCTGTCTGCCGAGCGCAAGCCAAGCGGTGAAGCTCGACGACGGATATTATTGGGACGGCGGATTTTCGTCGAACCCGCCGCTTCTGCCGCTGATCGAAGGCTGCACGGCGCGCGATGTCGTGGTTGTGCGCCTCAATCCGACCAGCGAGCGCGGGTTGCCGGTCACGGCGCCGAAAATCCAAACACGGCTCAACCGGATTATCTTCGATGCGCCGTTGAAACGGGAACTGGAGGAGATCGGGCGTCTTCGCCGCATGGCAGAGGAGAGCGGAAATCAACGCAGCAGGCTCGGCCGCCGACTTGCCGACCTGCGCGTGCACATGATCGGCGAGAACGACCTGATGAACGAGGTCGGCGGCGCGAGCCAGGCGCACCCCGACTGGCAGCTGATCCACATGTTGCAGAACGAAGGCCGCGCGGCCTGCGCGCGCTGGCTCGACGGTGCGGGCGATGCGGCGGACAACGGCGCGGCTTCGGGTGAAGATCGGCCTGATGCGCGCGAGCCGGCTGTGAGGCGTTTAAGTTTGCGGATGGGGCAAGCGGTTTTGTGAGCGTCGCGACGGAGAGCGGGCTACTGGACCTTGGGGACCGTACTCAATCAAGACCCGCCGATTGGGCGGTGGCTGCATTTGGCCTGTGGGTTCAATGGGTCATCGCAATACTTTAGTTTTCAGAGAAAAACCGGAGTGGAATAAACCGGGTACGAGAGCGCGCGGATAAAAAGTAATACCCGAATAGATTAGGGGGAAAAGTCTCGGGCTCACGATTTCGAGCACGAAGCGGATGCGCGTCGGTTCCCGTGAGCCTGAAAGTCCTACTTCTCCACCTACCCCCGCTCTGCTTCGAGGTAGCGGTCACGCATCGCCAATTGCCATCAATGGCCTGCGTCCAAGAACGCTAAAGAATTCACGTCAGTCCCGTGGGTGGGCCTGGACCGGCTGGTTTCGCTCCACTTCCCGTCTCTGGCGGCACGCGCGGCCAATGGCAAAGACTGGGATAAATTCAACCGATTGCCGGACCGTCTCGTTTAAGGCTCTCGATGCGGCGAGTGAGATGTTGTTGCCGCCACGTGATCGAAGGATGTATTGCGCGGTCCAACGGGAGGAGGGATCACGCGATGATTTGGGTGATGTTTGTCATTTCCGTGGCTACGTTGCTGGTGCTCGTTGTCGTTTCGCTGGCGGCGCTCTTGAAGCTGCCAGCGGATGCCCGCCTACCGATGCAGTGGGGTCTTAGTGGCAAGCCGACATGGTTTGCTTCGAGAAGCGCCGCGCTCGGTCTGACGCCCTCGCTTGCATGTCTTGTTTTTGCCGCCATGCTTGCGCCGAGCTTTTTTTCAGGTGACGCCGTCCTTGAACCTTCTCTGAGCGCGAGCTTGACGTTGGCGGCGGGAGTATTTGTCTTGGTCCACATTGCCCACATCTGGCTCGCGGTCCGGCATGTGGATCGTCATTCTCTCCGGCGGGATTAAGTTTCGGATCGTGGGCTGCCGACTTTCGGCATGCCAGCCAGCTGGCGCGAAATGCCGGCGATATCGTCGCTTTTGGGATCGCGCCAAGCCTGTGCAAATGCTGGCGATTTTTCTCACCCTCGAAGGAAGCCTCAGTGGGTACCCTCGGCCCCAGAGTCCAGAAGCCATAAGCCAGAATCCAGTAGCAGCTATTGCGCGCGGGTCAGCGCCGTTGCGACTTGCCAGCGAAAAACTTGCTTGCAATCAGTCGCCAATTGTTCTATTTTTGTTCTCATTCGACAAAGGCGCGCCGCTTGGGATTTTGGCCGTTGCGTTGCGCGCCCCGCGGGCCAGGAAACAGCGCACTTCAAATGACAGGATTTTCGTCTCGCTTCAGGGCACGCGGCTCCGCGCAGTTGAGCGCGGCTTCGAGCGTTGGCGGTGCGGCGGGTCATTCCAAACGGCAAGCAAACGCATTTCTAACGCATTCCGAACGGATAAAACCGCAGAAATCCACCGTCCTAACGGATATAACGGATTCGATTTTGCATTCAGTGCAATTTGCGCACGATGACGTTGCCCGCCGAGTACCCGGCGCCGAAGGAGCAGATGACGCCGAGGTCGCCGGCTTTGAGGTCGTCGCTGTATTTGTGGAAAGCGATGATGGAGCCCGCCGAACTCGTGTTGGCGTAGGTGTCGAGGATGACGGGGGATTCGCCGGGCTTGGGGTCGCGGCCCAGAACTTTGCGGGCGATAAAGTCGTTCATGTTGATGTTGGCTTGATGCAGCCACAGACGCGCCAGACTTTCGGGCGCGACTTTTTCGTCGGCCAAGTGGCTGACGATCAGTTCGGCGACCATGGGCACGACCTCCTTGAAGACCTTGCGGCCTTCTTGGACGAAGAGTTTGTCGGGTTTTCCGATGCCTTCGGGGGCGGCGCGATTCAAGATGCCGAAGTTGTTGCGGATGTTGTTCGAGAATTGGGTTTTGAGGCGCGTGCCCAGAATTTCCCAGGCGTGTTTGCCGCGCGCCTTGTCCTTCGGTTCGAGAACGATGGCTGTGGCGACGTCGCCGAAGATGAAGTGGCTGTCGCGGTCGCGGAAATTCAGATGGCCGGAACAGATTTCCGGGTTGACGACGAGCGCCGCTTTGGCGTTTCCGCCGCGGATCATATCGGCGGCGGCCTGCAGGCCGAAGGTCGCCGACGAGCAGGCGACGTTCATGTCGAAACCGAAACCTTGGCAGCCGAGCGCGTTTTGCACTTCGACGGCGATGGCGGGATAAGCGCGCTGCAAGTTCGAGCAGGCGACGATGACGCAATCGATGTCGGCTGGTTTGCGCCCCGCACGGTCGAGCGCTTCCCTCGAAGCCGTCACCGCCATTTCGGCGAGGATCGAGATCTGGTCGTTCGGGCGCTCGGGGATGCGCGGGCACATCACGTCGGGGTCGAGGACGTTGTCTTTCTCGACGACGTAGCGGCTTTTGATGCCCGAGGCCTTGAAGACGAATTCGGTGCTCGATTCCTGAAGCGCCGATGTTTTTCCGGCGGCGATCTCGGCGGCGTTGGCGGCGTTGAATTTCTTGACGTAGGCGTTGTAAGAGGCGACCAGCTCGTCGTTGCTGATCGAATGGGGCGGCGTGTAGAGCCCGGTGCCGCTGATCGCGATGGCCGTCACGGTTAACCTCGTGATGCTGGTTGGCGTTTGAGGCTGTTTAACGCATTGCAAGCCTGGGTGCATCCCCCCAATGTCCGGCCAGCTGTGAATGGACGCGTTTGCGAGTGACTGAGCGAAACAAAGCACTGGTTTTATTTTCGGGCGGGCAAGATTCGGCAACGTGTCTTGCTTGGGCGCTCGATGCGTTCGATCATGTGGAAACGGTCGGGTTTTCCTATGGGCAACGGCATGAAGTCGAACTCGAATGCCGTGAACGGTTCGCCAGCGCGTTGAGGCGCGGTTTCCCGAAGTGGACCGCCAAAATGGGCAGCGATCATGTGATCGATCTTTCCGTGATCAAGTCCTTGGGGACGACGGCTTTGACCGGGGACGGCGAAATCGAGATGGGCAAGAACGGATTGCCGACGACGTTCGTGCCGGGGCGCAACATTTTCTTCTTCACGGCGGCGGCGGCTTTGGCGTATCGGCGCGGGATCAAGTATCTCGTCGGCGGCATGTGCGAGACGGATTATTCGGGATATCCCGATTGCCGCGACGACACGTTGAAGAGTTTGCAGGTGAGTTTGAACCTCGGGCTCGATGCGCGACTTGTGATCGAGACGCCGCTGATGCGGCGCGACAAGGCGGCGACGTGGGCGTTGGCGGAAGGTTTGGGTGGGACGGCGCTGGTCGATCTGATCGTGGAGGAGACTCATTCCTGCTACCGGGGCGACCGAACGAAGCGCCACGAATGGGGCTATGGATGCGGCGGGTGCCCGGCGTGCGAATTGCGCGCGAACGGCTGGGCCCGCTATAAGGCCGCCGCACAATGACTTACGCCGTCAAAGAGATATTCTACACGCTGCAAGGCGAGGGTATGCGCGCCGGACGGCCCGCCGTGTTTTGCCGTTTCGCCGGATGCAATTTGTGGTCCGGCCGCGAAGACGATCGCGCGGAGGCGGTCTGTAAATTCTGCGATACGCAATTCGTCGGAACCGACGGCGTGGGCGGCGGCAAGTTCGAAGATGCGGCGACGTTGGCGCGCGCGATCGCGGCGAAGTGGCCCGGCAACGGCGACGGCAAGCGTTATGTCGTGTTCACGGGCGGTGAGCCACTGTTGCAGCTCGACGGTGCGTTGATCGATGGAATGCACGAGTTGGAGTTCGAAATTGCAATCGAGACCAACGGCACGATCGAGGCGCCGGTCGGCATCGATTGGATTTGCGTCAGTCCGAAGGCGGGATCGGAGTTGGTGCAACGGCGCGGCAACGAGCTAAAGCTGGTCTATCCGCAGGACGGCGCCGAACCAGAACAGTTTCAGGCTTTGGCGTTCGAGCATTTCTTGTTGCAACCGATGTGGGGCGAACAAACGACGGCGAACATGCGCGAGGCGGCGCGGTACTGCATGGCGCATCCGCGCTGGCGATTGAGCGTGCAAACACATAAATGGATTGGGATTCCGTGATTTCGATCAGCAAAGAGTTTCGCTTCGACGCCGCGCATTTCTTGCCGACGGCGCCCACGGGGCATCCGAATTCGCGAATGCACGGTCATTCGTTTGCCGCGGTGTTGACACTGGAAGGCGCCGTCGATGCCGCGCATGGCTGGGTGCGCGATTTTGCCGAGGTCGAGACTGCGATTGCCGATCTGCGGGCACGGCTCGATCATCACGTGCTCAACGAGATCAAGGGGCTCGAGACGCCGACGTTGGAGCGGATTGCGCGGTTTATCTTCGATGCGTTGAGGGTTTTGCTGCCCGAACTTGCCGCTGTCACGGTGCGACGCGACTCGCTCGGCGAATCTTGCACCTATCGGAGGGCTTGATGGCCAAGGATAAGGGTCTCACGCAACTCGGACAGACTTCGGTATTGCCCGCGTCGCCCGACGAGGCGAAATTGGAGCGCGTCGCCAATCCGCATGCCGACACCGACTATCTGGTTCGTTTCGCGGCGCCGGAATTTACGACGCTGTGCCCCGTGACGGGGCAGCCCGACTTCGCTCACATCGTGATCGATTATTCGCCGGGGAAGTGGATCGTCGAGTCGAAGTCGTTGAAGTTGTTTTTGGGGAGCTTCCGCAATCATGCGGGCTTTCACGAGGATTGCACGCTTTCGATCGGCAAGCGCTTGGGCGAGGCGATCGCGCCCAAGTGGTTGCGCATCGGCGGCTATTGGTATCCGCGCGGCGGCATGCCGATCGATGTATTTTGGCAAACGGGAAAATTGCCGGGCGGACTTTGGGTACCTGAACAGGGCGTCGCGCCTTACCGTGGAAGAGGATAATGGCCCACGCGCCGCTTGAGTTTTGGTTCGAGTTCGCCAGCACCTATTCCTATCCGGCGGCACACGCGGTCGAAGACGCGGCGCGCAAGCGGGGTGTGGAGGTGAAGTGGCGCTCGTTCTTGCTGGGTCCGATTTTCGCGGCACAGGGCTGGAACGACTCGCCGTTCAATATCTATCCGGCCAAGGGCCGATATATGTGGCGCGATCTGGCCCGGATTTGCGCCGCTCAGGGTTTGGCGCTGAAGCGGCCGTCGCAGTTTCCGCGCGGCAGCATGTTGGCGGCCCGCATTGCTTGCCGGTTCGCAGAGGCGCCTTGGGTGGGCGCGTTCGTGCGGAATGTCTATTCGGCGAACTTCGCCGACGACCTCGATGTCGCCTCGCCGTTCGTGATCGGAAAGGTCCTTTCGGACGTCGGGCAAATGCCTGCTGGGATCATGCAAGCCGCGCAGGCGCAGGAGGCGAAGGATGCGTTTCGCGTCCAGGCCGATCGCGCAGTCGCGCTCGGCATCATCGGCGCGCCTTCGTTCGTCGTCGACGGCGAGGTGTTCTGGGGCGGCGACCGGCTGGAAGCCGCGCTCGATTGGGCGTGCGGGGAGCGAAAGGCGGTGGCGCTTTAGCGTTTGCGCGCGAGCTTGGCGCACTCCTTGTGGCGGAAGCAGGTGGTCATGTGGTCGTTGACCATGCCGACTGCCTGGGCGAAGGCATAGACGATCGTCGGGCCGCAAAAGGTGAAGCCGCGCTGCTTCAAATCCTTCGACAGCGCCTCGCTCATTGGGGATTGCGTCGGGACTTGCTTCATTGCTTCGAGGCGGTTTTGAACCGGCTTGCCGTCGACGAATTTCCAGATGTAATTCGAGAATCCGCCGCGCTCGTTTTCCATTATGTCGAGATAGGCGCGGGCGCTTTTGATCGCGCCTTCAATCTTGCCGCGATGGCGGATGATGCCTTCGTCCTCGAGCAGTTTGGCGATCTTGGCTTCGGAATAGCGTGCGATCTTTTGCGGCTCGAAGCCATCGAAGGCGCGGCGGAAGTTTTCGCGTTTGCGTAGGATCGTGATCCAGGACAGGCCTGCTTGGAATCCGTCGAGTATGAGTTTTTCGTAGAGCGCGCGATCGTCGTATTCGGGCACGCCCCATTCGTCGTCGTGATAGGCGACGTAGAACGGGTCGGCGCCCGGCCAAGCGCATCGGGATTTGGTCGCCGTCATTCAGGTTCCTCTTTGGCCAGGATGAGGGGATAGGATGGGCGGCCGACCTTTATGCTCATGCTCTCGGCAGTGGCGTCCGTCGCGCTTCCAAGCCGATCAAGTCTGACAAGCGCCATCCCGTTGGCGCCGATGGCGCCGCGCAATTCGCCGATTTCGATGCCGTCGCGTTTGATCGCCGTGCCTGCCGGCGGCAGCGAGGTGGCGGCACTGACCGGCAGCAGGCGCTTGCGCGCGGTCGCGCGGTGTTTCATGCGGGCGGTGAGTTCTTGGCCGACGTAACAGCCTTTCGCGAAATCGACGCCGTTCAGTTCTTCAAAGTTGCAGTCGAGAGGGAAGAACGTTTCAGGCGGAATATCGAGAGCCGAGTCGGGAATTCCCATTGCGAGGCGTCGGGCTTGGTAGTCGCTTTCCGGCCGCAAGGCGTAGCCCGATGTCTGCAGGTGGGATTCGATTCCGACGATCGGAATTACCGCGCGGCGACCGATCTTGGGCAAACGCGGGTCGGGAACGTCGTGAAGGGCGGGGCCGTCCAAAGAGAGGGCCACCACGGCAAATTCGCTCGAGCGGTCCGTCACCGTCACCTTCGCGCGTAACTTGTATTTCCTAAGCCGGTTCGCAAGGTCGCCCGCACATGCGCGTCCACAATCAAGGAAAAAGCCGTTTGCCACCGCGACGATCAAGAAGTCATAGATGATCTTACCCTGCGGCGTCAGCAGGGCAGCGTAAATGGCGTTCTGCGCGTCGACCTTGGCGATGTCGTTGGTGATCAGGCCCTGCAAAAAGCTCGCGGCATCCGGCCCTGCTACTTCGACGATCCCGCGATCTCTCAAGATGATGGCATAAGCATCGGACATGACGGACAAGTAGGGTGTTGCGCTTCGCTTTTGCAAGCCGGGGCGGATTATTTTTCGCATACGGTTCTTGCGGGTCGTGCTTGCGAATTCCGAATTGGCCACATATAGCCCTGCATTCTCGTCAAGACCCCGCGCGCCAGGTGACGTGCCGATGAGCGGCATTGCAGGCTTTGTGACCGCTTCCGGCGCGCCTCCGCACGCGAAGTTGCTGGACGATTTGTCGGCCGCCATTGCGCATCGCGGGCGCGATGGAGAGGGGCGCTATGTCAAGGGCGGTGTCGGGCTCGTCCATGCGCGCCTTGCGATCGTCGACTTGAAAGGCGGGCAGCAGCCGTTGCAGGGGCCGAACGGCACCGTGTTGGTCGCCGACGGTGAAATCTACAATTCGCCGGAATTGCGGCGCGAATTTCCCAAAGTCCAGTTCGCGACGAATTCGGATTGCGAAGTCCCACTCTATGTCTACGAGCGCGACAAGGTGGAGTTCGCGCGCGCGTTGCGCGGAATGTATGCGATGGCGATCTACGAGCCCGAGGACGCGACGCTTCTGCTGTCGCGCGACGTATTCGGGATCAAACCGCTCTATTACGTCGAGACGCCACAAGGCTTTGCCTTCGCGTCGGAAGCGCGCGCCTTGCTGAAGGCAAAGTTGGTTCAGCCTGGTGTTCGCAGCGAGGCGGCCGGCGAACTGCTTCAACTCCAGTTCACGACCGGGCGCGATACGATCTATCCCGGCATCAAACGGGTTTTGCCGGGCGAGACCTTGATCGTGCGACGCGGCAAGGTTGTGGCGCGCCACCGTGCGTCCTCGCCGATCGAAGGTGAGGTCGAGCGCGTCAGTGAAAGCGAGGCGCTGCTTCGGCTCGGTCAGGTGCTCAACAACAGCGTCGAGGTGCATCGGCGCGCCGATGTGCCGCTCGGCGTGTTTTTCTCGGGCGGAATCGATTCGTCCGCGCTGCTCGGCGTGCTTGCGCGGCAAAGCGACAGGCCGGTTCGCGCCTACACCGCGTTCTATCCGGGGGCCGATGTGGGCGACGACCGCGATCATGCGCGACGGATTGCGCGCGCTTTGTGCGCCGATCACGTGATGGTGCCGGTCACGGCGAAACAGTTTTGGTCGCGATTGCCCGCGATCGTGTCGGCGATCGACGATCCGGCGGCGGACTATGGAATCGTCGCGACGTATCTCTTGGCGGAGCAGGCGGCGAAAGACGTCAAGGTCGTGCTGACCGGCGAAGGCGGCGACGAATTGTTCGGTGGGTATGGACGATATCGCAGCGTGATGCGGCCGATGTGGCTTGGCGGGCGGGCGATGCGCGCCAAGGGGCAACTCGAGGGTTTGGGTGTGCTACGCGACCAAGGCCCGGCCTGGCGCGACGGTATCGTCGCGGTCGAACGGCGACTGGCGGATATCGCCGGCACTCGACTTCAGCGCGCGCAAGCGATCGATTGCACCGATTGGCTGCCGAACGACCTTTTGATCAAGCTGGATCGTTGTTTATTGGCGCATGCCGTCGAAGGGCGCGTGCCATTGCTTGATCCAATGGTCGCCGCTGCTTCGTTCAGACTGCCGGACGAACTGAAGATTTCGCGCGGGGTGGGAAAATATCTCCTGCGCAAGTGGCTCGACGCGGAAATTCCGGTGGCGAATGCGTTCGGGCGAAAGTGGGCCCCGACGGTCCCGGTGGGCGAATGGATCACATCGCAAGGCGCGGCGCTGGGACCGCTTGTGGCGAAGGTCGAAGGCGTTCAAAGGGCGTGTGTGAGCGAGCGGGTCGAGTCGTTGTTTCGCTCAGCCGGACGGTCGCGGGACAAACATGCGACGTTGGGGGCATGGCTGTTGTTGTTCTATGCGCTCTGGTATCGCATTCACATTGAAGGTGTCGCCAGCGACGGCGACGTCATGTCCACATTGAGCGTCCGGTCATGAGCGATAGCTACGATCTAATTTTGAAGAACGGCATGGTGGCTACGCCATGGGGTGTCGCGTCGTGCGATGTCGCGGTGACGAATGGGCGGATTGCCGCGATCGGTTGGCTGGGCGCGGCCAAGGCCGCCGATGTGCGCGATGTCCGTGGCTTGCATGTGCTGCCGGGGGTGATCGACAGTCAAGTTCACTTCCGCGAGCCGGGCCCGACGCACAAAGAGGATCTTGAGACCGGCAGCCGCGCGGCGGTGCTGGGCGGGGTTACCTCGGTGTTCGAGATGCCGAACACCGCGCCGCCGACGACGACTGCCGAGGCTTTGAACGACAAGCTTGCGCGAGCGCGCGGGCGGATGTGGTGCGATCACGCCTTTTATGTCGGCGCAACGCCCGAGAATGCCGAGACACTGCCCGAGCTCGAATGTCTGCCGGGGGTGGCGGGCGTGAAGATGTTCATGGGTTCGTCGACCGGCAATCTGCTGGTTGCCGACGACGAGCATGTGGCGCGCGTGCTCCAACATGGGCGCCGGCGCGTCGCGGTCCATGCCGAGGATGAGGCGCGGCTGAAAGAGCGCAAGCATTTGGCGGCGAGCGGCGATCCGCGCACGCATCCGCTGTGGCGCGATGCGGATACGGCGTTGCTGGCGACGAAGCGCGTGATTGCGCTGGCGCGCAAGTTCGGGCGGCGAGTGCATATACTTCACGTTTCGACCGGCGAAGAGATGGCGTTCCTGCGCGACCATCGCGACATTGCAACGGTCGAGACCACGATCAATCACCTGACCTTGGTGGCGCCCGAGTGTTACGAGCGGCTGGGCGCCTATGCGCAGATGAACCCGCCGGTGCGCGACGTCACGCATCGCGAGGCGATTTGGGCCGCCGTCCGCGACGGTGTCGTCGACGTGCTGGGCTCCGATCACGCGCCGCATACGCGCGATGAAAAGGACAAGACCTATCCCGACACGCCATCGGGCATGCCGGGCGTGCAGACCTTCGTGCCGATCATGCTCGATCACGTCAATGCGGGGCGGCTGTCGCTGGAGCGGTTCGTCGATCTGAGCGCGCATGGGCCGCAGCGGATATTCGGTTTGGCGACCAAGGGGCGGATCGCGCTCGGCTTTGACGCGGATTTCACCATCGTCGATTTGAAAGCGCGACGCGTGATCGAGAATAAGTGGATCGCCAGCCGTTGCGGTTGGACGCCGTTCGACGGGGTGACGGTTACCGGCTTTCCGGTCGGCACCATCGTGCGTGGCACGACCGTGATGTGGGAGGGCGAGGTTCAAGGTTCGCCGCGCGGGGCGCCGCTGAAATTCCTGGAGACACTTTCGCCGGCCTAGTGCAGCGTTAGTTCCGTGCCGACGTGGCGCACGTCGAGCGGGCAAAGGATGCCGCAGGTGCCGACGCGCACCGAGTGCAGGCGGCCGTCGAGGTTCTTGTTCCAGAAGTTCAGGAACTTGTTGAGCACCGGAAAGCGCGGCGCCATGTCGAGTTCCTGCCAAACAAAGGTTTGCAGGAGCTTGGGGTGGTCGGGCATGTGGTAGAGGATCTCCGCCGTGGTCAGGCGGTAGCCCTTGAGCATCAGATTTATCTCTTTCACGCCGTACCTCCGCAGGTGAAGACGCCGAACGCGCGATCGTCAGTGTGCGGTTCATTCGTAAAATAATCGTAGTCATGGGATTCGGCGCGTGTCGAGCGGCCGGAACAATTTGAATCGCATTTGAACGGAACTGCTTGACGTTCGTCGCGAATTGAGGTGCGTTCGCAACACTTTCCTATTAGCGCTTACCATGCGTGAGTGCCAAACTCGGGTGATCGAATGCCGGAAAAATTTCGCTGTATCCTGGTAACCAAATCGGAGGCGGGTCAGAAGGCTTCGCTCACGGAACTGAGCGAGGGCGATTTGGCCGAAGGCGACGTCACGGTCGGGGTCACACATTCGACGCTGAACTACAAAGACGGTCTGGCGGTTACCGGCGCGGCGCCAGTGGTGCGGAAGTTTCCGTTGATTGCGGGGATCGATTTCGCGGGCCATGTTTTGACCTCAGCCGACGCGCGCTTCAGGCCGGGCGACGCGGTGGTGGCGAACGGTTGGGGCATGGGCGAGACCCATCACGGCGGCTACGCGACGCGCGCGCGGGTGAAGGGCGATTGGCTGGTGCATCTGCCGCGAAAGTTCAGTGCCGCGGACGCGATGGCGATCGGCACGGCCGGCTATACGTCGATGCTGGCGGTGATGGCGCTGGAGGATTTGGGTTTGACGCCCGCCAAGGGCGCGGTTCTGGTGACGGGGGCGTCAGGCGGTGTGGGCGGCGTTGCGATAGTTCTGCTGTCGCAGCTTGGCTATCGCGTGATTGCGGCGACCGGTCGGATGAGCGAGGAAGCTTATCTGCGCGGATTGGGCGCCGCCGAGGTGATCGACCGGGCGGAATTGAACACGGATGTCCGTCCGCTGGCTAAAGAGCGTTGGGCGGGGGCAGTCGATTCGGTAGGATCGAAGACGTTGGCGAATGTGTTGGCCTCGACGAGTTATGGCGGCGCGGTTGCGGCTTGCGGTTTGGCGCAGGGGATGGATCTGCCGGGCTCGGTGGCGCCGTTTATTTTGCGTGGCGTGACGCTTGCGGGGATCGATTCCGTCCAGTGTCCGCGTCCCCGGCGCGTGCAGGCTTGGGAGCGACTGGCGCGAGACCTGGACATGGCAAAATTGGCGACCGCCATTACAACCGCGCGGCTCAGCGACGTGCTGACTCTGGCGCCGCAAATCCTCAAGGGACAGGTTCGCGGGCGGGTGGTCGTTAACGTGGGAACCTGAGGCCGCCAAGGATACGTTAACCAGCTTGGGGCACTTTGAACCCACATTTCGAGTCGGACGCCCGCGCCAGGGCGGCTTGACGCGATAACTTCAACGGCCGAGAAATTCGCGGTCGAGACGACGCCCGGGGGCTGCTGCCAGTGAACGCAGGAATGGACTGGGTCACGCTCGTCGGCGGAGGATTGGTGATCGGCCTTTTGGTCGCCGCACCGATCGGGCCGGTCAATCTGATCTGTATTCGCCGGACTTTGGCCTACGGACAGCTCAACGGTTTTTTGGCGGGTATGGGTGCGGCGCTGGGCGACGGGATTTTCGCGATCGTCGCGGGCTTCGGTGTGAAATGGGTGTTCGACGCCATCCAGGACATGGGCGTGGTGCTGCAGCTGGGCAGCGCCGCGTTGCTGATGATCTATGGTCTGCGCGTCTTCATCTATGCGACGCCGCCGGAGATCATGCGCAACGCCGACGGCAGCATTCAGACGGGTTCGGCCGGCGACTTGGCGGCGGCGCTTGCCAGTACGTTCGCCCTGACGATCACCAACCCCGCGACCATGGTGGGGTTTGCGACCACGTTTGCCGCGTTCGGCGAGATCGTCGATTTCCAGGCGAGTTCGCTTGCCACCCTGATCTTGGTTTTGTCCGTCATCGGCGGGTCGGCCTTGTGGTGGTTGGTCGTCACGTCGATCACGGGCATTTTTCACAAAACGATCGAGCACGGCACGCTCAAGCGCATGAACCAGGCTTCCGGCCTGTTGATCTTCGTCACCGGCGCGGCCCTGGTCGGCTATTCAACCTGGCAGCAATTTTTTACCCCCTGAGTTTTGCCATGCGGCCGATGATGGCGTCGGCGTCGGCCATGATGCGGCGGATGATTTCGGCGCAGGGCAGGATGTCGTGGATGGCGCCAGAGCCCTGGCCGATGGCGAAGGCCGAACGGTCGCGGTTTAGCCCTTCGATCTGGCCGCCGATGCCGCCCATGACGCCCGCTTGAACCGAGATCATAGCCTGCATCGGGAACGGCTTGATGTCCCCAGGACGGCGTTCCCAATCGGCGACGTAGTCGTTCTTGTAGACGCGCATCGGCTTGCCGGAATAGGAGCGGGTGACGATGGTGTCTTCGTCGGTGGCGTCGACCACGACCTGTTTGTACATGTCGCCGGCATGCGCCTCGGTCGAGGCGATGAAGCGCGTGCCCATCCACACGCCTTGCGCGCCGAGCGCCAAGGCCGCGGCCAGGCCCCGCCCGTCGACGATGGAGCCCGCGGCGAGCACGGGAATTTTCACGGCATCGACGATTTGCGGGATCAGCGCCATGCCGGCGATTTTTCCGGTATGGCCGCCGGCCTCCGTACCCTGTGCCACCACGGCGTCGAGGCCGCCGTCTTCGCCGGCCTTGGCGTGGCGCACGGTGCCGCAGACGTTCATGACTTTCAGGCGCGCCGCGTGAAAGCGATCGACGAGATGGCGCGGCGGCACGCCGAGGCCGGAGATGAAGGCCGAGGCGCCTTCCTCGATGATGATGTCGGCGGTCTTTTCCAGAGATTCGGGGACAGCGGCGAGCAGGTCGACGCCGAACGGTTTTTTCGTGAGCGCGCGCACGCGGCGCATTTGGTCGCGGATCTCAGTCGGGCTGCGGCCGGCCATGCCGAGCGTGCCGAAGCCGCCGGCCTCCGACACCGCGGCGCAAACCTCCGCGTAGGAGACGCCGCCCATGCCGGCGAGCAGAATCGGGTGGGCGATGCCCAGCATGTCGCAAATGGGCGTGCGGATGGTCATGGCGTGAGGGTCCGGTGGTGATGGCGCGATGGGCGATTGTGCGCAGGAGGGGCGGGCGGCCTCAAGCGAGGTGCGGGCCGTGCGGTGGCGGCGCGGCAGCGAGCGGGGCTTTGTTCGCGCCGGAGCGCTGCAACCGGGAGATGTTCGAAAAGTGCAAATCTAATCCGTGCCATCACGCCATCACATTGGCTGATTTCCCCCGAAAGTGCCATCACGGGAGCCATCACATGCCGCCACTTGTGGCGGATGAGGAATAGGCGAAAGGTCCGAAACGGCCGTAATTTGCAGCTTTTGATTGAGTGTAAGTGTTGGAGTGGATGATGTGTTGCTTCATGGGCTGAGCTGTTCTTTGCATGGGAAGTCGAGATTTCGTCGTTGCCGACAGTATAGAACAAAGATAGAACGAATCAACCCCTGGCCCCGGGAGAAGATGCGACGTGTTGCGTTCAAACCGACGCGTGCGACCGTCGGGCCGCGAGTGCTTTTGTTCTGCGCGTGTTCGTGAAGAAGACGCAGGAGACGCCGCAAGAGACGCCGCACAGCGAAATCGACGTGGCGCTCAAGCGGGCGAAGGAGATCAAGACGTGACGCGGTTGAGAGAGTTGAAGGCGAGGGCGTTCAGGAAACCGAAGGTGAAGGCCGCGTATGACGTACTGGAAGACGAGTACGCGCTGGCCGGCGCGCTGATCGACGCCCGGGCGAAGGCGAGGTTCACGCAAAGCGAGCTTGCGCGCCGCATGGGCACGACGCAGTCGGCAATCGCCCGCCTGGAGAGCGGCCGCGCGGTGCCGTCGGGTGCGACGCTGCTCAAGTTCGCAAAGGCGGTGGGGCGCCGTCTTGAGGAGCACAAAACGTGGCCGGGCTAAGTGACATCGAATGGACCGACGCGACGTGGAACCCGGTCACCGGATGCACCATGATTTCGCCCGGCTGCACGAATTGCTATGCGATGCGCATGGCGGCGCGGTTGCAGGTGATCGGGCATCCCTCTTATGTCGAAGTGACGCGAAAGAGCGGGGGGCGCCCCGTTTGGACGGGCAAAGTGCTGCTCAACGAGAATTCGCTAGGCGTGCCGCTGCGCTGGCGAGCGCCCCGTAAGATTTTCGTGAACTCGATGTCGGACTTGTTCCAGGAAGGCGTTCCCGCGCCGTTCATCCGCAAAGTGTGGGGAACGATGGCCGCCGCGCATTGGCACATATTCCAAGTCCTGACGAAGCGGCCGGAGCGCATGCAGCAGATCGTTAGCAAGCATCGCCTTCCCGTGTTGCCGAACGTTTGGCTCGGAACATCCGTCGAGTCGGGAGATTACAAGGATCGCGTCGATTTGCTGCGCCGGACGCCGGCGCAGGTGCGGTTTATTTCGTTCGAGCCGCTCATCGGGCCTATCGGGAAGGTGGATCTCACAGGCATCCATTGGGCCATCGTGGGCGGCGAGTCCGGCCCGAAGGCGCGACCGATGCGTTCGGAGTGGGTGGATGAAATCAAGCGGCAATGCCGGCGGGACAAGGTTGCGTTCTTCTTCAAACAATGGGGCGGGAAGAACAAGAAGGCCGCGGGACGGACGTATCGCGGGCGGGTTTGGGACGAGTTCCCTGTCGACCGTGTCTCCGCGCAGACTATTTCAGCGGTAGGTTGATTGTCTTCATGATTCGGTTGGTTTCGGCGAGGATTTTGAGGATACGTTGGTAGTGTTGGACGTCCTCGAAATCGAGTGTGCGCCCTTTGCGATCCTTCAGCCATTTCTGCGCTGGCTGGTAGCCGCCGATATAGAAGGCCCATGACACTTCCAACGCTTTCTCGAAGCGCTGGCTTTTGTTGATCCAGACATGGCCATCGCGGAATTCGGGTTTTTCGACCTTGCCGTTGCCCTCGCCGACGAAGGGATAGGGGGGCGCCTATGCAACCGGCCAGGGAGATTGAGCGCCGATTGACAATTTTCCTGTTTGTAGTTACATTTTCGTAGCTACTTTCGAGTTATGACTTGGACTGGACGTGGGACCCGGAAAAGGATCTGGCCAACAGGCGCAAGCACGGCATCGGGTTCGAGACGGCGCGGCTTGTGTTCGACGATCCGCTTGCTCTATCGCGGATCGATGCCGCGGTGCGCGAGGAAGAGCGTTGGCAAACGGTCGGCGCCATCGGCGATGCGACGGTTCTGGTCGTCCATACCGCGCTTGAAGAAGCGGATGACGGCGAATTTTCCGGACGCATCATCAGCGCGCGAAAAGCGACCCGGCATGAAAGGAAGGCGTATGAAGAAGGCGAAATCTAAGACCTTGACGGCGAAGCAAAGGGCCGAGCTGAAGGCGCTGGCCGCGCTTGCGGATAAGGATATCGACACGCGATCGATTCCCGAAGTGCGGGATTGGTCTGGGGCCAAACGCGGCGTGTTCTTTCGTCCCGTGAAGCAGCAGCTGACACTGCGTCTGGATGCCGATGTGATCGCGTGGTTCAAGAGGCGGACGCCTGGGGGCAAGGGATATCAATCCGATATGAACGCCGCGCTGAGAACATTCGTCGCGCAAAAGGAGCGTTCGCGGTAGGACATGGCCGAGGAATACGATTTCTCGAAGGGCGTTCGAGGTAAATTTTACCACGGCGGGGCCATTTTTTCGCCGCCTGTGCGGGGCCAAGTGAATCATGTATATGTTGAGACCATGAGCGACCTCTTATCTCGCATCACCGTTCGCGCCGAACAATGCCATGGGCAGCCATGCATCCGCGGTATGCGCATTCGCGTTTCGGATGTGCTTGAAATGTTGGCGGGCGGCATGAGCCATGAGGAGATTCTGGCCGACTATCCGTATCTTGAGCGCGACGATATTCGCGCGGCGCTGGCCTATGCGGCGCAAGAGATGAAGCATCCGATTGTCACGGCGGCGCAGTGAAGTTTCTGGTCGATGCGCAGTTGCCTCCGGCGCTGGC
>JANOFM010000162.1:0-23460 GCA_031413635.1 Alphaproteobacteria bacterium | reverse complement strand
GGCACCGGCGCCAATGCGCGGCCGAGCTCTTCGGCGATCACGCAGAGCTCGAGGTGGCCGAGGCCCAAGCCGCCGAAGTCTTCAGGAATTGCGGTGCCGAGCCAGCCCATCTCGGCGATCTGCTTCCACAGCGCCTTGTCGAAGGGCTCATCGCTTTCGAGAATTTTGCGGACCGCTTTGGTCGGACATTTCTCGGTCAGGAACTTCTGTGCCTGATCCTTGAGCATTTTTTGGTCGTCTGAAAAGTCGAAATTCATCGTCGCCCTCAAAGTTGAACCTTGCGGGCGGCGCACGCAGCCTAATCTTCGGCGCCGCCTAGATTGCGTTTTAGCTTCTGCAGTCGCGCAATCAAATCCTTCACCTCACTCTGTCGCACACCTTGCAAGGTGCGCGCAAATGTTCCCTTCGCGGCTGCGGCGAGTTGGGGGAAGAACTTGTCCATCTTTGCCGTAGCGTAAACTAGGCGCGCGCGCCGGTCCTTCGGATCGTTCTTGCGCACAACCCACCCGCCTTGTTCGAGGCGATCGAGAATTTTTCCGAGCGGCGCTTTCTCGATACCCGTCAGTTCGGCGAGTTCGGTCTGGGTCTGTCCGCCCTCGGTGCGATCGAGAGTACCCAACACGCGCCAGTGTGCGCGCGTGAGCCCGATGTCCTTGGCCCGCGCCTCGAAATCCTTGGCGATCAGGCGGTGAATGTCGTGAACGAGCCAAAGAAGCGTGCGCTCGACCTCGATCTCCTTTTTGAATCGCTCGATTTCCGGGCTGCGGACGGCGGGACGGGCAGCATTCTTGCGCTCGGATTTCAGCCGTTCCGACCCGGAAATAATCTGCGTCACCGTTTTGTTTCCCGACTTTCGCGATTAATATATACGTATATAGTATTGAGGTATACGAATTATCCTCATCCCTTCGACTATGCAAGCGGTGCAAATCCAATGCGCATTGTCCGCCCGATTTCGTTCCTTGTTCTGGCCGCCGCAGCAATGGTGCTGGCGAGCTGCGGCAAAGCGGTCGAGGCCAAGAAGGCCGATCCCGTCGCCGAAGCGATCCTGGTCTCGACGGCGAAGGTAGAGATGGCCGATGTCGCCACCCCGATCGTGGGGACCGGCAACATCGCGCCGGTGAAACTGACGGATATCGGACCCTCAGTCGACGGCATTATCGACGAAGTGATGGTGGCCGTCGGTGATGTCGTGACGAAGGGCCAACCTCTGTTCCGCACCCGAGACGTCGATATCAAACTTCAGGTTCGCGAGCTTGAGCAGCAGGTGGCGCTCGCCCGCGCGCAGTACGCCAACGCGACGAACGAGATGAAGCGGCAAAATTCCCTGAAATCCGGCGGATGGGTTAGCCAATCACGCATGGACACGACGCGAACGAATGCGGCGGTTGCCGCGGCGCAAGTCGGCGTCTGGGAAGCGCGACTTGCAGCAGCGCGTCAACAGCTCAAAGACACGATCGTGCGCGCGCCTTACGCCGGCGTCGTGACGCGGAAGGACGTTTACGAAGGCCGCTTCATGGCGACGCGTTTCGGCGGCGGAGGTATGATGGGCGGTGCGGCCGGCGTGGTGCAGATCATGGATATTGCCATCGTCGCCGCCATCGTGAACGTGCCCGAGACGTATTTGGCGCAAATCGAACTCGGGCTACCGGCGAAGATTCATGTCGATGGGCTCGACAAAACCTACGACGCCAAGATCCTGGTTGTGAACCATCGCGTCGACGAGCGCGCGCGTTCGGTCGAAGTACGCTTCGCGATCGGAAACAACGACCTGAAGATCAAACCGGGACTGTTTTGCCGGGCCGATATCATGCCGCCCGCGCGGAGGGTTCTTGTCGTGGCGCGCAAAGCGATGTTGGGCAGCGAAGGTGCGCGCTATGCGTTCTTTGCCGAGAACGGGCGCGCCAAGAAGATCGCACTGTCCGCGCGTGATCTCGACGGCGAGCGGATGGAGATTACGTCGAACGTGCCGGAAGGCACACTATTGCTCACGGGGCCGAACCTCGCAAAGCTCGCGGACGGCATGGCGGTGACCGTCGAGGGTGGACCGGCCAAGCCCGCGCCCTCGGCCGCACCCAAGGCGGCGAGCCTCTAGGCGATGTGGATTTCCGATCTTTCGATCCGCCGGCCGGTTCTGGCCGTCATGGTGATCGGCGCGCTGGTCGCGCTTGGTTTCGTTTCGCTTCAACGCATCGGCGTCGATCTGTTTCCGCGCGTCGAGTTTCCCTTTGTCGTCGTGAACACGACGCTTGAAGGGGCTAGCCCCGAAGCGATCGAGACTCAGGTCACCGACGTCATCGAATCCCAGGTCAATACGATCTCGGGCATTCAGTCGTTGTCGTCGCAAAGTTCCGAAGGCAACTCGCAGGTGATGATCGAGTTCGCCTTGAGCGAGAACGCCGACGTCAAAGCGCAAGACGTGCGCGATAAGGTCAACATCGCGCTGCGCGACCTGCCGCAAGATGCCGATCAGCCGGTCATCCAGAAAATCGATCCAGACGCCGAGCCGATCATGTCGGTGATGCTGTCGGGCAACATTCCCGCGCGGGATTTGACCCATATCGCGGACAAAACGATCAAGGAGCGATTGCAGCGCGTCTCCGGCGTCGGCGCCGTGACGATCCTGGGCGGGCGCGAACGGCAGGTGCGTGTCTGGCTCGACGCGAACCGCATGCGCGCCCATGGAGTGACCGCCGACGACGTTGCGACGGCTTTGCGTCGCGAGAACGCGGACATTCCCGGCGGCAACATGCAATCGGCCGACGTGCGAGCCGAGTTCGGCGTCAAAACGAAGGGCGAAGTCAAATCCGTTCCGGCCTTCAATCAGATCGTCGTGGCGTTCCGCGCCGGCGGACTTCCGACGTTGCTGGGCGATGTCGCGCGGGTCGAAGATGGCGTGGAGGACGAACGCACTTATGCCGCGCTCAACGGTGTGCCGGGCGTTTCGCTGGAGGTGCGGCGGCAGTCGGGACAGAACACGCTTCAGGTCGCCAAAGCGGTCAAGGCCGAAGTCGAGAAATTGCGAGATCTGTTGCCGCCGAGCGTCAAGGTGACGATCGCCAAGGACATTTCGCTTTTCATCGAGGATTCGGTCGACGATGTCGGGTTCGACATCGGCATAGGCATTTTCCTGGTCGTCATGATCGTTTCAGCGTTCCTGCTCGACTTTCGCGCCACGGTCATCGTTGCGGTGGCAATGCCGACATCGCTGATCGCGACGTTTTTCGCGTTTTATTGGGCGGGGTTCACGCTGAATATGATGACGTTGATGGCGTTTTCGGTCGCCATCGGCTTGCTGGTCGACGACGCGATCGTCGTGTTGGAAAGCGTTCATCACAAGCTGGAAGGCGGAATGCCGGCCGCGCAAGCCGCCTCGGAAGGCACGTCGGAGGTGGCCGTCGCCGTGATGTCGGGCACGTGGGCGGTGGTCGCCGTGTTTGTGCCGATCGCCTTCATGGACGGCGTCGTCGGCAGGTTCTTTTTTCAGTTCGGCCTGGCCATCGTGTTCTCGGTTCTGGTGTCGTTGCTGGTGTCGCTGACATTGACCCCCGCCTTGTGCGCGAAGTTCCTATCGAAGTTGCACCTCGGCCCCTTCGCGAGGCGCTTTGAGGCATTCCACCGCCGGCTCGAGGCGTTTTACCGTTGGGTGCTGCACTGGGCGCTCGCCCATCGCTGGAAAGTCTTGGGCTTCGGCTTGGCCACGATCGTGGGCGGCGTCATGCTGGCGCGTACGATCCCGTTCGACTTTCAGGCGCGGGCCGACCGGGCGGAGTTTTTGGCGACTGTCGATCTGCCTTTCGGCGCGGGCATTGCCGAGACGAAGGCGATCGGCGAACGAGTGACCAAGGCGCTGTTGAACACGCCGGAAATCCGCACCGTGTTCATGACAATCGGGTCGGGCAATCAAGCGCGCATCAACCGCATCAACTACTATGTCGGGCTGACGCCGAAGAAGGGCCGCGGGGTCAGCCAGTTCCAGATCATGCAAGACGCACGCGAAATGATTGCGAAGATCGCGCCCGAGGCCAAGCATGTCGAGGCGACCGACGTGCCGATGGTCGGCGGCAACTCCAGCTTCAACTCGGCGATCAGCTATTCGCTGCAAGGATCGTCGTTGGGAACATTGCAGCAGAAGGCGGACGAAATCGTCGCGCGGATGCAGGCGAACAGCGCCGTTTTCGCCGATGCGCGGACAAGCTTCGAGGAGGGCAAGCCCGAAGTTCAAATCACAATCGATCGCGCGCGCGCGGCCGATCTGGGCGCCGCCGTGCGGCCGCTTGCTACAACCGTGCGCACGCTGGTGGGCGGCGTCGATGCAGGGACATATGAGGAGATGGGGGATCGCTACGACGTGCGGGTTCGCCTCGAGGAATCGCAACGCAACGACCCCGCCAAACTCAGCCAAATTCAAGTGCGCGGGCAGGACGGGACGTTGGTCGAACTTGCCAACATCGCTGCGTTCAGGATCGACGAAGGCCCGGCGCAGATCGACCGGCGCAACCGCGCCCGGACAATCACGATCTTCGGCAACACACCGCCCGGCGTTGCCTTGGGCACGGCAACCGACGCCATGCAGAAGATCGTCGAGGAGGTAAAGCTGCCGACCGGTTATTTCGGCACCTATGTCGGACAAGCGGAGCGCATGAAGGAGTCCGCGGCGGCGATCGGCTTCGCATTCGTCTTGGCGCTCGTCGCGCTCTACATCGTGTTGGGCAGCCAGTTCAACAGTTTTTCCCAACCCGCCATCATCATGCTGACGGCGCCGCTTTCGTTCGTGGGTGCGTTCGCGGCGCTTTCATTCACCGGCATGACGCTGACCATGTTCGCGCAGATCGGCATGGTGGCGTTGATGGGCCTTGTGATGAAGAACGGCATTTTGCTGATCGACTACGCCAACGTCGCGCGCGAGACGCGCGGACTGGGCGCGCGCGAGGCGATCGAGGAAGCCGGTGCTCGGCGCATGCGGCCTGTGTTGATGACACAGCTTGCCACCGTGTTCGGCATGATACCGGTTGCGATTTCGACGAGCCAGGGAGCCGAATTCCGCAGTGCGATGGGTGTGCTGATGATCGGGGGAATTCTGTCGTCGACCTTTCTGACGCTTCTGATCGTGCCGGTCGCCTATACGCTGATGGCCGACTTCTATGGCGCGTTCGAACGGTTTCGGCGGCGAATTCCCAAGTTGGGACGGCGCGGCGTCACGCCGGCCGAGTAGAAGCTTAACCGCACTTTAACAGCACGTGCGGCACACTCCCGTTCGACACGAGACTCCGTCGGCATTGGGGGCGCGGCATGGCCAAAGCACAATTTCACAAAAACCAGCGCGTCTATGTGAAGACCGTGGGGACGTGGGCCCAAATCGAAAAAGTTCTGCCGCATTGGACAAAGGGTCTCGATGAGCCGTTGCGCATTTTCTACGACGTTGGCTTGGGCCGCGAGTTCGGCGCCGACGAGTTGCAGGCCGAGACAACGACGCCGGACAAAGTAACGGGCGATGCGGAGCGGTGGCGGTTGGTACGCGCAAGAAACAATTGGAAGTCGGCCGAAGAGTGTTCGCACCATCCTTATCCCGGCACCCATCCGCTCATTATCACCAGCGAATCGGATTGGGGCGGCTGGCGGGTGCCGGGTGCCGAGTACGACCTCTATCCCGCCAAAGTCGAACATCAGGCGCGAATGATATCGAGTGCACCTAGAATGGCAGCACTTCTGAAGGCTTTGTCGGAAATGACCAAGACGGAAACGGAAAACGTGCCGCACGGAATTGCCGCACTGAGTCAAGAAGGCTTGGCGATATTGCGATACATCGACCAAGACGCGCCGCAGTAGGCCCTAGTTCACTCCAACGTTGACATCACCCTTCGGGAAGTAGTTCGCTTCGCCGTCCGCCAGGATGCAAAGCACCGACACTTTCACGAGAGGCGATGATGTATTCCAGCAAAGTCACCGAATTCCGCCGTCTGCACGAAAGCGGTTGTTTCGTCATTCCCAATCCGTGGGACCGCGGCAGCGCGATCTATCTGGCGAGCCTGGGCTTCAAGGCGCTGGCGAGCACGAGCGCCGGATTTGCCTGGTCGATAGGGCGCCCGGACAACGGCATCGTAGTCGATCAGGTTTTGGCGCATCTCAAAGACGTTGGAGATGCCGTGGCTATTCCCATCAACGCCGACTTCGAGGGAGGCTTTGCGGTCGAGCCGGAGGGCGTTGCCAAAAACGTGACGCGCGCCGTCGCGACCGGCATTGCCGGACTTTCAATCGAAGACTCCACGGGCGATGCAGCCAATCCGTTGTTCGACGTCACGCTCGCGGTCGAGCGCGTTCGGGCGGCACGAGCGGCAATCGACAAATCCAGTACCGGCGCGATGCTGACCGGTCGTTCGGAAGGCTTCATCGCCGGGCGTCCCGACTTGAAGGAGACTATCCATCGCTTGCAAGCCTATGCGGAAGCGGGCGCGGATTGTCTGTTCGCGCCCGGCCTCAAAACGAAGGACGACATTGCGGCGACGGTCAAAGCCGTGGCACCCAAGCCGTTCAATCTTGTGGTGAGCGGCAACTTCATCACCGTTGAGGAGGCCGCCGCGCTTGGCGTCAGGCGCATCAGCACCGGCGGAGCATTGGCGCGCGCGGCTTGGAGTGGATTTGCGAAGGCCGCGAAAGAGATTGCGGAGCACGGCTCGTTCGGGGGCTTTGCTTCAGGCGGGCCTTCGTTGGATCTGAACGGTCTTATGCGCTGAGGCGAGCGGCGACCGGCGATTTGAGGATAGTGCCCAGGCGCTTGGCGCTTTCGCGCAGAATGTCCGGGCGAAAGCCGGCATAACCGAGCAGTAGGCCCGATTGCTTGGGTGCGTTTACATAAAAGCGGCTCAGAGGCTCGACGATCAATCTAGCCTCTCGGGCGGTCGCGGCGATTGCGATGTCGTCCAACGGTTTGGCGAATTTCACGCAGAGATGAAGTCCGCTGGCGCCATCATCGACCGATAGTACATCCGCACACTCCTTTCGCAGAGCATCGAGGAGGACTTCCCGGCGTTCGGCGTAGGCCTCTTTGCAGCGCCGCAGGTGTTTGGCGAACTGGCCGGAGGCGAGAAAATCCGCGAGCACGATCTGGTTGGGGACCGTGGCGTAACGCTCGGTCTGGCGAACGGACTCGTTGAAACGCTCGCAGATCGGTTTGGGCACGATGAGATAAGACAGGCGCAACGAGGGGAAAATCGTGGTGCTGAACGTGTTCATGTAAACGACACGCGCCCCATTCGGCATGGCCGCGAGCGCGGTCGACGCCCGGCCCAATGCGAACTCGCCGCCGAAATCATCTTCGACGATGAAGGAACCGACGCCGGCCGACCAATCCAAGAGGCTTTGCTTGCGCGCCTCCGACATTCTGATGCCTGTCGGAAACTGAACCGACGCGGTTACGATCGCCAAGCCGGCCTTCGGCGCCAAGCGGCGTCCTTCGTCGATGTCGATGCCTTCGGGGTCCACCCTGACGGGCACCGGCGTAAGTCCCGCCGCGTGCAACGCGGCATGTGTGCGAAAATAGCCGGGATCTTCCATCCAAACGACGCTGCCCGGGCGGCAGAGAACTTCCCCTGCGATCAGAACGGCTGAGTGCGCGCTGGTCGTGATGAAGACTTGCGACGGCGCGCATTTGATCCCGCGCGTCATCGCCACGTGCATGGCGATGGCCGTGCGCAATTCGGGCCAACCGCCGTCGTGTCCGGTTTGGAGCGCCTCGAGCGGCATTTGTTTCCAGCGACTTGCCTGCAGACGCCGCCAGACCTGCATCGGAAACAGATCCAGACCCGGCACACCGACGGCGAATGGGAGATGCGGCTTAAGCTGATCCTGCCGATCGGCGTTCGCGGCATCGGGCTTGAAGTCGGTCTTGGTTCCTGACCACGACACATAGGTGCCCGAGCGTTTGCGGGCCTCGGCCAAGCCTTCGGCGATCAGCATGTCGACGGCCATGACGGCGGTCCAGCGCGAGACGCCGGCATCGCGCGCGATCAACCGCGTGCCGGGCAATTTCTCGCCGTGGCGCGTGACGCCTTCCAGAATCCGATCGCGCAAGGTCTCGAATAGGCGCTCAGCCAGCGCGAGGTCGCCGCTTTTGGACCCCATCCTTTCGAAACCGATCGCTCGCGCGCGCAAGACCGTTTGCTCCCCGAATTCCCCGCATAAAGGCTACCACCAGTTTGGCGCCCGCGGTTCAAATGGCCGTGATCGTGGCATCGATTCCCGGCTACAATTGGGTAGCGGGTCGACTGGATCGATTTCGATGGTACAATCTGGCTGGCGATCAACCCGTGGCGGCACGGCCGCGAACGAAATGCGACGACCTGAGCACGGTCGCCAGTTTCTTGACGCTCTCCCTCAAGACGTCGGGGCGATGCGCGGCGAAGCCGAGGAGCAAGCCCCGGTTTTCGGTCGGATAAGCGTAGAAATAACTCAGCGGTTCCGCCACCACTCCGGCTTCGCGCAGTCTGGTGCTGAGCAGCACGTCGTCCGATCCCGCGGGCAGACGCGCACAGAGATGCAGGCCGTCCTGAGGTTCATCGACCGTCAGCAAATCCGCACACTCTTGCCGCAGGGCGCCGGCCAACACGTCACGCCGTTCGGCGTAGGCCTCGCGGCACCGTCTCAGATGCTTGGCGAATTGGCCCGAGGCCAAAAAGTCGGCGAGAATAATCTGATTGGGCAGGCCGGGCGGACGGTCGAAGTTGTTCCTGGTTTCCTGAATTCGCGATAGCGCTTCACGCGGAACGATCAAGAAGGCCAAGCGCAACGAGGGGAACAGAAGCTTGCTAAAGGTATCGAAATAAATCACGCGCTTGGCGCCGGGCATCGCCGCCATCGGCCGCGATTGCGCGCGGGCGAACGGAAACTCGGACGTGTGGTCGATTTCAAGAATCCAAGAGCCCGATGACGAGGCCCATTCCATCAACCGCCGGCGGCGCGCGTCGGACATGCGCACGCCGGTTGGGAACTGAACCGACGGCGTGACGATCGCAAGCGATGCCATCGGCGCCAGCCTGCAACCGTCGTCAATGTCGATGCCCTCGCGATCGACGGCCACCGGTATAGCGTCCATAGTCGCGCTGGCGACGACGGCGCGCGCAATCGGCGAACCGGGGTCTTCGACCCAGGCGAGACTTCCCGGACGGCACAATGTTCTCGATATCAACCGACCGCCGGTTTCAACGCTAGAGACCACAATCACCTGTTCGGCCGTGCAGTGAATGCCACGGATGGTCGCCGCGTATTCGGCGATGGCTTGGCGCAAGGCGGGCCAGCCTTGCGAGTCGCCGTCGTCGAGCGCTTCCGGCGGCATTTGACGCCACCGGCGCGCTTGAAGTCGGCGCCAAACATGGGTCGGAAACAATTCAAGCGCGGGTACGCCGAGAGCGAACGGCAGGCTGGGCCGTGGCGCGGCGGGCTGGACTCGCGACTGATCGTCTTTGCGGCTTTGACCCTGCCAAGCGACGTACGTGCCCGATCGCTGGCGCGCTTCAACCAGGCCTTCGGCGATCAACATGTCGATTGCGACGACCGCGGTCCAACGCGACACGCCGGCATCGCGCGCGATCAACCGCGTGCCAGGCAATTTTTCGCCGTGGCGCCATAGCCCGTCGAGGATGCGACCGCGGAGGTTTTCGAATAGGCGTTCGGCGAGCGCAAGCTCGGTATCGCCGCGCGCAAGGCTTACAATGCCTAGTGCCGTGCGTGCCAAGTCCGTGCTCCCCGATCAACCCGGTTCAGGCTAACACTGTTGCGAAGAACGAAAGTCAAAAGCGCGTGATCGAATGTACAGGGTGGCATTGTACGTTTACGACATTCGGCGCATCGAAACATCAATTCCCATGCGGATTCCAGCGCGATAACGATCTTCAAACTGGATCGATGCGAACGTGGCAATACTGGATCATCGGTGCGTTAAGGTTTGGTAACCGGCGCGTGGACCGGCGGGGCTCGCAAGATCTGGATCTTGGCTTTGTGCGCGCGCTGATGATCAATCCGCACAACAGAGAGTGATCAATTTCCGGTGGCGCAACAATGACGATCGACCGATTGGATGCGATGCGAACGTTCGTCGAGATCGTCGATGCCGGGTCGTTTTCAGCGGCGGCAAGGCGGCTTGGTGTCTCCGTGCCCGCCGTCAGCCGCCGGTTGTCGGGATTCGAGGAGCGGCTTGGCACTCTTCTTATGCATCGCACGACGCGAAGCCTCAATCTGACGGAATACGGCCAGGGCTACTACGACAAGGCGAAGCGCATATTGTCGGACGTGGAGGATGCCGAGTTATCGCTCGCGGGTATCCGAAACGCGCCGTCCGGGCTTTTGCGGGTGGCCGCACCCAACGTGTTCGGCCGCAAGTTTGTGGCGCCTCTGATGCCCGAGTTTCTGGGTCTTTATCCGAAGATCAGGGTCAATCTGTCGTTGATCAATGGCGCGGCCGTGCCGGCATCCGATGTCGATGCCTCTATTCATTTGGGTGCGCCTCAGTCCGAGCGCGACTGCGAGACGCGTGATTTGGGCTCGTTTCGTCAGGTTCTTTGCGCTTCGCCAAGCTATGTCGAGCGTGCCGGCAAGCCCGCGCGCCTCGAGGATCTGGCCAAACATGATTGCATTCTGGATGCGTCGTCGGCGCGCGTCGCTACCTGGCCGTTCCGGCGGCGCGGGCGCGACATCGCCTTGCCGGTGGAAGGCCGCTTGGTGTGCGACGACGCGGATGCCGTGTTGAACGCGGCATTGGCGGGATCGGGCGTGGCGCGGATTCCGTCGTTTCAAGCGCGCGGCCACGTACGCGAGCGGCGGCTTGAAGTATTGCTCAACGACTACGAACCACCGCCGACGCAAACGCGCATCGCTTATGCGCGGCATGGGGCGTCGTCGCCCAAGATTTCAGCGTTCGTCCAGTTTCTGGCGGACAGCATCCCGCAGGAAGAGCTCGACCTCTGAGCGGCGCGCGATCACGGGCGCGTGAGGTGATGATAGCGCGGGCGCGCCAGATTTTCGTCAGCACATTTTCAACTGGCTGAAACCCGTGACGTACATCCCCTGCATTTGGAGGGGTGGCGCCGAATAGAGATTATTCTGTCCCTTGATTCACAACGCATCGACAGAAACTGGATCGCACTCATTGCGATGAACTGGCCTGTGATTGGAACGTGACGGACAGTTCACAAAACTTCACATCTCGACGAATTCAGATAGCACCGATCCACGATTGCGTGAGAAACAGTACGCAACGTCTCGCTGCAAATCTGGATGCGTGTTTGCACAGACGAGTGATCAGTCGATGCATCTGGCGCGGTTCGTCATCGGGGTGACGGGCGCGGTTTGGATCTAGGGGCAAGCCGCAACAGCGGCAAAACGGTGGGGGTCTTAATGTCTAAACGTACATTCTCGATTGCGTCGTCTGGTCTGCGTGCAGCTCTGCTTGCGAGTTCGGCCTGCGCGTCATTGGTGGCAACAAGCTCTGTTGCTCAAGCGCAAGATGGCGCTGCGGCTTCGGGCAAAGTGGAAAAGGTCGTGGTGACTGGCTCGCGCATTGCGCGAAAGAATCTTGATAGTACGAACACAACCTCTATCGTCACAACCGATCAGATTTATCGCAATGGTTCAGCCAACATCGCGGATCTGTTTAACAGCTTGCCGCAATTCGCGCCGACGGTGTCGCGCACGACATCGACATTCTCGGGCACGGCGACGTCAGGTTTGAACCAATCGAACTTGCGCAACTTGGGCAGCGTCGAGACGCTTACCCTCATCAACGGACGTCGCGCACCGGGCGGCAACATCACCGGCCTTCAGGTCGATCTCAATACCCTCCCGAGCGCAAACATCGAGCGCATCGAAATTCTGACGGGTGGTGCATCTGCGATTTATGGCGCGGACGCCGTAGCCGGAGTCGTGAATATCATCACACGTAAGAGTTTCGAGGGGTTTGAGGCCGGAGCATCCTACGGCGCAGCGGAGTTGGGCGACAATATCAACCCTCGAGGCTTCATGACATTCGGCTCGGGTATCGGCGACAAAGGACACTTCACCGTTACCGGGGAATACGAGTTTCAAGGACAGGTGAATTGCCGCGACAGGACACTTTGCGAAACCGACTTCGCATGGTTTCCCCCAGGTGCCCCAGTCCGCGGGCCGAATGCGTTTTCGTCGGTGGCGCCGCAAGGGCGTTTCTTCATAGATGCCGGAAACGGAAATTTGGCGCAAAACTGGACGTTGCGCGGTGGGGGATGGGTCAATCCCTTCAACATTCCGGTTGACGGGTATGACCGCAATCCGAAGCGAACGATCGCGCAACCTACATCGCGTCTGATGTTCGCGGCTGAAGCCGAGTACGAGATTCTCCCAAGGATCCACGCGTTCACTGAACTCAATTATGGTTCGTCCAAGACCGATAGTTCTTTCGAGGGGCAACCGTTTCAGTCTACCGTGAACGGTGTCGGCGGCCCGCCGCCATTTCCGGGACTTGAAGTCACAATTCCGATCAACAACCCGTTCATCCCATCGGCCTTGCCCGGATCGATCAATCTTGTACCCGCGGCCCAGGACTTACGCGCGGCTATGGACGCGCGCGGCGATACAGCCTTGACGTGGTCGCAACGGTTCGACGTGTTCGGTCTGCGCGGCGCAGACAACCTTCGTCAAACCGTTCGCGCGGTCGGCGGACTTAGGGGAGACATGGATTCCCTTTTCGGTCTCGGGTCCGATTGGAACTGGGAGGTCTCTTATGTGTATGGGCGCACGTCGCTTGACGCGCTGACGGGCGGATTGATTGATCTGACTCACCTTTATGCAGGTCTCCGGGTCGAGGCTTCCGGAGTGGCGGACAATCCGGCAACTCAGGACCGCGAAGACTTCCGCTGTGTCGACCCGGTACAGCGGGCACTCGGGTGCGTACCTATCAACCCCTTCGGCGGTTCGATTGCGGGCAGCTACTCGCAACGGATGATCGACTACATTGTCGCGCAAGCCGGCGTTCGCGGGAATCACGAACTTGAAAACGGAACTGCGTACTTGGGTGGCTCACTATTCGCATTGCCCGCAGGCGATGTTCAAATCGTCGCCGGTGCCGAATGGCGCAGGACGCTGGGCGACCTTGACTATGACACCGGCATCAACAACGGCACGCTGATCGGCAACATTATTGCCGACTCCCGGTCCCAAAACAAATCTCAGGAGCTCTTCGGCGAAATCAGCGTTCCGATCATCTCTGACTCTTCGTTCACAAAGAGCCTGTCGCTCGAGGGAAGCTATCGGACGAGTCATATCGACGGACAGGGCACATTCGATACTTGGAAGTACGGCGGTATGTGGGAGCCGATCGGCGGCCTTCGGCTCCGCGGCGTTCAATCGCGAGCCATTCGCGCACCGAACACGGGCGAGCAATCCGGCGCAGGGCAAACGTTCGGTGCAGTAAACGATCCCTGCGCGCAAGTGAATATCGGCCTCAACCCCAATCGCGCGGCCAACTGCCTTGCCGACGGATTTAACGCGGGGCCCTACACGCCGGCCTTGGCCGTCTTGCAACAAGTGGGCGGTTTTACGACCGGCAATCCGAACGTGAAGCCGGAAGTGGCAGACACGTTGACCTACGGTCTTGTTATCACACCGGAGCTGATCCCGAACTTCAGTTTCACGATCGATCGTTTTGACATTACGGTGGACAAGCAGATTGCGACAATCGGTCGGCAGTTGATCGCCAATCTTTGTTACGATCTAGCGGGCGCTCAGCGAGCGCAATACTGCACACTCACACGGCGCGGGTTCAATCCGAACGTTCAGCCGCCCAATCCGGTCGCGTACAACAATCTCGCGCTCACCGACATCTTCGACACGGTGCAAAACAACACGCTTTCGGAGGTCAAAGGAGTCGATATTGAAGTGCAATATCGCGCCGACCTGGCCGACTGGTTCGGCGAGGATGGCGACCTGGGGTCGCTGCGGCTGGGCGCACTGATCTCGCTCTATGACGAGGCCACGGCCGTGACCACGGTCCCTGGAACTGCCCCGGCGCTGACTGACTTCCTTGGCTTTGCAGGTTCGGGGGGACAGCTCGAACGTCAAGGGAAGGTTGACGTCGGATACTCAATCGACGGGTGGCGGCTCAACTGGACAGCGCGCTATGTGGGCGAGTCTATCAACTCACCGTTCGTCGCCGCAGCGGCGCGAACGACGATTCCGGATTTTTGGTACCACAACGTTCAAGGCAGTTGGGACATGACACCGAACTATCAGTTTTACTTCGGTGCAACGAACATCTCGAACCAGGATCCACCATTCTTTCCGACAAACAGCTCGGGCATCCAAGCGCTCGACACGATCCCGCAGTATTACGATGTCTACGGCCGATCATTCTATGCCGGCTTCAAAGTTCGGTTCGAGTAGGGGGAGCGAAAACGATGGGTAAATTTCATTTCATCCTAGCAGCAGCGGCGTCTTCGTTGGTGCTGCAGGCCGCGAACGCGGAACACAAGTCTCAATGGTACATGTCGCTGTCCGGCGGCGTGAATTATGCCGATCTTCAGAAAGACTCCACCTCCGATTATGGCGGAGGTTGGGCGGCGATCGGTGCACTCGGCTACAAGTTCAGCAATCATTTGCGCCTTGAAGCCGAGATCGGGTACCGTTTCAACGACGGGTCGGCGCGGGACTTACTAACCCCCGCCGGACGGATGGACCAAGAGCTCAGCGCGTTGACTTACATGGCAAACGCCGTGTTCGAAATACCAGCGAGCGACAAGGTGAACTTTAGCCTTGGCGCGGGCGTCGGCGCCGCTCAAGTTCGACTCGACGTGAACGCGCCCGTTACGCCGGACACCGAGGACAAGGACTCCGTGTTTGCTTGGCAATTGCTGGCGCAAGCCGACTTCGCCATCAGTCGGCGGTCCGAACTCTTCGTCGACTACCACTTCCTGCAGACATCGAACGATCTCAGCCTGAGGCCGTACAGCACAGCTTCATACGGATCGCGTCAGGTGCAGTACGAGGCTCACACTCTGTCCGCCGGGCTCAGATACTACTTTGGCCAGCCCGACGAGGCGCCGGCTGCAGCTTCGCCGACACCTCCACCGCCACCACCGCCTCAACCGGCTGCAAAGCAGTTTATTGTGTTCTTCGGCTTCAATAAGGCGAACTTGTCGGCCGAGGCGCAGGCCGTAGTGGCGGAGGCTGCCGCGACTGCAAGATCTCAGGGTTCAGCCCGCATCCTAGTCGCAGGACATACGGACTCGGTCGGATCGAACGCTTACAACGATACGCTCTCTTTGCGCCGCGCGAGTGCGGTGAAAGACGAGCTCACCAGACTCGGTGTTTCGGCTAATGCCATTGAAGCCTCCGGCAAAGGCGAAACCGAGCTCATGGTTCAGACGGGGGATGGGGTCAAGGAGCCTCAGAACCGGAGGACCACGATTAACTTGAACTAAACTACCTCAAGACAACCCAGTGCAGTGACTTTGGGGCGGGCGGCAAGCCTGCCCTTTTTTTATCGCAGTCATTCGCCTCTCGGCGCCATATCAAATGCAATCGTAGTTCGTGATTGCGCCGCGCTGAAGGGAACAGTGCCGTGATAGAAATATGAGGGAAACAGCACAAGCATGCCGACGCGCGGTTGAATGTAACGCCGCACGCGATCCGGCCATAATACGTCAAATGGCGGGTCACCCAAGGTGAACCAGCCTTGCTTGTTCGCCGCGTCTGTTACGGCATCGGGCAGCGCAACGTAGTAGGCGCTCGAGATCCAACCTTCAGGATGGACATGCGTAACGTGGTAGCCGGAGCTCTTCAAACGCGCCGACCAGGAGCCACGATAGATCAAGTCTTCGGACTTGCGGCGGAGGAACGGATGGGTTGCGTCGTCCGGCAACGCCTGGACGTAGTTCTTTGCGACCTCGTCAAGGCGTTCGCGCAGGCGCGTGACTAAATCAATTTTGCGACCGAAAAGCGCGCCGAGCGTTTGTGTGCCGTGACGCAACGTTTGATCGATAGGTTCAGATCGCAGATCGTGCAAGTCGTCGAGCGCCTGGTTCAGTTCGGCGTTGAAGAGCGACATATCCCGACAACCTCTGGGTGCGGGCACGTCGAGGCACACGGCGAAACGGTCGTAGTCCGCGAGCCAGCTCTCGCGTGGATCGCTCATCATGCGCCAGGCCAATGCAAGGTCCGCAAGCGCCAGCTGGCTGTGCGCATCGACCGCCAACACCGCTTCAAGATCGCGCGCGGCCGCCTCGGGATCGCCCAGCCGCAGCAACGTATGCGCACGGCTGGTGCGAACCCATGGAATAGTAGGCGCAGCGCGCACCGCGCGATCGTGGAAATGGCGCGCCTCATCGGCGTCGCCCAAATCGATCGCCATGCGCGCCATTCCGTCCAGCGTGATCGGGTCATCCGAATTGGACTTATTTGCGGCAGCAAAATCGCGATGTGCCTCCCGGTAGCGGCGAGCAAGTCCCAAGAGATTCGCACGGGCGATGAGAAATTCCGGGCTACGAAACGTGACAATAGCTCGGTCGAGTGCGTCGAGATATCCGTCCTTCTCTCCAACTTGCCAGAGCAATCGCGCTAGATCTTGGTAGGCCGGAAGGTGGCGCGGATTGGCGGCGATCGCTTGCTTGTATCGTTCGACCGCCATTGCGACGTTGCCAGTCAACTGGTTGGCGAAGCCAAGGCTCGTCAACATGTCTGCCCGACCAGGCCTTAGCTTCACAGCACGCTCTATCAAGGCAAGGGCGGATTCGCCGTCACCCTGGGTCGCGTGGTTCATGCCGAGATTGTGAAGTGCTGCGGCATTGTCGGGATCGCGGTCGATAACGCGTCGAAGCAATCCCCCTATGTTTTCGAGGTCATGGCGCTTTGTTGCGACGGCGGCCAACCCAATCACTGCAGCCGCATTCTGGGGTTGGATATCGCGGGCGCGCCGGTATGCGTTTGCGGCATCGGCAACCCTACCAACGCTCAGCAGCGCGCCACCCAGCCCTAGGAGCGCGTCAACGAAGCGGGCGTTGTGTTCGAGCGCCGCCGTGAACGCTTCAATCGCTTCAGCGTGGCGATTCAGTTCTGCCAGGAGATTTCCCAGATTCGACCACACGTGCGGCTGTTTTGAGCTAAGCGAGAGCGATTGGCGCAGCCGCTCCTCGGCTTCGGTGAGCTTTCCTTGTGCCTTGAGAGCGACGCCCAATAGTTGAATCACGTCAGCGTTCGATGGCCATTGTCGGAGCATGCCACGATAGCGTGCCTCCGCCTCGGCGTGTCGTCCCGCGCGCTGCAGTTCGACGCCTGCCGCCAGTCCCTGCGCTAGATTCTTCAAGTCCGCCATGGGTGTTGCTTGAACCGGCATGCTATTGCGAAGCCACCCTAGCTTCAAAAGCGTCAAAAATCAGCTTATTGAGCTCTCGCAATGAGACCCTTGATGGCCTACGGCGCCATGCCAGTTTAATATACCGACGCCATGCCACTTCACTTACAAGGCCCGCCATGAAAACCGAGACGCCCGTTGCCATTCGCCGCGAGGATTACCGGCCCGCGCCCTATCGCGTGGTGCGGACGGCGCTTGAGTTTTTGTTGGAGCCGGCCGCGACGCGAATGCATGCCTCGCTCGATGTCGAACCAGCGCAGGATCGGCCGGGGGCGTTGGAGCTGCACGGCGAGCATTTGAAGTTGGTCGATATCAAGATCGACGGGCGGCCTCTGACGAAGGACGCCTTTACGGTCAGCGAAGACAAGCTCGTCATCAAGGCTCCGCCTTCGACGCGGTTCCGCTTGGACACGACCGTCGAGATCAACCCGCTGGCCAATACGGCGCTGTCGGGGCTTTATATTTCGGACAATATGTTCTGCACGCAGTGCGAGGCCGAAGGGTTCCGGCGCATCACCTATTCGCTCGATAGGCCGGACAACATGTCGGTCTATAGCGTGCGGATGGTGGCGGACCGGGCGCATTATCCGGTGCTGCTGTCGAACGGCAACGAGGTGGCGCGCGGCACGTTGCCGGGCGGACGGCATTTCGCCGAGTGGCACGATCCGTTTCCCAAGCCGTCCTATCTGTTCGCGCTGGTCGCCGGCGATTTGGCGCATGTCGAGGATCATTTCGTCACCATGTCGGGGCGGCGGGTGAAGCTCGGCATCTATGTGACGCACGGCAACGAGGACAAGGTCGCCTTCGCGATGGGCGCATTGAAGCGTTCGATGAAGTGGGACGAGGATGCGTTCGGGCGCGAATACGATCTCGACATTTTCAATATCGTCGCCGTCAGCGCCTTTAACTTCGGCGCGATGGAGAACAAGGGTCTCAATATTTTCAACGACAAGCTGATCCTGGCGCGGCCCGATACGGCGACCGACACGGATTACGATTTGATCGAAGCGGTTGTGGGTCACGAGTATTTCCACAACTGGTCGGGCAACCGCATCACCTGCCGCGATTGGTTTCAGTTGTCGCTCAAGGAAGGTTTCACCGTGTTCCGCGATCAGTCGTTCTCGGCCGACATGCGCTCGGCGGCGGTCGAGCGCATCGGCGACGTGCGGGCGTTGCGCATGCGGCAGTTTCAAGAGGACGGCGGGCCGCTTGCCCACCCGGTCAGGCCCGATTCCTATTTGACGATTGACAATTTCTATACGGCGACGGTGTACGAGAAGGGCGCGGAGCTCTGCCGCATGGTGCGCACGATTTTGGGTGCGGAGGCGTTTCGCAAGGGCTCAGACCTCTATTTCGCGCGTCACGACGGGACGGCGGCGACCTGCGACGACTTCATCAAGGCGATGGAGGACGCGAGCGGCGCCGATCTTTCGCAGTTCAAGCTTTGGTATTCGCAATCGGGAACGCCGCAGGTCAAGGCGCACGGCAGCTACGACGCGGCGGCGAAGACCTATGAGCTGACTTTGGAACAAAGCTTTACACCAACGCCCGGCCAGACCGAGAAGAAGCCGATGCACATTCCGGTGGCCGTCGGTCTTGTCGGACGCAACAGCGGGCGCGACCTTTCGATCTCGACCGACGGCGGCAAGGCCGCGGCGACGCAGATTTTGAATCTGCGCGGCGCGAAGCAGACCTTCAAGTTCACGGGCGTGAGCGAGGCGCCGGTGCCGTCGATCGGGCGCGGGTTTTCGGCGCCGGTCAGGTTCGAAAGCGATCTCAACGGCGAGGACCGTGCCTTCCTGATGGCGAAGGATTCCGATTCGTTCAATCGCTGGGAATCGGGACAGCAGCTGGCGACCGAATTGCTGGTGCGTATGACCAAGGACGCGCGCGCCGGCAAGACGCCGAAGGTCGATCAGCTTTATGTCGATGCGTTCGGCGAGTTGCTGCGCGACGCGCGCAAGGATCCGGCGTTCACGGCGATGGCGGTGCAGCTGCCCACGGAAATGGAACTGGCGCAGGTGATCGACGACACAGATCCGGATGCGATCCATCTGGCGCGCGAGACGCTACGCAGGGCACTGTCGTCGACGCATGGCGGAGCGTTGCGCGAGATTTATCAGTCGCTGAAGAGCAACGAGCCCTATTCGCCGGACGCGGCCCCCTCGGGGCGGCGGGCGCTGCGCAATATGTGCCTGCGCTATCTGGCCGCGGAAGATACGAAGGAGACGCGCGCGCTGGCGTTCGAGCAGTTCCGTTCGGCCGACAACATGACCGACAAGATGGGCGGGCTGGCGCCCTTGTCCGATATGAGCGGCGAGGAGCGCGATGCGGCGTTGAAACAGTTCTACGACCAGTGGAAAGCCAATCCGTTGGTTGTCGACAAGTGGATGTCCCTCCAGGCGATGTCGTGCCGGGCCGATACGCTGTCGCAGGTCGAAGGCTTGACGAAGCATCCCGCGTTCAACATCGAAAATCCGAATCGCGTCCGTGCCTTGGTCGGTGCGTTTGTGATGAACAATCAACTGCGCTTCCATGCGGCCGACGGCGCGGGCTATCGATTCCTGGCCGACCACGTCATGCGGCTCGACGGCTTGAATCCTCAGGTTGCGGCGCGTTTATGCGGCGCGTTCGAAACCTGGCGGCGTTTCGACGGCAAGCGTCAAACGCTGATGCGCGAGCAGCTGATGCGCATCAAAAACGCACCCGGATTGTCACGCAATGTTTCGGAGATTACGGAGAAGACTCTGGGCTGAGAGTCTCTTTGGCCACAATTGCTTACCGAGTGTGGCAGATTGCACCCACAGGGGATGACAAGCCTCCGGTCAGGGACATAATCGACCCGGGGATGTGATTCGAGTCTCAAGCAATCTGAAATGGCAATCGCCACACCAATCATAGCCGGCGCATCGGTGGAACGTGCACACGATGCGCGCACCCAGCCGCTTGCAAAACAAAACACATCGCTCTGGATCGTGCTGGGGACGATTGCGACGGTGTTATCGGTTGCCGCCGCCGCGGCCATTCAACTGCGCCGCGACCATGCGATCGCGCTCGAACAGATCGAACGAGATTCCAGCGCGTTCGTCGCCGTGTCGGGCGCGTTGGTCGGGGCCGCCCTCGACCGCACGCAGACGACGGTGATCCGCGCGTCGATCTCGGCGCCGGGTTTGGCGATCGCGGGCGCCGATCCCGCCTTGATGAACGTCATCGTGACCGACAATTTGGGCAATGTGACTTGGGATCGCCGGGGGACGCCCTCCGAACCGCGGCGCTTGAGCGACACGGCGTTGTTGCAGCGACTGAGCGCCACGCAAGACAGCATTCGCTATATGTCGGGCGCGCTGGTTGATCCGGAGTTCGGGAAAAGCCCGCTGACGCTCGCCATGCGCAGCGAGAGCTTGCCGGGGCAGTTTCTGTTCGCGCTGATCAATCCGGCATTTCTGAACGGGATGCTCGAAAGCGCGCAGGGCGGTCGCGGCGTCAGCGTCATCCTCGCCGACAGTCAAATGCGCAAAGTGGCGGGAACGCAAATCGACGATGCCCTGTTCGCGCAAGCGACGGCTGCGCTGCCGACGACGGTGACAACGAGTCCGGCGCTGCGTTATATTTCGGATGCGGGCGGCGCGCATTATTTGACCACGGCGCGGCTGATCCCCGGTTACGATTTGCGGTTGATTACGGTGACGCGCGCGGCGGACGCGCTGTCGCGATGGTACGAATCGTTGCCGCTTTTCTCGATCATGATCTTCGGCCCAAGTCTTTTGGGTGCGGCTTTGGCGTGGGCTCTTCTCAATCAGATGGAACGCACTTCGCGCGTCGACGGCGTGTTGCGGCGGACGGAAGAGCGCTTCGAGCTCGCCGTCAGCGGTGCCAAATGCGGGATCTGGGATTGGGATTTGACGAACCGGCGCGTCTATTGGTCGGGGGCGATGAACGCATTGCTCGGCCGGGGAAAGCAGCCGCGTGTCATGGCGTACGAGGAGGTGGAGGCGCTGATCCATCCCAACGACCAGTACATGCTGATGGCGATCGAAACGTCCGTGCGCGACGGCGCTTCCGGCTATGACAGCTCGTTCCGCGTTCAGCATGCGGACGGCCATTGGGTTTGGGTGCGGGCGAAAGGTCAGCATTATCGCACGCTGCGATCGGAGGGCGGCAGGCTTTCGGGCATCGCACTCGACATTTCAGATCAGAAGGAGGCCGATGCGCGCGTCGATACCGCCGAGCGCGTGCTCGAAGCGGCGTTCGAGAACGCGGCGGAGGCCTTTGCGCTGTGGGACGCCGACGACCGGTTGATGCTGTGCAATCGGCGTTTCTTGGAATTTTACGGACTTTCCAGCGCCAAGGTGGGCGAGACTCGTTCCGAGATTTTCGCCCGCGCGACAGCGCCCGGGCACAGCGCCGACAGCGGGCAACAATTCTTCGAATCGTTCGATGCCAGCGGCAGTAGCGGCACGATCGAGCTTCAGCGCGCGGGCGGGCGCTGGCTTTTGGTCAGCGAACGGCGCGCGCTTGAGGGCGGCAAGATTTCGGTCGCGACCGACATCACTGCCCTGAAGGCGCACGAGGACGAACTTCAGACGTCGCGCTCGCTGCTCGAGACGCAAACGAAGGAGTTGAGCGAAACCGCGACAAATCTGGAAACCGAAAAGAAGCGCGCGGAAGAGGCCAATCTCTCGAAGTCGGAGTTCTTGGCCAATATGAGTCACGAGTTGCGCACACCGCTGAACGCGATTATCGGGTTTTCGGACGTGATGCGCAACGAAATGCTGGGCCAGTTGCCGCCGCGCTACGTCGAGTACGCGGCCGATATCCATCGCAGCGGGCAAAATCTGCTCGATCTGATCAACGACATTTTGAATATGGCCAAGATTGAGAGCGGAAAGCTCGAACTCGATCTGGCTCCGGTCGACACGTCGCTTCTGGTCAACGACGTCGTCAAGACGCTGGAGCCGCAGGCGAAGGACGCGGACTTGCAATTCCGCTTGAACACGCCGGAGCTGGCGCCAGTGCTCGCCGACAAGCGCGCGATCAAACAGGTTTTGCTGAATCTGATGTCGAATGCGATCAAGTTCACGCAAAGCGGCGGTTACGTCACGATCGAAACGCGCGCGGAGCGCTCCGGCGTGACGATCTGGGTGCACGACACCGGCATCGGCATCGCCGAGGGCGATCTGGCGCGCGTGGTCAAGCCTTTCGAGCGGGTAGAAACCTCTGCAACGGGGCGGCGGCGCAGCGGTGTTGGCCTTGGCCTTGCCGTGTCGACGGCGCTCGTTGAGATGCATGGCGGAAAACTTGTGCTCGACAGCGAGTTCGGCATCGGCACCAGCGTGTGCTTTACCCTGCCCTTCGCGACCCTGAACTGACGGCGTTGCCGACTTTCACATGTACCAATCGTACTCGTGCGGCGTGATAACGTTGCGGAAGCGTTCGAGTTCGGCGCGCTTGGCCGCGCAGTAAAGATCGACGTAAGACGGGCCCAGATATTCGCGCAAGATCGAGCCGTTCTCGAGTGTCAGTAGTGCTGCGTCGAAATTAAAGGGCATTGTTTGATCGACGAAGGGCGCGATGTTGCCGTCGGCGGGTTGGCCGGGATCGATTTGGTGACTGATACCGTAGTGGATGCCGGCCAGAATTGCCGCCATCGCAAGGTAAGGGTTGGCATCGGCGCCGGCGACGCGATGCTCGATATGCCGGGCACGCCCCACTACCGCGAGCACGCGAATACTGGCGGCCTGGTTCGAATAGCTCCAGCGTTTGTTGCGCGCCAGCGCCGATTTCGAGGCAAAGCGCCGGTAGGAATTCGCGTTGGGCGCAAACAAGGCAATCGATTCCGCCATGACCGCCTGCAATCCGCCGATCGCGTGTCGCAGAAGGGCGTCGCCTTGAGGCGTGGCGCCGTCGCGCTCAAGACCAACTTGGACATGCATGCCGTTGCCCGCGCGATCGAGATAGGGCTTGGCCATGAAGCTGGCGTCGAGACCGTTTTGACGCGCGACGGCGCGAACGACTTGGCGCAGAAAGACGGCGTTGTCGCCTGCGAGCAAGGCGTCGTCTGCATGTTCAAGCTCAAGCTTGAACTGATCCGG
>JANOFM010000161.1:0-30590 GCA_031413635.1 Alphaproteobacteria bacterium | reverse complement strand
GCCAACAAACTTGAGCGTTCGCTGACCAACGTTTGGGCGGTCGAAGTCGTACTTGGCAAACTGTTCGCTTACGAATTGCGCCGCCCGAACCGATTCTTCCGCGTCGAGTTCGATCTATCCAAGTGAATGATGATCGGAGGTCCCATGCTCACCCTCTTTACCAACGGCTTCTCCCCCTTCGCGCGCAAGGTCGCGATGGCGCTCGACTACAAAGGCCTCGCGTATGAATCCGTCGACGGCTTGACCCATTCGAGCCGCGAACGCCTCATCGCCGTCAACCCGCGCGCGGAAGTCCCCGTACTTGTCGACGGCGATATCGTGGTCGTGAATTCAAGCGACATCGTCGACTATCTCGACCGCAAATATCCAGACCGCCCGATCTATCCGGCGAATCTCAAGGCACGTGTCGAAGCCCGCGCACTCGAACGCCTCGCCGATGCCCGCATCGACGCGATCCTGCTCACCTGCTCGATTTGGACTTGGGCCGAACGCCACGACCAACCGCTGGTGGGATTGAAGGACGCGGGCCAGCGCGATCTCGACGCGATCTTCGCCCGCATCGAAGCGACGCTTGCCGCCTACGCGACGCCATTCCCCTTCGACCATCCGACCATCGCCGAGTTTGCGTTTTGGCCGCATCTCGCCGCCTTGCGCCCGCTCGGCTTCACGATGGATGCCGCGAAGTTCCCGCGCCTCAACGCCTGGTTTGCCGCCATGCGCCGCGAAAAAATCTGCCTCGACGACGCCCGCCGCACCGCCGATTTCATGAAAGCGATCGGCACGAACACCAGCTTCGAGCGCACGAAAATCTTCTGGCGCGGCGACCGCATCGAATGGCTGCTGGCGCGCGGCTATCACGACTGGTTCATGGCCGAGATCAAATCCGGCCGCGTGCTATGGCCGGATTGATCTCAAGCGGCGACTACGTGCCGCTGTAGAAGAAACTCTCTTCCACGATCTTGCCGTTCTTCACGGTATAGAGCCCGATCTCGTCCATCATACGCCGCTTCTCGCCCTTGGGCGTCACGTCCATGTGGAAACGCAACGCAAACTGCTCGCCGCTCACGTAAGGCCCTTCGGTTCGAACCTCGTGCACCTGGTTGTTCGCGTACCACCAAGCGCCCTTGCCCTCGACCGCCTTGCGGCCCTTGAGCATGGCCATGTCGCCCTCCATGGCTTCGCGGCTGACCACGTCGTCGGACCAGAATTTCTTTCCGGCCGCCTCGTGCTCGCCCTTGATGAGCAAATCCGTAAACGCCTTCGCCACTGCTTTCGTATCCATCTGTCTCTCCTTCATCGCCCCCGCAACTCATTCTACCGGAGCATCGAGATGAAGACGAATGACGATTGCATAAATTGACTCGTTGAAACCCGAGCGCGCCTTACGGATGCCGGAAATTCCGATTATACGCAGCACACATGTGTTTATGCCCGACTGAGGCGACAGCCATGCGCATGTGCATCGCGCCACCATCGGCGCTCACGCCCTAAGCCGTTCCGCCGCTTGATTTGCGGCCTCACCACTTCTGATTGAGAAAATGCCGTTGCGCGCACGGCGCAAGAAAACGGGCGCCGTCGCCGGCGCCCGTTTCAAACTCACTTCAATGGGTCGACTTAACCGCCGACGACAATCGCGCCGTAGTCCGTCGAGTTCCAAGCCGGACCGTGGCGGTCTTGCGACTGCGTGTTGCCTTCGTCGACGCCAAAATGAATCGTCAAACCGATCTTGACCGTGTGCACGGACTTCTCGACATCCGACGGTCCCGCGAAGTCGAGATCTGTGTCGCGACCCTCATAGGCAACCCACAAGCTGAGCGGCTCTTTCTCTTCCGGCCAATACTCGGCCTTGGCACCCCAATGCAGCACATCCGCATCCGCCAAGCCGAACGCCGCTTCACCCGAGATGTACCCGACGTCGGCCGACAGAGCGAATTTCGGTGTCGCATACCAACGCACTTCTGCACGGCCGAACCAAGCATCATTCAAGAAAAGATCGTCCGCCGAGGTGAGGAAGAACGGCAGATCGGACGACGAGTCGAGATATCCGCCCGCCAATCCGAATGTGAAGTTCTTCCAATAGTACTGACCTTCCGCGCCGGCGAAATAGTACTCGGCCGACGGCAGAAACTCCGTTGACGCTACACCGGCACCAGCGAAGAGGCCTAGCGCATATTGATCGTTCTTGCGCCAATAAAGATGCGCCGCCCCTTGGAATCCGGAATCGCGATCGAGCGAGAAACCGATATTCGTTTCCGTGAACGCGCCGGTACCCACGAAGTCGAGTTGCAGGTTGATGTTGCTTGCAAACGCAACATTCAACTTCGCATCGCCCGTGATGGACGTAAACGAGTCGTCGAAAATCGAAAACGGACCGAGGTTGAGATTGTCGTCCTCGAACGATTGACCGACGGCCAAGCTGATGTTGCCGGTGAATTTATTCGCGCCTGCGACGGCGCTGACGCCCGTGAGCGCGACCGTGACAAGCGCGGTGCTGGCCATGCCGGCCAATTTCCAGTTCATGAAGTCCTCCATTTACGCAAGGGTGAAGCAGTCGAAACGATGCCGACCCGCGTGGTTAAGAGTGACCTCAGCGGGTAGAAAAGGCGGCGGACAATCACATGGCAAAGTCGGTAAAGTAAAGAGCCGAATACCCGTTGAATCGAAAGAAGTATTCCCGATTTTTAATTGCACGATTCGACACGAATATTATAGTTAATACATTCGATAGCGGTACCTCTTTCGGATAGGATGCCGTCTAGACTCACTCCCCGATAGATACGGATCGAAGTCTGCAGCTTTAGCGCGCGACCGCTTGTGCGTGCCCTGCGTGCAACAAGTCGCAATCACCCGCTGGCGTTGTTGCAAAAGCAAATTTACTATTGGGTGGCGAAAGCCGGTGGGGACCGGCGCCGCCGCCACGGGCATTGGGGGTTTGGTGGACGCGTTGCTTGCCATGATTGCAGAGTTTGCGGCGCAGACGTCGCTGGTCGAAGCGCTCGCCTCGGCGGCAAGCGCGCTGTTGCTCATCGCGTTGACAAGTTTGACCGTCGCCCATCTGCGCTTGAGGCAACGCTTCGCCAAAGCCGAAGCCGAACTGTTCGAACGCACCGTCGGCAAGCAAAGTACGAATTGGGCCGCGACCGCGCTGAACCTCGAACGCAAGGCAAAAGACCCCGGCCTCGTCGCGCAAAGCAGCGCCATGACGCATCTTCATATGCTGGACGAAGCGGCGAACGCCTGGCTGAAAGGAAGCCAGTGGCAGGAGGCATTGCGCGTCACGCAGGAATTTTTGCGCGAATGTTGCCATACCATTGGCAGGCCTAGCATTCATGAAGACGATTTCCGCGCCGCCGCCGACCTGATCGAACGTCGGCTCGCGACGTATCCCGATCTGTCGAAAGCCGTGGACGAGGCTGCCGAAAACGCGCTGCGCTTTCTATCGGGGCTCGACAAAACGCTGTCGGTGTTTGTTCACGATCCGCGCATTGAAGAGCTGCGCGTACACGTAACCGAAGCGTCAGCGGCGATCGAAAAGAAACCGGAGGGTAAACTCAGGCTCGCCCACGCGATCGCGCGCAAGCTCAAACCAGATTCGACTTTAGATAGGCCAAAAGCTCTTTCGAATCCGGTTGGTTCTGTTGCAGGATCAGAATGATCCGGTGAATCTGCGCCTCGTTGACACCAAGTTTTTTCATCTTTTTGACCGAGTCCGGATCGCGCAAACGCCCGACCAACGCCGACGGCTCAAGCGTCGAAAAATCGTGTATCGTCGATTTCACTGCCTTAAGCAGCGTGCTGCTGGCCATCTGGTCCCCCACCCGCGCCGGAATTCCACAGACGCCCGCCATTATACCGTAACGCGAATTCCCTGTCTCTAGGTGCCACAGGTGCGCAGTTCGCCCGCCGGGTGTGAATCAGCAAGAATTTGCGCTGCACCGGCGTACGGCCCGGAGCACGGCATTCGATTCCATCGCGGCGGGTGGAAGCCCAAGGATGCATCGACCCGGATGGGTGCGGGCTTTCCCAGCTTTCGTTGCCCTGAATGCTGGCGACTCGATGCCCAATTCGGGTAAAATCTGCCCGCGGAACAAAAGGAACCGAACATGAGATCCCTGTACGCGACATGTCTGTTGAGCGCGGCCCTGGTGCTGACCGCTTGCGGCGGCCCAAGCGACAAGACTGAAAAGGCGACGGCGGCCGACGCCGACAAGTTCGCCGCCGACCTCAACGCCGATTTGCGCAAGATGCTGCCCTATCTCAGCGCCGCGCAGTGGCTGCAGGCGACCTACATCACCGACGATTCGCAACTGATCTCGTCGAAAGCCAACGAAGAATTCTTGGGCTGGCAAGCACGCCGGGTCGAGGAGTCCAAAAAATTCAACGGCGTCACGGGCATGAATCCCGACAGCGCCCGCATGATCATGTTGCTGAAAAACGTGTCCGCCCCCGCGCCGACCGATCCGGTCTTGCAAGCCGAACTCGCGAAAATTTTGTCGAAGATGGAAGCGAACTACGGCTCCGGCAAATGGTGCCGCGGCGAAAACGACTGTCTCAACCTCACCGAGATCGAAAAGATCGTCAACGATCCGGCGCAATCGCCCGAAGCGCGCGCCGCTGCCTGGAAAGGCTGGCACGAGACCTCACGCCCCATCCGCAAGGACTATCAGCGCTTCGTCGAAATCGTAAACCAAGGCGCCAAGGAAATGGGCTTTGCCGACGCGGGCGAGGTTTGGCGCGGCGGTTACGACATGTCGCCAGCGGCCTTCGCCGATGAGACCGAGCGCCTCTGGACCCAAGTCTCGCCGCTCTACGATGAACTGCACTGCTACGTCCGCGGCAAACTCAACGCCAAATACGGCGACGCCGTCGTTCCCAAAGGCGGCGCCATCCCCTCGCACCTGCTCGGCAACATGTGGGCCCAGCAGTGGAGCAACATCTATCCGCTGGTCGAACCGTATAAGGGCATTGCCAGCCTCGACGTCACCAGCGCGCTGAAGAAACAGCGCGACACGGAGTTCGCGACCCTGCGCGCCGCCAACCGTCAGGCGAAAACACCGGAAGCGATCGCGGAGCTGTCACACCAAGCCGACGCCGCGATGTCGGTGAAAATGACGAAGACGGCCGAAGACTTCTACGTCTCGCTCGGCATGCCGAAACTGCCGGACTCGTTCTGGAAGAAATCGCTGCTTACGAGACCCCGCGACCGCGACGTGGTCTGCCACGCCAGCGCCTGGGACATGAACATGGAAGGCGACGTGCGCATCAAACAGTGCATTGAGCCGAACGAAGACGAAATGACCACGATCCACCACGAACTCGGTCACATCTATTACGACCTGATGTACAACCCCCTGCTGCCGATGTTCCAAGGCGGCGCGCATGACGGGTTCCACGAAGCGATTGGCGACACGATCACGCTGTCGTTGACGCCTGTGCATTTGAACAAGATCGGCTTGGTGCCGGCGCAGAAGGTCGACCCAAAAGCGGTGATCAATTCGCAAATGAAATGGGCGCTCGACAAGATCGTGTTCTTGCCCTGGGGTAAACTTGTCGATCAGTGGCGCTGGAAAGTCTTCAAGGGCGAAATCACCACGGAGCAATACAACGAAGGCTGGTGGAAACTGCGCCAGCAATATCAAGGCGTCTCCGCGCCCGTCGCGCGCAGCGAAGAAGACTTCGATCCCGGCGCCAAATACCACATCCCCGGCAACACGCCCTACACGCGCTACTTCCTGGCTTTCGTGCTGCAGTTCCAGTTCCAAAAGGCGCTGTGCGAAACCGCCGGCCACAAGGGTCCGCTGCATGAGTGCGATATTTACGCCAACAAGGAAGCCGGAAAGAAGTTGATGGACATGCTGGCGACGGGCGCGTCGAAGCCCTGGCCCGAAACACTGCAAAAACTCACCGGCGGCAAGGAAATGGACGGCACGGCGTTGATCGAATATTTCGGGCCGCTGAGGGGCTACCTCAAGGAACAGAACAAGGGCCAAACCTGCGGCTGGTCCAAGTAAGAGTATCCATGTACACGCTTTTCCAAGACCCGCGGTCAGGTAACTGCTACAAAGCGGTTCTGACCGCAGCCCATCTCGGAATCCCGCTCAAGGCGGTGGACGTCGACGTGGTCTCGGGCTTCACGCGCAAGCCCGAGTTCCTAGCCAAAAACCCGAATGGCCGCGTGCCGGCGCTGGAACTCGGCGACGGGCGCGTCCTCCCGGAGTCGAACGCGATCATCTGGTATCTGGCGGAAGGCTCGCCTCTGATTCCGTCGGATCGTTTTGCCCGCGCCCAAATGCTGCAGTGGATGTTCTTCGAGCAATACAGCCACGAACCCTACATCGCCGTCGCCCGCTATTGGATGGTGTTCGCCTCGAAAGACGACCTGCGGAAAAAAGAACATCTAATCCCCGAATGGCGCGCCAAGGGAAACGCGGCCTTGGGCGTGATGGATGGGCATTTGCAAAAGAACGACTGGTTCGCGGGCGGGCACTACTCGCTCGCCGACATAGCACTCTATGCCTACACGCATTGCGCCGAGGACGGCGGCTTCGATCTGAAAAAATCCCCCGCCGTGAGCGCCTGGCTCAAGCGCGTATCGCTCACCAAAGGTTTCGTGAAGATGGGCGCGCCGGGATCTAGTTGACCCGGGCGTTGGCGATCGTGAACGGCAACGCCATGGTGCGCGCATAGGGCTTGATCGCGTCCTGCACCGACGCGGTCGCAACCAATGCCTTCATACGATAACGCATGTCGTCGAGGTCGCTGCCGGGACGGGCCAAGTCCGAATAAAGTTGCGCCGTCAAAATCGCCGAGGTCCTGAGGTCTGGCCGCTTAAACATCGAGCCGAGAATTTCAGCGGCCTTCGCTTGCTCGCCCGCGCACACACACGCCGCAAACATTTCCGCCGGCGCCGTCTCGGCCAGCGCCGCAAGTGCGGTCAGTGCCGCATCGCGCCTCTCCGCGCGATCGAGGTCGTGCGCCGCGCAGACGATCGTCTTCAAGGCGCCTGGCGACGGCGGCATCGCCGACACCAGCAACATCGCCCCTTCGTCGTCGCCCGAAGCTTCCAGCACGTCGGCAATGGCGATGCGCAGCGAGATCGGCGCCGAAGCCTCTTCGCGCAACAACTCGCGCGCCGTGCGCCGTGCCGCCCATGTTTGGCCCAGATCGGCATAGGCGCTGGCGATCTCAAGACGCAAGCTCGCCCCGGCAGGACGCTTTTCCTTGCGCGCCTGTTCCAACGCGTGCAGCCCAAGCCGCACCGCCTCGTCGGACTTTCCGATCGCACGCAGCGCCCGCATCGTATCGAGCCAGTCCGACGACGACAGCGTCTGACTTTCCAATTGCGCTTGGACGCCCCGGTCCACGCGCGCGACCAACGCACCGGGCGCCATCAACACGCGCAACTTGGGATGCTCCCAAAGCGCCTCGAACGACTTGTCGGTCAGCAACATGCTCAGGATCGCCGGCGACTCCAGCGACTCCGTTTGCCGCGCCGCATCTTCAACACGCCTCTCGCGCAAAAGCAGATCGATATAGCGAAGCCGCAATAAATCCGGCACGCGTTGCCTGGATGGCCCTGAATAGCGCCCTTCCACCAAGCGCATGATCACCTTGTCGCGGAGCTTTGCATCTTTGCCTTCGAGCGCCGCAACGATACTGTCGATGACGCTCGGCCGCAGACGATTGGCGAAGATCAGCGTTTCTTCCTTAAGGTCGAGAATCTCGGCGGCCGCCTTGTCGTACTGTCCGCGCGTCACCAGAATTGCGACCAGCGCCGCCCAGGAATAACCGTTGGGATTATCGCGATAGCGCTCGCGGACTTTTGCCTCGCCGTCATCGACCCGGCCAAGACCGACCAAGGCACGCGCCTGCAAATACGCAGCCCAATCGATATCGTCGGTGGAAACTTTTGCCTCGTTCGCCAAGTCTTCGGTCAACGACAGCGCATCTCCGAACCGGCCGTCGTCGATGGCGGCCGCCGCGCGTTCGAGTCGCGCACTCGTCGTGGCAGGACCAGGCGCAACGCTCTGCGCCTTCGCCTGTGGTGCAGCCACGGCGACCTGCGCCGGTGGCGGCACAGCCGCGATCGACGTTGCAAGAATGATCCAAAATCCAGTCAAACTTGGCGCTCCCCAGCCGCCTCGGACGCACGATAGCAAATCTTCCCGTGCCGCGCGCCATTCCGAAGGAATTTTCGAACGAACGCTGTGTCTTCTCGGACACGCCACCTTTCCTAGAGATCGCCCTTCCTCGACACTTCCCGCAGCGCGCGAATCAAGCGCCCAAAAAGGGAAACGCCATGGATATCGGACGCAGAATGGCCGCCGAATATGTGGGGACCTTTTGGCTTGTGCTTGGAGGATGCGGCAGCGCCGTCATCGCCGCCGGCGTTCCGGACATCGGTATTGGATTGCTCGGCGTGTCGTTCGCTTTCGGATTAACGGTGTTGACCGGCGCATATGCCTTCGGCCCGATTTCAGGTGGACATTTCAATCCCGCCGTCACCGCGGGTCTGTGGGCAGGCGGACGCTTCCCGGCAAAAGAAATTTTGCCCTATTGGGCCTCCCAAGTCCTTGGTGCGATTTCCGGCGCGGGTTTGCTCTACGTTATCGCCTCATCCGCGGTCAGCTTCGACCCTGCCGGCGGTTTCGCCTCGAACGGCTATGGCGCGCATTCGCCGGGCGGCTACGGTCTGACATCGGGCTTCGTCGCCGAAGCGATGCTGACCTTCATGTTCCTTTTGATCATTCTGGGAGCGACCGGAAAGAAGGCGGCGCCCGGCTTTGCCCCCATCGCAATCGGCCTCGCGCTCACCTTGATCCACTTGATCAGCATTCCGGTGACGAACACCTCGGTCAACCCCGCGCGCAGCACCGGCCCCGCTTTCTTCGTCGGCGGTTGGGCCTTGGAACAATTGTGGCTGTTCTGGGTTGCCCCGCTCATCGGCGGCGTCGCCGCAGGGCTTTTCAATCGCTGGCTCAACGAAGAAGCAAAATGAGGGACTAGATCTCCGATAGCGCGATCAGGAAAATCGTACCGAGCCCCGCCATCAGGACGACGGAATAAACCAACAGCAACGCGATGAATTTCATCGACGTCAGCCACCAGCTGCGCGCGTAAACCCGGTACATCGCCATCCACAGATAGAGGGCGAGAATCATCCATACCGCCCACAAAAACTCCGAATGGCCCAAGAACGCGGCCGCCGCCGCCACCAGCGAAAGCACCACGAACACCACGGTGTGAATATGGATCGAAAACACGAGGTGCTCGAATAGATAGACCCTCGGCCGCCAATGCATGACGGCAAGCAGCAGCGCGAAAATCGGCACCAGCACCAACATCAACCGCGGCAGCCAAACATTGAGCGGGCCGTTCAGCTTGATCGGATCGGCCAGCGCGTGTTCGTAACCCTCGCCGATCCGCTTGCCCTTGGTCTCGATCCAGCGCAACCAGTCCTTTTCGTTCTGATCCGCTCCCTTGGCGTCGATCTTGATGCCATCGCCGGCCTCGGCGATCCTACGCTTCTGATCCTGGGTCAACGTGACCCGCTCGACGGCTTCCGCCGGAACGAAAAGCTCCATGCTGACGGTGCTGATTTTCTTGTCGTCCTGAAATGTCACCTGGGCGTTCGATTTTTTCTTCTTGATCGCTTCGACGGCCTCCGGCGGCAGAGATTCGATCGAGACGGTGCTCGTCTTGAACGCCACGATGGCCAGCCCCGTCACCTGCAAAGTCAGGAAAAACACCAGCGTCGCAATCACGAACAGGCGGAACGGCGGCAACAACGACGCGCGCTGCCCGGCGTTATAGCGGCGGGTAAACTCGCCGGGCTCGGCGAATAGCAGCCAAAGCGTGCGAAACGTGCGCGAGTCGTAGCCGAAGACGGAATCCAGAAACTCACCGAAAATCCACCAGAACGGGCGATGCGTATCGGACGCCTTCTGCCCGCAATTCGAGCAGTAAGGTCCGTTCAATGCCGTGCCGCAATTGGCGCACGCAGGCAGGACGGTCATACGCGGCAAGCTCCCCTCGGCCGCATTATTGACCGAGGCGCATCAATGAATCAAACGCCGCATCGCAGACGGTAAACCGCCCTCAGGTATTGAACCTGAAATGCATGACGTCGCCGTCCTGGACCACATATTCCTTGCCTTCCAGCCTCAGCTTTCCCGCATCGCGTGCGCCCGCTTCGCCGTTGTTCGCGACGTAGTCGTTGTAGGCGATGGTCTCGGCGCGAATGAAGCCCTTCTCGAAATCGGTGTGAATGACGCCGGCCGCCTGCGGCGCGCGTTCGCCTTTGTGCACGGTCCACGCGCGGGCTTCCTTCGGGCCGATGGTGAAGAACGTGATCAGATTGAGCAGCCCATAGCCGGCGCGGATCAGCCGGTTCAAACCCGGCTCTTCAAGACCCAGCGTCGACAAAAACTCGTCGCGCTCGGCCGAAGCCAATTGCGCGATCTCCGCTTCGATCTTGGCTGAAATCACGACGAACGCTGCCCCCTCGGCCTTGGCTCGTTCCTCCACGCGTTTGGAATGCGCGTTGCCGGTCGCCGCCGCGCCCTCCTCGACATTGGCGACGTAGACGACGGGCTTGGCGGTCAACAGGCCCAATTGCGCGAACACCGGACGCTGCTCGTCGCTGACTTTCGTAAAGCGCGCGGGCTTTCCCTCGCGCAACAACACCAACGCCGCGGACATCACGTCTGCCTGAATCTTCGACTCTTTGTCGCCCTGCTTCGCCTTTTTCTCGGCTGCGGTGACGCGACGTTCGAGACTGTCGAGATCGGCCAGCATCAGTTCGGTTTCGACCGTTTCCGCATCCGCGAACGGATCGATACGGTTTTCGACATGCGTCACGTCGCCGTCCTCGAAACAGCGCAGCACATAGGCCACCGCATCGACCTCGCGGATATGCGACAGAAACTGATTGCCCAGCCCCTCGCCCTTCGACGCGCCGCGCACCAGGCCCGCGATGTCGACGAACGTCAACCGTGTCGGAATGATCTGCGCCGACTTGCCGATCTTGGCGAGCGTATCGAGCCTGGGGTCCGGCACCGCCACCTCGCCCACATTGGGCTCGATCGTGCAGAACGGATAATTCGCCGCCTGCGCCGCCGCCGTCTGCGTCAGCGCGTTGAACAATGTCGACTTGCCCACATTGGGTAAACCGACGATGCCGCATTTGAATCCCATGAAAGTCTAGTCCTCGCGTTTGTCAGGCGGCTTCGGCTTCGGTTCTTTTTTCGGCGTCGTCATCAGCGTCACATTGTTCATAAACCCGGCCTCGTCGCCGTCGGCGAGGAAGGGTGCGGCTTGCGCAATCGCATCCAGCAACGGATCGACCCAAGACCGATCGTCCTTGGTGAAGTTGCCGAGCACGTGGCCCGTCACCCGCTCGCGCTCGCCCGGATGCCCGATGCCGAGCCGCACGCGCACATAGTCGTTGCCGACATGGGCCGAGATCGAACGCAAGCCATTGTGCCCCGCATTGCCGCCGCCACGCTTGGCGCGCACCTTGCCCGCGGCCAGATCGAGTTCGTCGTAGATCACCACGATGCGCTCCAACGGCACTTTGTGAAACGCGGCCGCTTCCTGCACCGCCGTGCCGCTGTCGTTCATGAAGGTCGTGGGCTTCAAGATCATCGTTTTCTCCGCGCCGTCGCGACCCTTCAACACGCCCTCGCGCGCCATTCCACGAAAGCGCGCGCGCGGCGGTCCGAAGTCATGCGCCTCCGCAATCGCATCGGCCGCCATGAATCCGATATTGTGCCGGTGGTTCCGGTAGGTCTCGCCCGGATTGCCGAGCCCGACGATGAGCAGCATCGATCGCACTTTCGCGTTTCGGCGTTGCGGCCTCTCAAGAGCGCGAACGGCCGCCAAGCAACGCCTGGCGACCGCAATTGCGTGAATGAAAAGGCGCGTGCCTTCTTACTTCTTGTCCTTGCCTCCGCCTGCGGGCGCCTTGGCGCCGGCGGCCGGAGCTTTCGCACCGGCGGCAGGGGCTTTCGCTCCTGCGGCGGGAGCTTTCCCGCCGGCGGCAGGCGCGGCACCTGCTGCGGGCGCAGCGCCGGCCGCGCCAGGGGCGGCCGCGGCAGCGGCATCGCCCTCGGCGGCGGCAGTCGGTTTCGTCTCGACCTCGGCGAACGCCGACGGCGCGGCGACGGTCGCAACGGTGAAGTCGCGGCTGCGGATCACAGGCACAATGCCCTCAGGCAGCTTGATCTTCGAAATGTGCAGGCTGTCGCCGATATCCATGCCGGCCAAATCGGCCTCGATGAATTGCGGGATACGTTCGGACGGACAGAAGAATTCAATCTCGTGGCGCACGATATTCAACACGCCGCCGCGCTTTAGACCCGGCGAGTCGCCGTGATTGTTGAAATGGACGGGGATGTACAGACGCAGACGCGCACCAGCGACAAGTCGTTGAAAGTCGGCGTGGATCGGCGTTTCGGTCACCGGATCAATCTGCACCTCGCGCGGGATGACGCGGATCTTCTCGCCCTCGAGGTCGAGCGTGAACAGTGTCGAAGTAAAGCGTCCGGTTTGGTGATGCTTGTACATGTCGCGTAGCGCGATCGAAATCGGCTTTGGATCGATACCGCCGCCATAGACGATGCCGGGAATATTGCCTTCGCGGCGCGCCGCGCGGGCCGGTCCCGTTCCTCCAGCAGCTCGCGATTTGGCTGGAATTGTAGCGTGGTCAGTCATGGTCCCTGAACCCTTTCAGGAGCGGAATTGCCCCTTATCTTGTTCATTCCGCCGATCGGAAGAGGCGGGGATGTAGCCAAAGCCCCGGAGAATAGCAAATCCGCGACCGATATCAGTCGAAAAGGCTCGAAACCGAGCGTTCCTCCGCAATCCGGCGTATGGCTTCGCCGAGCAGCTTTGCCGTCGGCAGGATGCGGATATTGGGGCAAGATTTGACCGCCTCGGACGGCGCAATTGAATCCGTGATGGCAAGCGCCTTCAGCGCCGATCCCCGCACCCGCGCCACCGCCCCGCCCGACAACACGCCGTGCGTGATGTAGCCGTAGGTTTCCTTCGCACCCTTGTTCATCAACGCCTCGGCCGCGTTGCACAAAGTACCGGCGCTATCGACGATGTCGTCGATCATGATGCACACCCGGCCCGAGACATCGCCGATGATGTTCATCACTTCCGAATCGCCCGCCCGCTCCCGCCGTTTGTCGACGATCGCGAGATCCGCATCGATCCGCCGCGCCAAGGCCCGCGCGCGCACCACGCCGCCGACGTCGGGCGACACGACCATCAACCGTTCGCCGTCGAACTGATGCTTAATGTCGGTCTCGAAAATCGGCGCGGCGATCAGATTGTCGGTCGGAATATCGAAGAAGCCCTGAATCTGTCCGGCATGAAGATCGAGCGTCAACACACGGCCCGCCCCCGCCTGCGTAATAATGTTTGCGATCAGCTTGGCCGAAATCGGCGTGCGCGGCCCAGGCTTGCGGTCCTGGCGCGCGTAGCCGAAATACGGAATGACGGCCGTGATCCGCTTGGCCGACGACCGGCGCAGCGCGTCGATGCAGATCAGCAGCTCCATCAAATGATCGTTGGCCGGATAGGACGTCGACTGAATGACGAACACATCCTCGCCGCGCACGTTCTCCTGGATTTCGACGAAGACCTCCATGTCGGCGAAGCGCCGCACGATGGCCTTTGTCAGGGGCACCTTGAGATACTCGCCGATTTGATTGGCGAGTGGATGATTGCTGTTGCCGGCAAGCAGTTTCATGGCGCTATGGGTCCCGACCAAGATTGGATGCGCGGATCGCGCGCACAAACGGCGAACAGAAGCTTTCCAAAGAACGCGCGGCTTGTAGCAACGCCATCCCCGCGTTGCAACGCTGCTTAGACGGGCTTGGCTGCGCTAAGCTGTTGAATAAGTTGCGCGATACCTTCCGCCGCGGCTTCGGCGGCAAAGCCCGCGATTTCCGCCCACGATTTGTTCAAGCGGCCGCGGGGCACCGCGTTTTCCTGTTCGATCTTGCCGGCCTCGGCGCCTTTCGCGTCGAACACGCGCCACGTCAGTGTCACCACCTCCTGAGTGGCGGACGACCGTGCCACTTTGACCAGACCCTCGATTCGCCATTGCACCTTGGACTTGTCGCTCTCGATCCGAACGCCCTTCAACGGCAGAACGGCGGTGAGGGCCCGCGCTAGAGCCTGGTTGCCGTCGCCCGGCGCGCCGCGAATCTGGCCGACCCAGACTTTTGCCCGCTCGACCGTTTGCGCTTGTTGCATCACCTGCGTCTCGGGACGCATCAATGCCGTGTCGAGCTGCGATGCCGTTTGCATTGCCAAATCGGCGACCTCGATGTCGGAGAGACTGGTGCCGCTGCCATTGGTTGCTACCGAGAACCGCGCGCGCTCGACCGCTTGATCGTCGACCAACAACCAGAAAATGACGAGGCGTTCGCTGCCGGCTTGGTTGTTCGCGACAATCCGCGCCGTGCGGCCCTCAAGTACCCAAGCCCTCACGACCGGCCCAGCCATCGCGGGTACATCCCGCGCTTGCGCGGCCGTCACGACGCGATCTCGCAGCGCCGCGGCCGTCGTATCGTCGAGCCCCGCGGGTATTGTGACAACGACGGCCGGCACCGCGGCCGCTTGCGTCAACATGGTGTCGTTGCGCTCGACGCCTTGAAACGGCTTCGGGATCGCAAACGGATCCTGCACGCCGAACGGTTCGGTCAGCGCCGCGCAGCCGGCACACCCTAGCGCAACAAACGTCAATACGAACAGTGCAAGGTATCGAGTCATGGTTCGAGCATAATGGCCGAAAGATTGCGGCCGTAATCTGCTTCACCCCGGTGCGTCGTGCGGCGAAATGAAAAATAACTCTCGGCGTGCTCGTAAGTGCACATATTCGTTCGCGCGATGTCGTTCACGCCGGTCGCGCGCAACCGTGCCGCGACATAACCTGGAAGATCGAACAATGAATGCCCCGCGCGCCCCGATGAGCGGAAAAAGTCTCGATTCAAACCCGTCTCATCGACAAAGCGCGCCACAAACTCGGCGCCGACTTCGTATGAGGCCTGACCGATGCACGGTCCGATCGCGGCACGGATGCGCGACCGCTCGGCTCCCAGCGTCTCCATCGCACGTACGGTCGCATCGGTCACCCCGCCAAGCGCGCCTTTCCATCCTGCATGTGCGCAGCCGATGACCCCAGCCTTCCCGTCGGCAAACAACACCGGTACGCAATCGGCGGCCAGCACGCCAAGCGCGATGCCCTTGACCCTTGTCACCATCGCGTCGGCGTGCGGCGCATCGCTGCGCGGCCAAGGCGCCCCGACAGTCGCAACATCCGCGCTGTGAACTTGATAGACGGTGATCAGGTGATCGTCCTGCGTACCCATGCAACTTGCCACGCGCGCGCGGTTTTCGCGCACGCAAGCTTCATCGTCGTTCGACCCGTAGCCGCAATTGAGCGATGCATAGATTCCCTCCGACACGCCGCCTTGACGTCCGAAGAACCCGTGCGCGACGCCCGCGACACCCGACAGATTGGATGCAGTGACTGGATTCATTCGCTCGGAAATCCCGCCGGCCGAAGCGTCGCCGGTGCATAAGCGCAAAGCACTTTGAACAAGCTGCCCATGGCCTGCGCGCCGGTCAACCTCTGATGGGCCAAATCAAGCTGCAGGGCTTGCAACGCCTTCGCTGACTGTTTCAACGCCGCAACGCGAGCTTCCGCACCGAGGCGCGACAAAAACGTGCCTTGATCCACCAGCGGCGCGACCACGGCACCGCCCCCGGCAAATGCCTCGCCCAGCGCGCTAAAATCAACATGAGAAGTGACATCCGCCGCCCCCGGCTCCTCCAACACATCGGCGTAGGCATGGCGTTTGACCGCCTGCAGCGAGTCGCCCGCCGTGGGTCCCGCGTAGCCATAGTCGATCGCCAGGGCCACGCCGCTCGCATCTCGAATCCGTTCGCCGATAAGATGCGCCACGGCAGACCGCGCCGGCGCGAGTTCGACAACCGATCCGTTTGCCGCCTCGCGCAATTGCTCCGGCACCAGCGCAGCATCGATCGCATCGGGCGCCGCGCCAAAGACCAAATTGCCCACGCCATCGAGACCGACACAACGCTCCGTCCACCGCCCATCGAGGCGCACCAATTGCCGGATCGGCAAAGCGTCGAAGAACTCGTTGGCAACGACAATCACTGGCCCCGCGTCCACCTGGACATCTTCGAACCGGTCAAGCCATCCGACGGGTGCGCCCTGCAGCACCTCTTGTTGATGCCGCCGCAACACCGGGCTAACCTCGACAAGCACGATCGACGCCGCGCGCAGAAAATCGGGCGCAACGCGCGCGGCCCTCAGCACGTCCTTCATCAACGTCCCGCGGCCCGGGCCCAATTCGATCAGGGAGAATCGCTTGGGCTCTCCCAGCTGGCGCCAAACATCGACACACCAAAGTCCGATCAGTTCGCCGAAGACTTGAGAAATCTCGGGAGCGGTCACGAAGTCGCCCGCCGCGCCGAACGCCTCGCCGCGCATGTAATAACTGTCGGCGCGGCCCGTCAGCACGATGCGCATGAATTCGGCGACCGAAATCGGACCGTCGGCGCGGATCAGCCCTTTGATATGCGCGGCGAGCGTCGTCATGGCGACTGCAGTGCAGGCCCCTTGCGGTAGAGCGCGTACCAGAAAAAGAACGCGGCGAACGCCCACATCGCCACAGACAGCAAAGCACCCATGGAAATCGCACCGCCGAGCAACGACTGATGCGTGTTCTCGCGGAAGAACACTTCGACGATTGTGCGGAACAATCCATACCCGGCCCAGAACACCGCAATGACCAACCCCGGCCGGCGAAGCGCATTGAATCGGAACATCATCACGAAGAGAATGGCGAACAAGACCAAGCCCTCGAGACCGGCCTCGTAGAGTTGGCTCGGATGCCGCGGAAGCTGCGCAGCGTCGTGTGGAAACACCATCGCCCATGGCGCATCGCTGGGCTTGCCCCACAATTCGCCGTTGATAAAGTTCGCAATCCGCCCGAGCAACAATCCGATCGGCGCGGCCGAAGCAACGATATCGCCGAGCGCCACCATGTCGAGCTTCTTGGCGCGCGCGAAGAAAACGATCGCGAGCACCACGCCGATCGCTCCGCCGTGGAACGACATGCCCCCCTCCCAGGCGGCGAATATTCGCCAAGGCGCCGAGAGGAAATGATCTGTCTCGTAGATCAATCCATAGAACAGGACATAACCCAACCGCCCGCCCAGCATCACGCCGAGCGCCGCCCAAACGAACAGGTCGCCGATATCATCGGCGGTGGCCGACGGTTTGCCGTTGAACGGGCCCACGGCCCACAGACGCTCCGTCTTCAGCAGCCTAAGTATATACCACCAGGCGCCGAGCAGCCCTGCGATGAACGCCAGCGCATACCAGCGAATGGCCACGGGGCCAATCTGGATCAACACCGGATCAATCTCCGGAAACGGAATGGCGTACATGTTGAAACCGGCCCCGACTGTTGGCGTGAGACTTCGGCTTGGAGCCCTCGGCGTGTCAAGGCGCCGATTGCAGCGACGGCCGCCCGCACCTACCTTAAGTCAGACAATTGGAGGCCGCCCATGCAAAGCGAAAATCAAATTCTCGACCAGTTGGCGAAGTTTATGACCGGTGCCGCCGGCGCGGCCAAGGGCGTGCGCGACGAAATCGGCGTGATGATCAAAACGCAGGCTGAGCGGATGGTGAACGATCTCAACCTCGTGCCGCGTGAAGAATTCGAAGCGGTCAAAGCGATGTTGACCGAATCACGCAAGGAGATCGAACGGCTCTCGGCGAGAGTGGGAAAGCTCGAATCGAGCTGCGAATAATTTGATTCACGCGATTCACGCGCGAAGGTCGCGTCTCGAAATTCGTCTATCCGCAGGTCATCCCCAAAAACGATATCGCAAACGCCACACTCCCCATGAAGAAAGAGTCATGCCCACAGCAGGACTCTTGCGCGCGATTCAGCGTTTGGTGCACGCTTCGATTCATGGGAGGTGCTTCGCGCTGAAACCTAGTTGTGGAGCGTAATTCCAGGCGCGATGCACCTCCCTGCGTACCCTTGCTGATTTGCCCTCGCTTGTTCCGCCGCCGGCCCCCTCCGGCGGCGGGCTGACTCTGGGGGATAACGAAAAGGCTGTACCAGTCGATGAGCACGCCGCAAATCCAAGCCGAAGTGCCTGTGGGCAACCCGATCGACTTGATGGAGCAGATCGCGGTTCAAAACGAATGGCTGTTCGATCGCGCCGGCGAGGACGAGATGCATCTCTCCTTCCCCGGCCAGACCGAAGACCATCACCTCTCGTTCAGTTGGCGTAACAATGTCGAGACATTGCAGCTTTCCGCCCAGCTCGAAATCAAAGTGCCCAAACAAAAGCGCGCCGAGGTGGCGTCTCTGATCAACATCGTCAACGAACAACTTTGGCTCGGCCATTTCGAGATGTGGCCCGACAGCGGCCAAGTGATCTACCGCCACGGCCTCCTGCTGCGCGGCGCCATCGGCGCGACCCCCGAGCAATGCGAAGCCCTGGTTGACGCGGCACTCGAAGCCTGCGACCGCTACTATTCGGCCTTCCAATTCGTCATCTGGGCCGGTAAGTCCGCTTCCGAAGCGGCAGCAGCGGTGGTCTATCAGTGCCAGGGAAGCGCCTAACACCTAAGTCCGCGGCAAAGCCAACAGCTAATGGCGAACGCCCCATCGTCATAGTCGGCGTCGGCCATATGGGCGGCGCCTTCGCCCGCGGCTTGATCGCGGCGGGCCTCGGACCTCGCCTCATCCTCATCGACCCCGCCATGAAGCCGGCCGATGCCCGCGCCTTCCGCGCGTCGGGCGCACAAACCGGCGGCACCGCCGATGCGATCGGCGCCATCGCGCCGGAAGCGATCATCCTCGCGGTCAAACCGCAGCTGATGGCCACAACCGTCCCCGCCTACGCCGAGGCGGCGCGCAAAGCCATGGTCATCTCGATCGCCGCCGGCACCTCCATCGAGAGCTTGCGCCTCTGGCTCGGCAAAACGCCGTCGATCGTACGCGCCATGCCGAACCTTCCCGCCTCCATCGGCAAGGGCATCAGTGCGGCCTTCGCAACAGGCGGCACGACCGCCCCGCAGCGATTGCTCGCCGAGACTTTGCTGGAGGCCGTCGGCGACATGGTTTGGCTCGACGGAGAAGAACTCTTGAACGCCGTCACCGCCGTGTCGGGTTCCGGTCCCGCTTACGTCTTCCTATTGGCCGAAGCATTGGCGGCGGCCGCCGAACGCGTCGGCCTCGCCCCCGAAGTTGCAAACCTGCTGGCGCGCAAGACAATCGAAGGCGCCGCGGCGCTTCTCTCGCAATCCGGCAGCAGTGCCTCGGATCTCAGGAAATCCGTGACCAGCCCGGGCGGAACAACGGAGGCCGCGTTGAAAATCCTGATGGCGGACGCTCGTTTCGAGCAACTGCTGTCCGACGCAGTCGCCGCCGCGACAAGTCGCGGCTTCGAACTCGACAAATCGCGATAGCCCGCGCCATCGCTTGGCGCATAGAATAACTGCAACCCTATCGGTGCATGCCCATGGCCGCAAAGACCTCGCCGGAAGAAAAACTCGTCACGGCGGCACTTGCCGCGATCGAGCGCACCGGCTGGAAGTCGCTCTCGCTGACCGCACTTGCACGAAGCGCCAAGATCGCTCCGGCGGCTCTCTACGAACTGTGCCCCGACAAACGCGCGCTCCTCGGCCTGATCGCCAAGCGCATCGACCTCGCCGCGCTCGACCGCGCGACCGGCCTCGACGACGATGACCCACCTCGCGATCGCGCCTTCGACGCGATCTTGAGCTGCTTCGAATCGATGACGCCGCTAAAGCCAGCGCTTCAAATCATCCACGACGACAGTGTCGGCGATCCGGGCGCGTTTCTCGACGCACTGCCCGCCACCATCCGCAGTGCCAATTGGATCGCGGATGCGGCGGGCCTGCCCACCTCCGGCTGGCAGGGGCTCCTTGTCACGCGCGGTATCGGCGTTCTGCTCGCCGACACGCTGGGCGTCTGGCTCAAGGACGGCGAAGACCTCGCCAAGACCATGGCCCATGTCGACCGCCGCCTGCGCATGATCGAGGAATGGGCCGGGATGCTCAAAAACGCCCGCAAGGGCGGACCGGAAACGCCGGACGGCGATTGACGCCATTTGACCGCCGGATCATCTTGCCATCCCGCCCGCGCAAACATCGAGGAGACGCAAGTCATGGCCAACAAAAGTCCGTTCCCCGAATTCGATTTCAAGTGGCCGAATTTCGACCAAGGCTTCTGGGACAAATTCAGCGTTCCCGGAGTGGACACCTCGGCCCTGATGGAAAGCCAAAAGAAAAACTTCGACGCCTTGGTCAACGCCAACCGCAAGGCGGCGGAAGGCTATCAAAACCTGATGCGCCGCCAAGGCGAGATCATGACCGAGACGATGCAAGCAGTGCAGGAAGCCGTCGCCGATCTGATGAAGGCGAACGACGGCGATGGCTTGCCGAAGAAACAGGCCGACCTCGTCGAAAAGACAATTGCGCGCGCCCTCAAACACATGCGGGAACTTGCGCAGCTCACGATCGACGCGAACGGAGATGCCTTCAAAGTCATTCAGGCGCGAGCAAAAGAATCGATCGGCGAGATGCAGGAACTAGCGGAAAAAATCTCAAGCGGCAAAAAGTGACGGCACCAGGCGCAACCGTCGCCTTCGGTCGGTTCGCGGCGTCGACAACCGCGCCAATATGGGTGTCGACGCCGGCAAACCTATCGCCGAAGGCGCAACACTGAACTGAAATCAGCCCAACTTCGCCGGTGCGGCCTCGAATATCTCGATGACCGGTGGCGCCGCCGCAAGCTCGCGCGCACGGGTCACGAAATCGATCGAGCCTTTGACCTTAAAGTGCAATGCGAGCGCCGCCGCGTCCGTCCACTTCTCGACGAAGACCAGCATCAGCGGATTCTCGCCGTCCGCGTGAACCGCGTGCGCGATGCATCCAGGCTCCGCCCGCGAACGATTCACATGATCCAGGCTGATCTTTCGCAACGCGTCCAACGTGTCCGGCCGCGCGACGACACTTCCCAAAACGACGATCATCTTCGATGTCCTAGACCGGCAATCTCACGACAGCACGCAACCCGCCCAGCGGGCTTTTGTCGAGCGTAATGTCTCCACCGTGCCCACGCGCAATGTCGCGCGCGATCGCCAGGCCCAAGCCCACGCCGCCCTTCGCGAGAGTACGCCCCGTATCCAAGCGGTGGAAGGGCCGGAACGCCTCCTCGCGCTGGTCGGCTGGGATTCCCGGTCCATCGTCGTCGACGGCAATTTCAACCGTGTCGCCGTGCTGATGCGCGCTCAACTGCGCGTGCGAACCGTGCCGCATCGCATTCTCCACCAAATTCATCACGCAACGGCGCACGGCATTCGGGCGAACCTCGATGATAAGATCGCCGCTGACATTGACCTCGATCGCCTTCCGCGGCTCTTTGGCGTCCGCCTTGCGCTGGGCACTGGCCGCCACATCGCGCACCAATTGACCGATATCGGTATCGGACGCACCTTCCCCCGTCTGCCCGCGCGCGAATGCGAGATACTCGTCGAGCATCCGCTCCATTTCCTCGACATCGCCTTTCAACGCCTTGATGTCGTCGCTGCCGCCCATCATCGCAAGTTCGAGCTTCATGCGCGTGAGCGGCGTTCGTAGATCGTGACTGACGCCCGCCAGCATATCGGTGCGTTGCTGCACGAAGCGCAGAATACGCTCGCGCATATCGAGGAAGGCAAGCGAGGCCCGCCTGACCTCCGTGGCGCCCGACGGACGGAAATCCGGCACGTCGCGCCCCTTGCCCAGCGCCTCCGCCGCGTCCGCCAACCGCTCGATCGGACGAATCTGATTGCGCAAGAAAAGTATCGCGACGCTGAGCAAGATCATCGCCGTGCCCATCATCCATAAAACCCAAACATGCGTGTTGGTCGACATGACGCGCTTACGCTCGGCGATGACTTGCAGCACGCCGCCGTCGAGTTGGACCCGGATGTCCACGATGTCGTCGAACGTCTCCGAATCGATCCATACCGGACGCCCGACTCGCGCCGACAATTCGCGAACGAATACCTGTTTCAACACGTCGTAAGCAGGCGACTCCGAATCCGGGATGCGCTCGCCACGCTTGAGAACCGGCTTAAGGCCGAACGACGTCTCGCCGAGTTTTGGCGCTTCTTCGATGAACCGTTGGGATCCGAGCGTCTCATAGCTCTGGACGAACAACGCGATCTGTGCCGCCACCCCGCGCGAAATGCGCGTCGTCACCGTCTCCCATTGCCGGTCGAACAGCATGTAAGTGACCACCGCTTGCAGCACGACGACCGGCATGACGATGATCATCAGCGAGCGGCCGAAAAGACCGCGCGGCATGGACCTACGAAACCAGCCACGCGACATCGGCCGCCTACCCGACCCGGTCGGGCATCAGCACATAGCCGACGCCGCGAACCGTTTGCAGATAAAGCGGCAGCTTCGGATCGTTCTCGATCTTGCGCCTGAGACGGGTGATTTGAACGTCCACCGTGCGCTCCAGCACCGCGCCCATACGCTGCGACAGATCGGTGCGCGTGAACGTCACCCCCGGATTGGCCGCGAGAATGCGCATGAGCTGAAGCTCGGCCGAGGTCAGCTTCACCGGCTTGCCGTCGCGCATCAGTTCGCCGCGCTCGGCGTCGAACCGGCAAGCGCCGAGCTGCACATACTGTCTGACGATTTCGGCGGGCGAGCCCGCGCGCTTGAGAATCGTGGCAATGCGCAGCAACAACTCGCGCGGCTCAAACGGCTTTGCCAAATAATCGTCGGCCCCGCGTTCCAGCCCGGCGATGCGGTCGCCGGCTTCGCCGCGCGCCGTAAGCAGCAGGATCGGCACGTCCGACTTTTCGCGGATTGACTTCGTCAGCGAAAACCCGTCCTCGCCCGGCATCATCACATCAAGCACGATGAAGTCGAAATCGAGGCTAGTCATCAATTGCCGCGCTTCGGCCGCGTCCTTCGCCGCGGTCACGCGGTAGCCGTTCTCGTTCAAGTAACGCTGCAACAACGTGCGTATGCGCGTGTCGTCGTCGACGATCAGCAAATGCTGCAGCGTCGCCTCGGCGTCATCGGTCTCTTTGGTGTCCGGCATCATCGTTTGGCAATCAGGCGCAACACGCCCGCCCGTTCCTGTTCGGCCAAAAGGCCCGAGAGTACCTGCCGAAAACCGGCCACCGCCTCCGGCCCGGCCTCGCGATAGGCATTGGCAAAGCGCGTCCGCTGCAAGCGGCCGAGCTCGGCTTCAAGTTCCGCCCCCTTCGGCGTCAGCCGCAACAAACGCTGCCGCCGGTCGCGCGCGCCTTGTGTCTGGTTGAGATAGCCCGCCGCCGTCAAATCCCGCACCACCCGGCTGAGCGATTGTTTCGTTATTCCCAACATGCTCAGCAGATCCGAAACGGGCAACCCCGGGTGACGCGCAACAAAATGCATGGCGCGATGATGTGCACGGCCGAGATCGAGCATCTGAAGCCTGTCGTCCAGCACACGTCCGAAATCGCGCCCGGCGAAAAAGAACAACTCGATCCCATCGGTGAGCTCTTCCTCGCGCAGGTAGAGAAGCGAAGCCGCAGCTTTCATCAAGGGGAACCCGATGGTGACATGCGCACCAGTTATGGCAGATATGCACGCAAGATAGAGCGCGGGGTGTACCGGTCGCAAGCGGGACCGCTATACTACGCCCCAGAAAAGCATCCGGCCGCTTAACCACGCCTTGGAGCCGCAAATGGCACTTATTCCCTTCGACGATCGCGATGGTCAGATATGGATGGACGGCAAGCTGATGCCGTGGCGCGACGCCAAGGTCCACGTTTTGACTCATGGCCTGCACTACGGTTCGTCGATCTTCGAGGGTCAGCGCGTCTACAATAAAAAGGTCTTCAAGCTCGAACAACACACGTCGCGCCTGTTCGAGTCGGCGCGGATCATGGGTTTCGAGATTCCCTTCACGGAGGCCCAAATCAACGACGCCTGCAAACAGGTGGTCGAAGCCGCAGGTCACGACGACGCCTATATGCGCCCGGTCGCCTGGCGCGGCAGCGAACAGATGGCCGTCAGCGCCCAACAGTCCAAGATCCACGTCGCCATCGCCGTCTGGCCCTGGCCTTCGATGTTCGACCCGGAAGTCAAAGCCCGCGGCATCAAGCTCGACATCGCCCGCTGGCGCCGCCCCGCCCCCGACACCACGCCGTGGAAGGCCAAGGCCGCCGGTCTCTATATGATCTGCACGCTCTCCAAGCACGAGGCCGAGGCCAAGGGCCTCGCCGACGCAATGATGTACGACTGGCGCGGTCTGGTGGCAGAAGCCACCGGCGCCAACATATTCTTCGTCAAGGAGAACAAGCTCTTCACGCCCCACCCCGATTGCTTCCTCAACGGCATCACGCGCCAAACCGTGATGGACCTCGCTCGAAATCGTCAAATTGAAGTCGTCGAGAAGTACATCCAAAGCTCGGAAGTCGGCGGCTTCGAGCAATGTTTCCTCACGGGCTCGGCCGCCGAAGTCTCGCCTGTCGGCCAAATAGGAGACTGGAAGTTCGAGGTCGGCAACATCACCCGCACCTTGATGGACGACTATTCGAACTTCGTCCGCGGCAAGAAAGATTAGCCCTGGTTCCAGCGTGCGGCGGCGTCATCGTCGCTGTCGCGTGGCTCTACCCAGTGTTCGCCGGACGCGCGCAACTCGCGCTTCCAGAACGGCGCGCGCATTTTCAGATAGTCCATCAGAAATTCCGCCGCTTCGAATGCCGAACGCCGGTGCGCCGCCGCCGTCACCACCAACACGATGCGTTCGCCCGGCTTGAGTTCGCCGACGCGGTGCACAACGACAACGTCGTCGAGCCTCCAGCGCGTGCGCGCCTCACGCTCGATGCGTTCGAGTTCGCGCTCCGTCATGCCGGGAAAGTGTTCCAGCGTCATGCTGGTGAGCGCCTCGCCATGGCTCTCGCCGCGCACCAGACCGACGAAACTGACGACCGCGCCGATGTCGCGGCGCCTGGCGTGAAGCGCCGCAATCTCCGCACCCGGATCGAAGTCCGCCGTTTGGACACGGATCATGCTAGCCGCCTGTGACCGGTGGAAAGAACGCCACCTCGTCTCCCGCCCTCACCGGAGCGCCAAAATCGACGTGATCCTGATTGACCGCGACCCGCACGCGCTTCAAATCGGCGAAGGCGTCGGCATACCCGCCGCCGCGCGTTTGCAGCCATGCAATCAGCGCCCCCACGGTCTCGGCCTCACGCGGCGCATCGACGATCTCTTCGCTGCACCCAACCATTTGTCGCACCCACGCGAAATAGAGCAGCCTCACGGCGTATCCTTCAACTCAACGGCCTTTCGTCGCGGCCGCGCATGTTCGCCCGAAACATGCGCGAGATTGGCTTGCACGTAGGAGAAGCCGGTATAGATCGTAAGGCCCGCAGCGCCCCACAGCGCGATGATGCCAACCCGGTGCAGCCCGCCCCATACGTGCTCGACGGCCGGCGCCACGATCAACACGGCAAGTGCGATCACCTGCACCGTGGTCTTCAACTTCGAGATCGACGACACCGGCACTTGCACCGAGATCGTCGCCAAGAATTCGCGCATGCCCGATACCAAAATCTCGCGCGCCAGAATGATCAATGCCGGAATGATCACCCATCCGCGAATGTCGTCGTAATAGACCAGCATCATCAGCGCCGCCGAAATCAACAACTTGTCGGCGATCGGATCGAGCATCGCCCCAAGACGCGACTCCAAGCTTCGCGCCCGCGCGACCCAGCCGTCGGCATAGTCGGTGATGGCGGCAATCACGAACACAAAAAACGCGACCCAACGCCCGCCCGGCATCTCAAGCCAGAATGCGGCGACGAACGCGGGCACCAGCACGATGCGCGTCAACGTCAACAGATTGGGAAGATGGTCGCCCATGAACTCCTACTCTAGCACGGCAAAGGCGCGCTTACCCTTTGTCGTGAAAATGATCGTAGATCTTGCGCGCAATCGCCTTGGAAATACCCTTAACCGATTCGAGGTCCGAAAGCCCCGCCTGTGTCACCCCGCGCCCCGAACCGAAATGGTTCAAAAGCGCCCGTTTGCGCGTTGGTCCGATACCTTCGATCTCGTCGAGGGGCGACGAGGCGAGTGTCTGCGCCCGCTTCGCGCGATGCGTGCCGATGGCGAAGCGATGCGCCTCGTCCCGCAGGCGTTGCAGATAGAACAAAACCGGGCTCTTGAATTCGAGCTGAAACGGCGCGCGGCCGCCCATGAAAAACCGCTCGCGCCCCGCGTCGCGGTCCGGCCCCTTGGCGATCGCAACCAGCTTTACCCCCGAAACGCCCAGCGCTTCGAACACCTCCGTCGCCACCGCCAGCTGCCCCGCCCCGCCGTCGATCAAAACCAGATCGGGCGTGTTGCCGGTCTCTTGCTCGTCGTCGACGGCTTTGTCGTCGAACACCGGCGCCTCGCCTTCGGCCACTTCGCCCTGCTCCTTAAGCAACCGCTTGAAGCGCCGTGTCAGCACCTCGCGCATCATGCCGTAATCGTCGCCTGGCGCGAGATCCGTGTTCTTAATGTTGAATTTGCGATAGGCGCCTTTGATGAATCCCTCGGGCCCTGCCACGATCATCGCGCCCACCGCGTTCGTGCCCTGAATATGACTGTTGTCGTACACCTCGATTCGCCGCGGCGCGTCGTCGAGCCCGAGTGCTTCGCCGACGCCTCTGAGCAGTTTAACCTGTGTGGCGCTTTCGGCCATGCGTCGCGCCAATGACTCGCGCGCGTTCATCACCGCCTGCGCCATCACCTCGCGCTTCTCGCCGCGTTGGGGGACCAGCACGTCGACCCGCCGCTCGGCCTTCACCGACAAGGCCTCTGCCAACAGCGCGCTCTCGGAAATCTCGTGGCTGATGATCACGAGCTTCGGCGGCTCACGCCCGTCATAAAACTGCGCCAGGAAACTATCGAGCACCTCTTCGACCTCGACGCCGCGATCGTGCTTCGGAAAATAAGCATGATTGCCCCAATTCTGGCCCGAGCGGAAAAAGAACACCTGAATGCACGTATGCCCGCCGTCCTGATGCGCGGCGAACAAATCCGCCTCGTCGATCGTGTCCGGATTGATCCCCTGCTGCAGCTGCACGTGCGCGAGCGAGCGAATGCGGTCCCTGAGCCGCGCCGCCTTCTCGAAGTCGAGCCCTTCCGCCGCAATCTCCATATCGCGCGACAGCTCGCTCTTCACCTCGTCGCTCTTACCTTGCAAAAAATTCCGCGCCTGATCGACCAGATGGCGATAGTCGTCCGCTGCGATCTTGCCGACGCACGGCGCCGCGCAGCGCTTGATCTGATGAAGCAAACATGGCCGCGTCCGCGCCTCGAACACGGAATCCGAACAACTGCGCAATAGAAACGCCCGCTGCAACGTGTTCAGCGTCCGGTTGACAGCGCCGGCCGAAGCGAACGGCCCGAAATAATCGCCTTTGCGCGACTTCGCCCCGCGATGCTTGATGATCTGGGGCGCTTCGTGATCGCCGGTGACCAGGATGTACGGAAACGACTTGTCGTCCCGCATCAAAATATTATAGCGCGGCTTCAACCGCTTAATCAGATTGGCCTCGAGCAACAGCGCCTCGACCTCCGACGCCGTCTGCACGAACTCCATCGACGCGGTGTTGGCGATCATGCGCGCAATCCGCGCCGGCTGATCGAACGGCTTCGTGTAAGCCTGCACGCGTTTCTTGAGGCTCGCGGCCTTGCCGACGTAAAGCACGTCGCCGTCCGCCGAGATCATGCGATAGACCCCGGGTGCATTCGGCAACCGCGTCAGATAATCGGCAATGACGGCGGCCCCAGTGGCCAGCAGGCCGGGTGCTTCAAGTGCCTCAGCGGTTTGGTCGTCCTGGCTCATGCTGGCGGCGAACATAGATAGGCCCGCGTCCGCCGCAAGCACGCACGCTTCCCGGTCCGGGAAGCATTCGGAAAAAACATATGTAATCCGATCCGCCACTCCGCTACTTTGGCTCAACACAGCCACTTTTGCCGCTACTTGCTGCTACCTGCCGCTACCACGGCACTATCCTCGCTTTTGGCACCGCTCGGCCCAGTCGATCCGAAAGCACGCAACTTCAAAACACTCCGCCACAGCCGCCAAGCATATAGGAACGCAATAAGAACTTCTCAAATGGATTTTCTGAGCCGAGGCCATCAGCCCGAATTTTGGTCCGAGAGGTTGGACGATGGCATTGGAGCAGTGGCCGTGCCGCAACCTGCGCCTAGGTCTTGTTCGCGACCAAGCGCAATCCAACGGAATTCATCACCTTCAGCACGGTGGTGAACTCAGGGTTTCCACCGCTGCTGAGTGCTCGGTAAAGACCCTCGCGGGCGAGTCCGGTTTCCTTGGCGACAAGGCTCATGCCGCGTGCTTTGGCGATGCGACCGAGAAGATCGACGACCGTCTTCGAGTCGCCGGAAGCAAGGGCTACATTGAGGTCGGCTGCGAACTCATCGCCGGCTTTCAACAATGTGTGCCCGCCGTTGTCGGCCAGCGTCGACTCCAACACGCTTGTCTGATTTGGACTGGAGTGTTGCCATTCCCCGGGTGTAGCACCTTCCTTCAAATCGTTGCGAAGCTCGACAGGACAATGTGAAAGGAACTTGTTCCAGTCCCCCTCGGTCTTGAACGTCGTCGCTTTCTTCTCCTGCACGTCGATCAAAACAGCCTTCTTGTCGGCACGCACGAGCCGCAGGACGTTGAGGACGGTGCCGGCGCTCTTGCCGTCCCAAATCATCAGCCCGAAATCGGCCTCGCGGGCCATCTCTCGGTCTTTCGCGGCGTAGAACTGGAAGCCCTTTGCTTGCTTCGAAGTTTTGATTTGGCGCGTCTTCCACTTGCCGAGATTGTTGCGGCAGACTTCGCCCGAGCAAAAGACAGTGACGTGTTCATAATGTGACTCGAACAGCTTCTTCTGTACGGCTTTGTCCGCGCCATCGGCGTCGCCCACCGGAACCGGAAAGCCGCTTTCGATCACGTTGTTCAGACGCTCCAAGGCATGTTGCGGCAAGCGTGAGATTTTGCGCGATCCGCCGATGAAAACCGTGCTCATTGGTTGCTCCGGGTGTGCGTGATCGTGAGTACACGGACGCTGAGCGCCTTCCCGCTCTCCATCAGCAATTGCGTGATCGCATTCAACGTCGCACCGGATCGGAACAGATCGTCAAAAAGGAGAATGTTCTTCCCCTTCGACTGCTTAGCATCGACCGCATGCAGCCCGGCCAGCAGTTCCTTTCACCTCTCGGCTCCGATGACGCCCTTGAGTGGTTTCGCCGGGCGGGTTGTGGTGACACATTCGACGACCGGCAAGCCAAGCGCCGCACCGATGCCTTTGGCGAGCGTCATGACCGGCTGAACCTTACGAATGCCGGATGGCGGAACCGGAACGATCATGTCGAGCTTCGCCCGTGACGGCTTTACGAATTCAGTCGCCGCTTCGATTGTCTCTTTCGCTGCGGTTTAGTCCCCATTGTACTTGAGCCGGTAAAGAAGCTCACAAATTCGGGAGGCATTCAAGACTTGCCATCCGAATGCGCGAGATGACTCGGACCCAGAAGTAGTCTCCGCTTATCAAATTGCGCGCATGATGCGGAACGCTTTCGCTCATCATATGCTTCGGCCGGTGTGGTCGACCGATAGAGATTGCCGCAGCAGACAATTCGTTGTTCGCGACGTCATCTCGCTCGATACAGAAAACCTTGATGGAAAAATATTTGATTGGCGCCACTTCGGCGGACATCTCGCCATTTGGCGACAATCCCAATGGGTCAGATTCAACGTGCTCGGCGACACTCCGCCAGTGAACCGAGTCGAGCCACCGTTTCCAAAGATTGAGGCCGTTCAGCAAGGCAGGGCGATCTACCAGAAAATTGCCGGCGCTCCCGAAAACGAAAATAAAAGGGAGCCATCTCACTAAGTCCTTATCGTGCCAAGTCGGTCTTCATCGCATCAATGAGCGCACGGAACGCGGTGTGGCGATACTCTCTCGGCCCATCATTCGTCTCCACCATCTTCTGCGCTTGGGCCGCCACGGCATCGGACCCGAATAGCTCACAGCGAGTTTGCCAAAGAGCAAAGTGTTTTGAATTTTCGTTGGATGGATGAACGGCGGCTTGATGAAGAGCGTTCAATAATCCCAAGTATGCTTCTCGTTTCTCTGCATACAGTCGATCGCTCGTGACGGCCCGACGAGCAATGAATTGATTTACTAGAGCCGTTAGCAGCGATCCAATACCAAGCCCGCCAATCAATACCGAAACAAGTTCCATCTACGCCCCCGCCTCCCGCTCGATCTCAACTCCAACCGACGCAGCCTCCGGAACAACTTCAAGTTTCTCGATCCGCACGCGCGCGACCTTCACGCGCTTGTCGGTCAGGCAGTGCGCGGCGATCCGCTCGGCAAGCGTCTCCACCAAGTTTAAATGCCCCGCCGCCAAGATCGCCTTGATCGCCTCGACC
>JANOFM010000160.1:0-30363 GCA_031413635.1 Alphaproteobacteria bacterium | reverse complement strand
GTCGAGGTGAGGTTCGAGGCGGTGGGCGAGGAGACGCGCGTGACGGTTGAGCACAGGGGGTGGGATACGGTGCCTGTTGCGCACGTCGCCAAGCACGGGTTTCCGGAAAACGTGTTTTTGCACCGGCACGCGGTTTGGTGGGGCGACTTGCTCGATGCACTTAGCGACGCGGTTGCGTGAAAGTAGCGCGGCTACCGCGTCATCCGGACGAGCGTTTCGAACACCGCTTGGTCGTTGATGATGCGGGGGACTTTGTTTTGGCCGCCTAGGCGTCCGCGGGACTTCATCCATTCGGCGAACGTGCCCGGTGGGACGGGGCGGACTTCTGGGGCTTTGAGGCCGAAGCCTTCGGCGCGGTGGGCGCGGTAGTCGTCGTTCAGCGCGAGTAGACGTTCGTCGATGGCCGCGGCGAATCTTTGCACAGCGGCCTCGTCCGGCACGGGGGCGAACTCGACGACGAAGAGATGGCCCCCTAGATCGTCCTGCTTCGCGGGGAAGACGGCGCCCATCGAGAAGTCGTTGATCGTGAGGTTCTGCGCTGCGGCGGCGCGGGTGACGGCGTCTTCGATCTCTTCGCCGATCAGGTGTTCGCCGAACGCCGACATCGAATAGCTCGTGCGCCCCGTGATCAAGAGCCGCGGCGGGTCGAGCGATACGAACCGGACGGTGTCGCCGATGACATAGCCCCAGCACCCGGAGCAGGTGGAGAGCACGATCGCGTAGTTCACGCCCGCTTGCGCCGTGCCCAACCAATGCCGAGTGGGCTTCGGCGAATCCAGCTCGCCGACCGGCACGAACTCGAAGAAAAGCCCGTTGTCCGTCGACAGGCGCAAGCCGTCGTCGGGCGTCTCGTCCTGAAGCGCGATGAAGCCTTCGGACGCCGGATAGACCTCGCGCAGTTCAGCGCCGCCCGCGAGGAATTGCTCGAAGCGCGCGCGATACGGCTTGAAGTTGACCCCGCCATGTACGAGCAGGTCGAGATTTGGATAAAGCGCGCGCGCATTCGCCAGGTGGCCGGCGTTCGCCTGCTGCTTGTCGAACAGGATCAGGAGCCACGACGGCGCGCCGGTCAGCACGCGGATGTCCGTTTCGCGCGCCAGTACCGCAAGCCGCCGAACTTTTTCTTCCCAATCGGTGATCAGCGCGAGGTCGACCGGCGGGAACGCAAACTGCCGCGCCCACCACGGCAGACGCTTGATCGCGATGCCCGAAAGGTCGCCGGAGTAGATGCCGTCGGCCTCGCGCACGAGATCGGTCGAGCCGCCGAGCATGAAGCTTTTGCCGCCGAACACGCGCGAACGCGGCCGGTGCGTGACGTGATGCGTGAAGAGGTCGAGCCCGGCGCGCGTATTCGACCGGTTCATCTCGGGCGTTACCGGGATGTATTTCGAAGACCCTGTCGTCGTTCCCGACGTCACCGCGAAATAGGGCACCCGGCCCGGCCACGTCACATTGTCGAGCACTGGAAATGCGGGCTTCCAATAGTCGCGCCAGAAATCGTCATAGCGCCGAAGCGGCACCGCGGCTTGAAAGTCTTCGACGGCTTTGATCCGCTCGAACCCATGATCGCGCCCGAACTTTGTATGCGCGGCCTTGGCGACGAGCGCCGCCATTTGCCGCCGTTGCGTGGCCACATTGTCCATCCGCGCGAGTGCTGCCCGCCGCCGTCGCGCATAGAGGCGAAGCACCGGCGTGAAGTCGATCATGGGGCGGCGAGCACCGTTTTGTGCTTAAACGTCGCGCGCACACTTTCGATCTTCAGCGGTACCTGGAATGAATTTCCCGTTTGAAACGCGTCGACCTGATCGCGGAACGTCGACGAGTTGAACCAGCCGTCGTTGCCGCCCAGCATGACGAACCAATTCGCATCGGGATCGGACAGGTCCGACACATGGCGCGCCTGCGCGCCGTAGCGCGTCGGATGCCGCTCGGCCGACGTATCGTGATCGGTCTTCAGCAGCGTCTCGCCCGAGCCCGCAGCCGGCACATCGTCGAACACATAGCGCTCGCCGATCACCGGGATCGCCGAAAACTGCGCCTGCACGATCAGCCGGTGCATATCGCCCCAGGCGGGATAGGCCTTCATCGCGGCTTCGCCCGACGTCAACCCAGCCCCAAGCGCCGCGCGAAACTTCGTACCGTCCAGCGCCGCAACCTGCGATGCCAGCCGGGCGTAGGGACTGCCGGCCGCGTCGAACGCCATGATCTCGTGCGCGGCGAACGCCGCCGGCATAAAGCCTTTCATCGTCGCCTCGAACGCAACGGCGCCCGCGCTGTCGCGTTCGTAGCGCCCGTTCCAGGAAGAAAAGGCTTCAACCACGCGCGCCTGCGCCGCCGTCAACTCCGGCGTCTCGCGTTTCAGCCGCGTCGCCAGCGCGTCGCGCATAGCGACGGACGAACTCGAATGCGTGTCCAACTGGATACGTTTCAGATCGTCGGCGGTAACCCGCGTCATCCCACCCAGAAGTTCCTGCATGCGCGTCACACGATCGTCGGACGAGAAGAAGTAGCCGATCGGCACGCCCGCCTCAGCGCCGCGATTGTTGGCCGATGCCAAAAACCCTGTGCTCGGGTTGTACGACATCGGCAAATCGCGCGACGTCACGATCTCGTTCCATGCTGCCGCGTCCGCGAGCGGCAGGATCAGGTCCTTCGGTAACGCCTTGGACCGCGTCGGCAAATGCGTCGCCGTCACCTGCCCGATGTTTCCGCGCACGTCGGCGAAGATGAAGTTCTGCGGGGAAATCGAAAACCCTTCGAGCGCCGTGCGGAACTCGTTCCAATTCCTTGCACGGTTGACCCGCAGCATCGCCGTGAACTCGTCCGACGGATTGTGCCCGATCCAGCGCAGCGCGAACTGATCGCCGTCTTGCTTCGGGATGATCGCCGCATCGGACAAGATCGGCCCATAGGGCGTCTCGCGCACCGTGATGTCGGAATCGAACCACCAGCGCGTGCGCACCTTTTCCACGCGCTCCTTGATCTGCTCGGCAGGCAGTGCGCGCACATCGAACAAATCGCTGCCGGCCGAGCGCATGTTCGTGCCGCCCCACGCGATGTTCTCGTTGCGACCCACGGCCACGAACGGCACGCCCGGCACCATAAAGCCCACCATGTTGTAGGAGGGCGACTTCACGCCCGCCAAAACCCAAAGGTTGGGTAGACTGATGCCGAGATGCGGATCGCTCGCGATCATCGCCGCACCCGTGCCGGTCTTGGCGGCACTCACCGCCATCGAGTTCGATCCCGTGCGGCTCACCGTCGACAACAACTTCGAAAACTCGTTCAGCGCGCTGCTTCCGTTCCACGCGAAGCTCGGCGCCGATGTCGTCCCTTCCTCGAGCACCTGCTGCCAAAGCTGCGGCCAGTCTTTGCGCTCGCGCAAAGGCATCAAACGAATCCACACCAGCCACGACACGTCGATCGAGGCAAGCCGTCCGATCGTGAGGATTTCCTCGCTGCGCCACGGCTCCTTGTCGAGCCCGAGCAGCGCATACTCGTGCGGCAACGTTTTCGCATTTGCCTGATAGTGATTGATGCCCTCCACGAACGCATCGAGCCACGCCTTCGTATCCGCCGGCATCGCGGCATAGACCGCGCTCGACGTCTGGCCGAGATTGAGGATGCGCAGTGCATGCTCGATGTCGGCAACCTGCGGAATGGGCCCAGCCATTTCCGAAATGCGCGCCTGGGAGATGCGCCGCATCACTTCCATCTGTCCAAGTCGCAAATGCGCATGCACCAGACCGAGCGCGAACGCTGCGTCGCGGTCGCTCGCGGCTTCAATGAACGGCACCTGCCGCTCGTTCCACCACACGGTGACCGGCCCCGACACTGGCAATCCTTGCGAGGGAAACATCGCCAACCGCTCGTCCAGCGACTTTGGATCGGGCAACGGGGTGAACACCGCGCAGCTCGCGAGGCCCAGAACCGCCCCAACCACAAGAATCCACTGTGCAATCGCTCGCATGACCCGACCCGATAAATAATGATGCACTTATACGTTGGCGCGCGACGTTCGGATGCTCAAAGACGGCATCCCGCGCTTTAGGGAAAGCGTCACATAAGCGAATGGCGCGCAAAGTCCGCCCCGCGCTATCGTCATGCCGTCGTCGCAATAGTCCAAGGAACTCCATGCGAAACGAACGAACCTACCGCTGGGCGGACCCGGCCCAGATCATGGTCGCGGCCCAAGGCCTCTCGGGTCTCGATCTTATGCGTGCGATCGGCGAGGGCCGCGTTCCCCCGCCGCCTGTGGGCAGCCTCATCGGCGTCGACGGCATGGTCGTGGAAAAGGGCAAAGTCTCGATCGGCTTCGACCCGGCCGAATTTCACTACAACTCGCTGGGCACGGTCCACGGCGGCGTCATCGCGACGGTCATCGACATTGTCATGGGCTCGGCCGTTCATTCGACGCTGAAAGTGGGGCAAGGCTTCACCACGCTCACCCTCGAACTCAAATACCACCGCGCCGTCACGGCAAAATCGGGTCGCCTAACCGCGACCGCCGAAGTGGTGACGCGAGGGCGCGAGATCGTCACCGCCGAAGCAAGTCTTGTGGACAAGAGCGACCGCCTCTTCGCGAACGCGACATCGACCTTGATGATTTTGCGCATGCCCGGCTTGCCCGGCCCCGGTTGAACCGGCCCTCGATTGCCGTCACCATGCGCCGCAACGAGTCGGAACAACGAGGTCGGGAATGAACCCTCCGCCGCAAGTACCCGACATCATCGCAGCGCTTTACCGCGCCGCCGCCGGAAGCGAGCCTTGGCCTGCCGCCCTGCACACATTGGGCGCCGCCCTCGGCGGTGCGTTCGCGCTGGTTGGTATCGTCGACAAGACAACGAACCGTACGAATTCGATCACCAGCGAGCCCTTCGCCGAAGGTCGGCGCGACCTCTATCGTCAGCGCTATTTTGCGATCAATCCGCGCGTCCGCCACTCCGCGCGCGCAGGCGTAGGCGACGTGTTCTTCGACGCCGCATTGGGGCGCGACGTCGAACTCGCGCGCCATCCCTACTACGGCGAGTTCCTGTCCACGCGGGGGTTCACCCATTTTGTCTCCACCAATCTCGTCAACTCGCCGTCGCGTCGTGTAAATCTTTCGGTACAGCGCTCGCGCGCCGCCGGTCATGTGGATAAGACGGAAGTCGACACGTTGAAGAAGATCGCGCCCCACGCCGTCGCGGCTTTCGAACTGTGGGAACGTCTGCAAGGCGTCTCGGCGCAAACGCGCCTGATCGCCGAAGCATTGGAGGCGCTCGATGCAGGCGTTCTCATGCTTGACGAACAAGGTCGCCTCATCTTCGTCAACCCGACCGGCGCGGCCCTTCTCGCATCCGGAGGGCCGCTGGTTCGCGCCGGCGAGTCGATCGCGGCCGCCGATACATCAAAGCGCACCCGTCTGGCCGAGGCGATCGCCGCCGCGCGAACGCAATCCGGCGACGCCAGTTCCTCGACGCCCGCGCGCATGACGCTCGCGGCTGCGGACGGGCGGCGCTTTGCACTCAAGCTGCGCCCGATGCCGGAATTCATCCGCCTGGATGACACGCGTTGGTCGGGCGTCATCTTGATTCTGGAGCCGGTGCGCCCGCTCTCCACGGTCGACGAAATTCAGCACCTGTTGGGATTGACCGCGGCGGAGGCGGCGCTTGCGCTCTCGCTCGCCGACGGTAACCGCCCGCGCGACTATGCCCGCACCCACGGCGTCAGCATCAACACCGTGCGCACGCATTTGGCCTCGCTGCGCGAGAAACTCGAAGCCAAGAGCCAGACCCAGATAGTGGCCAAATTGCTGCAGTCGCTGCGCTAATCGAACTTATTGCTGCTGCACGCACGGCGCGAATCATCCGTTCGGATGAGGCATGCGCGACTCCGCCCATTCACCCTCAAGGGCGAAGCGAATCACTTCGCGTTCTTTTTGAGGGGGCATGGCCATGCGGAACATTTCGCCGCGCATTTTGATTGTGGCGGCATTTTTAACGGTGGTGGTGTCCATCAATGCCATCGCGCCTGTCGCGCGGCCAGCAATGGCAGACTCGCAGGACAAGGCCACTTATGATGCGGAATTCCAACGCATCAAGAGCGAGATGAAAGATCTCTGGCTGGAGATGCACAATTTCAAGCCTCTGCCGAAATATTGCCGCCCGCCGCTGGAACCGATGAAATTTCCTCACACCGCGGCGATGCAGGCATTCGGTGCGCGGACGCAAGCACTCTTGGCGCGTTTTCGTGCGACCAAACAAAGCCTTCAGGATTTTCTCGCTGGCAATCATGAAATTGAACGCCAGCTCATGAGAGACGACGAAAAAGGGATCAGCATCAGCCCCCGCGAGGAGAAATGGTGGAAGAACTCGCCCTACGTGGCCGAAGCAGACCGCCTCCAACGAAAATTCAACGAGAAGGACGCGGAACTCAAAGCCAAACCCGAGCGCAATTGCGCGCCGCCGCCCCCGAAGAAGGAATTCGAAGTCATCGGCGGCAACCCGCCCCCGCCTCCTCCTCCTCCGCCGCCGCCCCCACCGCCGGTCGATCCCTTGGCAGGCTTGACGCGCCCGAGCTTTAGTCCCGTAAACTACCCGAGCCTCGCCAACCACTACTGCTCGCAGCAGGCAAAGGACGCGGACCTCGCCAAAATTCCGCAGGAAATCTTCAAAATTCTGGCGCACATTGAGGAAATCGAAATCTACATCGCGGCGCTCAAAGCGCGGCGTGCGGAATTGGAACAGCGGGGCGTCGAGGCGCACTGGCTGACGTCGATGGACTACGCGGTACGCGAGGAAGAAAAGCTGATCGCCGATCGCCGCGTCACCATCGAGTCCTTGAAAACGACGCGCGGCCTCATCGAGTCGACCCCCGTCGTGGATTGCAGCGCGGAGGGCAAAAAGGAAATCGGCTCGCTCCCCGGCTGGTCGGCCGGCATCGAAGCCGCCTACGGCGACTTGAAAATCCCCAAGAAGCCCTATTTGTCGCTCGATGTCGGCGGCAACCAGTATCTCGGCGTTGTTGACCACAAACGAGAAGAATCGATCGCGAGACTCCTACTGTCGCTCACCCACGAGTTCGACTGCGATGAAATGCCGACCTTCAGGCTCGGCGATCCGCGCAATCAGCGTTGGATGAGCTCGGCCGAAGTCTTCGGTTACGACTACCGCGTCTTTTCCAGCAACGGCTCGATCAACACGACGACCGAAGGCCTCGGCATCCCCGGCACCGGCGATCCCATGGCGAACTACCCGGCCGGCGTCTTCTTCGGCCTCCCGGCGATCAATGATGCAACCAACATCGACTACCGCCACAAATCGGAACTCGATGGCTTGTCGCTCGGTCTCGGACAGAAGTCGACCTACAACGGCTGGTCGTCGACGTTGGGGATCGGCGTGTCGTACACGCGCCTAGAAACCTCCGACACCTTGAGCGGCAGCATTCCGGGCTATGGCTGGAATTTCCAGTATATGACTGACATTGAAACCCGCAATTTCGGCGCCTTCGTGAAAGGCGGCGCAGAGATCGCGGTCGATCAGTTTTGGGATTCGGCGCTGCGCTACGCTGGCGAGTTCTCGGGTTTCCGGATTGGCGTTGAAGCTAAGGCAGGCGTGAACTTCCTTGGTGCCGACGGTACAGATCGTTTGGACCTAAGCGGCGGTCTGGGCGATGCGCAACGCATCCGCATCTCAAAGGATGACACAACGTTCGGCTACCAACTCGGTGCCTCGCTCAAATACGTGCCGCCCGGCGTCGAAGCGTTGGAACTTTCTATCGGCGCCAAATACGGCGAATCCGACGCCCACCCGGTTGTCAATCGTTCCGGCCAAACCGGCGAACGCTCGCAAATCGAATTCGAAACGCAGGAGGAAACCTTCGGATCGGTGGGTTTGAATTTCAGCTTCTGATCGCCCCTCACCCCGGCAAGGTCACCCGGTAGACCAAAACCAAATTGTCATGCTCGATGCCGCCGTCATAGGCGCCGTCGGGCATGAAGCCTGCGCGGGTGCGAAAATCGTTGTCGTTGCCCACGAACAAAAGTCGCTCGCGCGGGCGCTTGGGGTCGAGCACGGGCGAAAGAACCAGCGACTCCCATTTTGCCGACAACAGTTGAAGTCCCTTGCGCGCGGCCCTGGCGCTGAGACCCACGCGGTTCAATTCTTCTTCGTCCGCGATGTCGACGAACGCCGCCAATCGCACCGGCACGATCCCGTCGTCGAGTTCGCTGTCGTCGTTTATGATGGACTTGGCTTTGCGCTCGTAGCGCGTGCCGCCGAGATCGCTCGCGCCGTCGAGCGAGCCGAACATGACCTGCTTGTGCGCGATCGCCTTACGACGGTTCTTCTCTTTTGCGCCGAACCCGAAACTCTCGCGCGTGAGAACGAGAATCTGCCCGCCGCTCAAAGCCAAGACTTCGTTCGCCTCGGCTGCTTCTTTCTCGGAATGCAGCGGTAGCTCGACGACATAGTGCGCCTTCGGTTTGCGCGGCGGACGCGCGGTCGAAACGTCATAGACCAGCAAGCGCGTAAAGCGCCGTGCGCTGGGCTTGCCCTTGCGATCCTGCACCAAAGGGCTTTGCAACAGCGCGTAAAGCTCCCGGCCGTCGGGCGACAAAGACAGCCCTTCGAACCCATCGTTCGGCGCCCGCCCGCGCGAGGGTTCGACGTCTCGCGATGAAAAGCAAACCTCGCCGTCGCGATGCGGTACGAATGCGTCGGGCGGCGCAATGACGCCCGTCATGCGACCGTCGGGCGAACAACAATAGATATTGGGTCCGAACTCGTCGCTGACGAAGAAGCGGCCATCCTCCTTGATTGCAATCCCCTCGCTGTCGATCGACAACCGGCCTGCGGCGGGCCCGTCCTCGGGGCTCGGCAACCGCACCCCGAATTGCTTCGTCGTGCCCCGGCCCGGATCGAGCCCCGTCGTCAACGCCCCATTCTCGTCGCGCAGAAAGCGCGTGCCCAGCGGCATAAGGGTCAGCCGCCCCGCGCTCAATTCGAAGGCGATGCGATGAACGCGCGTCGGATAATTGCTGAACCTGTTCTTCTCGGGGACGTTGAACCCGCGATCGGGCAGGGTGACGAACACACCGCAGACCCGACCCGCATTCGCCCGCCACGACCCTGGCTCCAATGCCATGCCCGAAAACGAGCCCAATGTGTCGCCCATCCCGTCCTGCGCCGAGGCGGGCAGGCGCCCCAGCGCCACCAATTCATATGCTTTTTTTGCTGCGTCGTTAGCCATCCGCCGATCCTAAACGACGCCGACACTTGACGTCAGCTGTCACCCCGCGCGTTTATGTGGCGGCTGGGGCCGCTGGGTGCGGTTCTTGAAGTATTTCTCTGGGGGCATTTGTGATCTGGCGGCGATCGTTGCTGTTTCTCGTTGCCGCCGCGTTCGCCGCCGGAAGTGCGGCGGCGCAAGTTCCGCCACCCGACTCTCAACCCGCGCAACAGCCGCCGGCCTCACCACCGCCTGCAGCAACGTCGTCGACGACACAATCCTCGCCGTCGGTCACGATTCCGTTGTCGCCGCCGCCCTCGGCACAACCGGCGCCTCAGCCCGCAACGACACCCCCGGCCACACCGGAAGCACCAGCCGTGGGGCCGCCGGCGAAAGGCGAAACGACACCGCAATCGGCCACAGGCGAAGCGGCGCCCATGGCCGCTCCGCCGCCGCCAAAGCCAAAACCAACAAAGACAAAAGCCAAACCGAAACCCATTCCGGTTGAGTCTTTGGACGATGAACTCGAAGGTGCGACCGTGAGCGGTCAGCCTGGCAAGCCCCCATCATTTCGCTGCTTCGTGCGCGATGTCATGGCGTTCTACGATCGCACGCACGTGCGCTGCTACAACAAGGCGCGTGGCAAGATCATGTTCTTCGCCGTCGACACCGGCCAGCCGATCGCCGCAACTGTTCTGTCGAAGGCGCTCAACGGCATTCAAATGGGCAAGCCGGTGACGATAACCTTTGCGCCTGCGAGCGATCTGAATCCGTCAAACTGCGACCGCGCGAACTGCCGCCGCTTGCTGGACATCAAGAACTAGATCGGCCGCGCCGAGTCATGCGGCGCGTAACGCGAGTTCCTCTTCGATCGCCTTCGCAATCGATGGGCGTTGCGTAAGGCGCCGATGATAGGCCTCCAATACGGGCCAACGGCTTAACTCGACACCGGCCGGCTTGGTCCAATTGAGCGCCGTGGTCAGATAGGCGTCAGCCACACTGAACGTGTCGAGCAAATATTGGCGATCCTGGAGATGCCTGGAAAGATGGTCGAAGCGGGCGGGCAACAGGCCGTCGCGCGCGAAAGTCTTCACTTCCGGCGGGCTTGCCGGATTGAACATCATATAGAACACCGCCTTGTGAACCTCGGTGGCGATGTAGTTCAGCCATTGCTGAAGCCGATAGCGCGCGAGGGTGCCTGCCGCCGGTGCTAGGCGTCCCGTCGGATCGAGGTCGGCAATATACTGCAGGATTGCCGGCCCCTCGGTCAAAAGCTCGCCATCGTCGCACGTGAATGCCGGGACTTGGCCCTTCGGGTTGATCGCCAGATAGTCGCGCCCGTCGGAGAGTTTTTTTGTCGACAATGTCACTTGATGAAATTTGGCGTCCAGTCCCGCCTCATAAATCGCGATGCGGCTTGCCAGCGAACAAGAAAGGGGCGCGAAGAAAAGATCCATGGGCAGGGCTCCGTAACTTTACATTATATGCGGTACCGCATAAAAATAGGATGGTCAAGAATTATTTGCGAAGGCGCATAGAATCATGGGAAAGCCACGCGGACGCCCGCGCGCATTCGACGAACGCCAAGTGATGGAAGCGGCCCGCGAGGCCTTTTGGGACAAGGGGCTGGCCGGTGCCTCGCTCGACGCGATCGCCGAAGCGACCGGCGTCGCAAGACCCAGCCTTGCCGCTGCCTTCGGCGACAAGCGTGCCCTCTACCTGCGTGCCGTCGCCCTGTTCGTCGGCCAGATGCAGGCTGCCGCCAAACGCATGGCCGGCGCCAAATCCCTAAGCGAGGATCTGACCGCATTCTACGAGGCAGCCGTCGAGCTCTATATGTCGGGCGACAGGGGGCAGCGCGGCTGCCTTGCCATTTGCACGATGCCGGTGGAAGCGGTCGAAAGCCAAGAGATCCGAATCGCACTCAATGCCGTCATCGTTGCGGTTGATGAAGCATTCCACGAGCGCTTTAAACGGGCACGCGAACTCGGGCCCGGCGTAGACGCACGAGCCCGCGCCCTGGTTGCGTCGTCTGTGCTTTTTAGCCTTGCCCTGCGCGCGCGAGCCGGCGCCACAAAGCGCGAAATCTCTCAGCTGATCCGCGCTGGCGTCGATCTGTTATGCAGGAAGTAGCGTGTCGCCGAACGCGGTTCAAAAATCGCAGGCGATGCCTTTGATCTCCCAATCGCCGAACCGCGTGGGCTCAAGCCCGCCGCGCCCGCCAACCTCCTTCGCTGTGGCCTCCGCCGCTTTCGCCCGTTCGGCGCGCCGTGCCTCTGCCTCGGCAAGCGCGCGCTGTGCTGCCGCCGCTATGCGTGCCGCGATTTCGTTTTGATCGGTCATCGTGTGTGGCCTTGCCGCCGCAAACATGGGTCAACTTCCCGTGTGGGACGATATTAGCCATCTCCGGCGCGCGACGATAGCGCCCGTCGGCCGGTATGATTGCCGCATGGGGCCAGTATGATTGCCGCATGGGGCCGGTATGATTGCCGCATGGGGAATTAGGGGGCAAACGTGAACAAGCGCATTTTCGTTTTGGCATTGGCCGCGCTCGGCGCGACTTTGCTGGCGACCGCAGGCCACGCAGCCGACTTCGACGCGAATGCCGCGACCGAGACCTATCTCGCAACGGTCACCGGCGAGGCGCGTGCGAAATCCGACACCTATTTCGAAGGCGGCTATCGATTGATCCTCTGGGATGGTCTCTATTCCATGGCTATCGCCCTCGTCCTTCTGTTCACCCGCGCCTCAGCCGCCATGCGCAACCTCGCCGAGGCGCTCGTGCCCTGGCGCTGGCTTCAGACCTTCTTTTTCGCCGCCCTCTTCATCGTCGTCACAGCCGCGCTGACATTCCCGCTCACCATCTACGAAGGCTATTACCGCGAACATGAATTCGGCTTGTCGAACCAAACGCTGGAAGAGTGGCTGAACGAGTACGCGATCGGCCTCGGCGTCAATGTGGTGATGAGCGGTCTGTTCCTGACCGGTCTCTACGCCGTCATCCGTCGCACCGGTCAAAGCTGGTGGCTCTGGGGCGCCGGCGTCACGACGGTTTTCATTATGTTCGCCCTGACCATCGGTCCGGTCTTCATCTCGCCGCTGTTCAACGACTTCAAGCCGATGCGCGAGGGCGCCTTGAAACAGGAAATCCTCTCGCTCGCGCGCGCCAACGGCGTACCCGCCGAAGACGTTTACGAATTCGACGCCTCGCGCCAAACCAAGCGCATCAGCGCCAACGTGTCGGGTTTCTTAGGTACGACGCGCATATCGCTGAACGACAATCTGTTGAACCGCACGACCCCGGCGGAAACCCGCGCCGTCATGGCGCACGAAATCGGTCACTACGCGCTGGGTCACATCAACGAGTTGATCCTCTCGCTCAGTGTAATGGCCGCCGTCGCATTCCTGCTCACGAACTTGGGTTTCGGCACCCTACACGGCGCGTTCGGTGGCTGGTGGGGTGTGCGCGACATCGCCGACCCCGCGGGATTGCCCGTCATCGTCTTCATGCTCTCGCTGCTCGGCATGCTGGCAACGCCGGTGACGAATACGATGATCCGCACCAATGAAGCCGAAGCCGACCTTTTCGGCCTCAACGCCGCGCGCGAGCCCGACGGATTCGCGACAACGGCCCTGAAGCTCTCCGAGTACCGCAAACTCGACCCCATTCCGTGGGAAGAATTTGTCTTCTACGACCACCCTTCCGGCCGTTCGCGCATCGCTATGGCGATGAAATGGAAGGCAGAACATCTGGGCGAACTCGCGAAGTCGGAAATTGTCGCCACGCCACCGGCCGTCCCATAGAATTCCTTGATGAAGCCCCAATTCGTCCCTACATCTTCGCCCGAACCGGGATCACAGGGTCTTCGCCGATGAATTGGGCTAAAACCGCCATTTTGCTTGCCGCTCTCACCGGCCTATTCGTCGCCGTCGGCGGCATGATCGGCGGCAACACAGGCATGGTCGTGGCGTTCGGTGTCGCCGTCGCGATGAACGCCTTCGCTTATTGGAACTCCGCCAAGATGGTTCTGCGCATGTACGGCGCGCAGGAAATCGACAACCGCCAGGATCCGGAACTCTTCGGCCTTGTCCGCGAGTTGTCGCGCCGCGCGCGGATCCCGATGCCGAAAGTCTACATCATCGACAACGCGCAGCCGAATGCCTTCGCAACCGGCCGCGACCCGCAGCATGGCGCGGTCGCCGTGACGACGGGCCTGCGCCAGCGTCTTTCGGTCGAAGAACTGGCGGGCGTATTGGCGCACGAGCTGGCGCACATTAAAAATCGCGACACGCTGATCATGACCGTCACGGCCACGATTGCCGGGGCGATCTCGATGCTGGCGAATTTTGCGATGTTCTTCGGTAGCTCCAGCGACAGTCGCAACAATCCCCTTGGCATTGTGGGCGCGATTGCACTGGCGATCCTGGCGCCCATGGCCGCGATGTTGGTCCAGATGGCCATTAGCCGGGCCCGCGAATACGAAGCCGACCGCATCGGCGCTGAAATCGCCGGCCAGCCCCTTTGGCTCGCCTCGGCGCTGGAGCGCATCCAAAGCTCGGCCTCTCGCGTGACGAACGTCGATGCCGAACGCAATCCCGCCACCGCACACATGTTCATCATCAATCCCTTGGCGGGCCAAGGGATGGACAGTCTGTTTTCGACCCACCCCTCGACCGAGAACCGCGTCGCGCGCCTGCAGGAAATGGCGGCCGGCATGCACGGCACCGCTCAGGAAGCCCCACGCCGCGGACCTTGGGGTTGAACCACCGCCCCAAACCTGCAGCCGACCAGCAAGGACTTGGCGCGCGCAGCGCCGCGTTGGCAGCATTGCACGGAATTTTCTTCAACGAGCGCCCGCTCCACGACGCGTTGGAAGCCAACCTGTCGAAGTCGAAACTCGCGCCGCGCGACCTAGCGTTCGCGCGTACCATCGTGATGCGAGCGCTTCGTCATTTGGGTCAAATCGACCAGGTGCTGGCGCATTTCCTACGCGAGCCACTTCCGGTGCGCGCTGGTCCCGCCGAACTGATACTGCGCATCGCAACAGTAGAACTTTTGTTTCTCGACGTCGCACCCCACGCCGCCGTCAGTTCCGCCGTCTCATTGGCCGATCGCGACGACCGCGCCCGCCACTTTAAGGGCCTCGTCAACGCCGTCGCCCGCCGCATCGGCTCCGAGGGAAAGGCGGTCCTGGCCAATCTAGATGCGGAAATCGCCAACACGCCGGTTTGGGCGTGGACCGCATGGGTCCAGGCCTACGGCGAAGAGACTGCCCGCGCGATCGCAAAAGCCCACATCGCCGAGCCGCACCTCGACATCACCGTAAAGGACGATCTTCCAGCGTGGGCGCAAAAACTAGAAGCCCAAATCCTGCCCACAGGAACCTTGCGCCGCGCCCCCGGCGGTCGCATCGAAGATCTGCCCGGCTACGTCGACGGCGCCTGGTGGGTGCAAGATGCGGCCGCCGCCATCCCCGCGCGCCTGATCGGCGATGTGAAGGGCAAGTCCGTCATCGACCTGTGCGCCGCGCCCGGCGGCAAGACGGCGCAACTCGCAAACCTGGGTGCCAAAGTCATTGCCGTCGATCACGCCTTCGACCGCATGAAACGGGTCATGGCCAATCTCTCGCGGTTAAACTTGAGTGCCGAAATCGAAGTCGCCGACGCCCTCGAATGGCGCCCAAAAACGCTTGCCGACGCCGTATTGCTTGATGCGCCGTGCACGGCAACCGGCACCGTACGCCGCCACCCCGATGTGCTCTGGCGCAAGAATAACTCGGACGTCTTGGCCCAAGCCGACCTCCAACGCCGCCTGCTCAATGCGGCGGCCGAAATGATCAAACCCTCTGGCACGCTGGTCTATTGCGTCTGCTCGCTCGCGCCCGAAGAAGGTGAGGATGTGATCGCCAATTTCCTCGCCGTCCACGACAAGTTCGAGCGCGTAGGCATTGCATCTGCCGAGCTCAGCGGCGAAACGCAGTTCGTAACCCCGGCCGGCGATCTGCGCACTCTTCCCAGCCATTGGCCGGATTGGGGCGGCCTCGACGGTTTCTACGCGTGCCGCTTGCGGAGAACGGCCTGAAGCCCCTTCACGTTGATTGCGTGAATCTGCGTGAATCGCTAAAGCCTCGACCATGAAGAAAACACCGAAACTCGCGCCTTCGATCCTAGCTGCCGACTTCGCTAGGTTGGGAGAGGAAGTGCGCGCCATGACGGAAGCGGGCGCCGATTACATCCACGTCGACGTCATGGACGGCCATTTCGTGCCCAACATCTCGTTCGGCCCACAAATGGTGAAGGCGCTAAGGCCCCACACCAAGCTGCCGTTCGACGTGCATTTGATGATTTCCCCGGTCGATCCCTTCGTTAAGGAGTTCGCGGACGCCGGCGCCGACATCATCACCGTGCACCCCGAAGCCGGACCTCAAATTCACCGCACGCTGCAACTCATTCGGAGCATGGGAAAAAAAGCGGGCGTCTCCCTCAATCCGGGCTCACCGATTTCTTTGATCGAGCCTATCCTGGCCGACATCGACCTGATTCTCGTGATGACCGTCAATCCGGGATTCGGGGGGCAAAGCTTTATCGATGGGCAACGCGCGAAGATGCGGACCTTGCGTGCAATGATCGATCGATCGGGTCGTGCTATCGAATTGGAAGTCGATGGAGGGATCAATGGGCAAACCGCTGCCCTCGCTGTCGAAGCGGGTGCTGACGTCCTTGTTGCCGGAACCGCGGCCTTTGCAGGCGGACAAACCCGCTATCGCGACAACCTCCGTCAAATCCGCGGCGGCTGACACGGCGACCAGCGCCGACTATACGCCGCCCGCCTTCAAACTCGATCTGCTGGCGCACGCCGGCGACCTGATTTCTGGCGCAAGCAACCTCATAACGACGTCCGTCACGAAACAAATTCATCGCACCAAGTTCTGGCAGCGCTCGCTGTCGGGACCAGCACCCGATCGCATTCTTGTTCATCCGCGCTGCTTTTATCGCAAGAGCATGGCCGAAGCCGAACTTCTGCTGGTGGGTCGTTTCCGCTTGCCGGGCGGCGACGCGACGGCGCGCGACGGCTCGCCGTTTTTCATCGCACCGCCAAGCGAACTTTGGCTTGAAAGCCTGCATGGCTTCCATTGGCTCCGCCATTTCGACGCCGGCGGCTCGGAACCCGTGCAAGAACATTTGCGCCAGCTGATCGCGCACTGGGTTCGCGCGCATGGCAGCTGGCATGACCTCGCCTGGCGCCCGCACGTCCTCGCGCGCCGCTTGATCACTTGGGCAAGTTTTGGCCGCTTGATCTTGACCAATTCCGATGTGCTGTTCCGCTCGCGCGTATTGCTGTCGATGGCGCGCCAAGCCCGTCATTTGTCGAAAACCGCGCACTACGCTGCCCCCGGCTTGCCGCGCATGACGGCAGCGATCGGCCTCGTCCAATCCGGCGTCTGTCTGCCCGACGGCGAAGCGCGCCTGGCAAAGGGCCTCCATATGCTGGCCGAGGAACTTGGGCTGCAAATTCTTCCCGACGGCGGCCACGTCTCGCGCAATCCCGAAGCCGTACTTGCGATCGCCAGCGACTTGCTCGCCGTCGTCGACGCGATGGTGCAGCGCGACCTGATCATCCCGGCAACGGTCCGCCGCGCGCTCGACCGCATGATGCCCATGATCCGGCTCATGCTGCACGGCGACGGGCGCTTGGCCCTGTTCAACGGCGGCACCGAAGGAGTCGATGGTTGGGCGCAAACGTTGCTGAGCTACGACAACACGCGCAACAAGATCGTCGTACACGCGCCACAGTCCGGTTATCATCGTTTGACCTGCGGATCGACGTTGGTGATTGCCGACACGGGTCTCGGCGCTCCCGCGGCCGTATCCTCGCGCGCGCATGCGGGCTGCTTGTCGTTTGAACTCAGCGCGCTGGAAGAACGCATCATCGTCAATTGCGGCGCCTCGTTGCTCAAAGGCGCCGAATGGGAACAGGCCATGCGCGCGACCGCCGCGCATTCGACCTTGACCATCGCCGACACATCGTCCGCACACATCGTCGGTGGCCGCTTGACGTCGAAGCTGTTGGGCGCGCGTATGATCGAAGGCCCGTCCCAAGTCGATGCCAAACGCAGCGAAACCGAGGACGGCATCCTCATCGACGCCAAGCACAACGGTTACGCCAAACCCTTCGGCCTCGCGCATGAACGCCGCCTGTTCCTCTCCCACGATGGCACCGACTTCCGCGGCGAAGACCGTCTGGTGCCGCGCGAAGTCACGACGCCATCGCGGCGCTTCGCCGTGCGCTTCCATTTGCACCCGTCCGTGAAGGTCACCCGCCTGACCGATAGCGCCGGCGCCCTCCTCAGATTGCCCAGCGGCGCGATATGGCGCTTCCGAGCTGACGCGGCGCTCGAGATCGCCGATAGCGTGTACTTGGGCCCCGGCGACGCGATCCGCAAATCGCAGCAATTGGTGCTTTCGGGCGCCACGGACGCCGAGCCCGTCACGATCAAATGGGCGTTAAAGCGCGCCAACGATCGCGAATCGTAACACGCTGTGCATTGAGACACCGGACCGCTTGGACCGGCCCCGCGCCCCATGCTATCTCGCGCGCAAATTGATGGGAAAAGGCGCCCCGTTTCATGTCATCTGCAAATCAGCGTCCGGTTCGCCGGGCGCTTCTGTCCGTTTCCGACAAGACCGGCCTAGTCGAGTTCGCACGAAACCTGGCCAAGCTTGGTGTTGATCTAATCTCGACCGGCGGCACGGCCAAAGCGTTGGGCGATGCGGGACTGAAAGTCACCGACGTGGCCAGTGTCACCGGCTTTCCCGAAATGATGGACGGACGCATCAAAACGCTGCACCCGCGCGTGCATGGCGGCCTCCTTGCGCTGCGCGACGAACCCTCCCATGCCAAGGCGATGAAAGAACACGGCATCGAAGGCATCGACCTGCTCGTATGCAATCTCTACCCCTTCGAAGAAGCCGCTGCACGCAAAGCGCCCTTCGACGAAACGATCGAAAACATCGACATAGGCGGTCCGGCGATGATCCGCGCGGCGGCGAAAAACCACGGCTACGTCGCCGTTATCATCGACACGGAAGATTACGCGACCATCCTTGCCGAACTGCAATCGCACAACGGCACGCTGTCGCTCGACACCCGCAAATCGCTTGCAGCAAAGGCCTACGCACGCACCGCGGCCTACGACGCCGCGATCTCGAACTGGTTCGAAAACGAATTGGCACAAGCCCAGAAGCCCAAAGACCGCACACCGCCACGCCGCTTCGCCCTCGCGGGTCAGCTCAAGCAAAGTCTGCGCTACGGCGAAAACCCGCACCAATGGGCGGCGTTCTATACAACCGGCGGCAATCGCTTCGGCGTCGCGACAGCCGAGCAAGTCGGCGGCAAGGAACTTTCCTACAACAACATCAATGACACGGACGCGGCCTACGAACTCGTCGCCGAATTCGACGCGAAGCAAAGTGCCGCCGTCGCCATCATCAAACACGCCAACCCGTGCGGCGTCGCCACCGCCGCAACTTTGGCCGAAGCTTACGCGCTCGCACTGCGCTGCGATTCGGTCTCGGCCTTTGGCGGCATCGTCGCCTGCAACCGCACGCTCGACGGCGCCACCGCCGAACAACTCGCGAAAATTTTCACCGAAGTCATCATCGCCCCCGACGCCGACGCCGCCGCGCGCAAAATACTCAGCGCCAAAAAGAACCTGCGTCTGCTGATCGCCGGCGGATTGCCCGACCCCGCGACGCCGGGCATCACGCTGCGCAATGTCGCGGGCGGCTTCCTGCTTCAGTCGCGCGACGACGGCCGCATTTCCGAAAAGGAAATGAAGATCGTCACCAAGCGCAAACCGACGCAACGCGAAATCGCCGACCTCATCTTCGCCTTCCGCGTCGCCAAGCACGTCAAGTCGAACACGATCGTCTATGCCAAGGACGGCGCCACCGCCGGTATCGGCGCCGGACAAATGAGCCGCATCGATGCCGCCCGCATCGCGGCTTGGAAAGCGCAAGACGCGGCAAAGACCGCGGGCCTCGGTGAAACGCTAGCGAAAGGCTCGGTCGTCGCCTCCGACGCCTTCTTCCCCTTCGCCGACGGCCTCATCGCCGCCGCCGAAGCAGGCGCCACCGCCGTCATCCAACCCGGCGGCTCGATCCGCGACGACGAAGTCATCGCCGCCGCCGACGAACGAGGCCTCGCCATGGTCTTCACCGGCATGCGCCACTTCAGGCACTGAGTTCTAGGTGACGGCGACAGCGCGTTCGTTCCTGACGAACAGCATCATCACGAAACCGATCGCAAGCAACCCGAGAATCGAGGCTAGCCCGATCGCCTGGCTCTGCGACCACTCCGTCGCCCGCGCCACCACGAACGGCGCCAGGAACGCGGTCGCCGTGCCCGACAACGCATAGAGCCCGAAGAACTCCGTCATCTTCGACGCCGGCGCGATCCGCGCCAGCATCGTGCGGCTGTTCGCATACGCCGCCGTGATGAAGATCGCGATGAGAATAACGATCGTCACATAGATCATCTCGGGCCAAGTGTTGAAGAACGGTAACCCGTGCACGGGCGGCAAGGACGCATCGTAGGGGATGAAAAACAGAATCGTGTCGGGCGCCATCGACAGCGATAGCACAAGACCCACCATCGTCCCGGCGACCGAGATCAGAATGCCGCGCTGAGATCCGAACGTGGTGTCGAGCCAGCCCCCGAACACGCCGCCGAAGGTCGCGAAGATGCTCAAGATCACGCCGTAAACCAGCATGTCGAGCGGCCCCCACGAAAACGTCGTCGACGCATAAATACCGCCGAAAATCAAAATGGCGTTGTTGCCGTCGTTGTAGATCATGCGCCCCGCCAGATAGAGCGCGACGTTCTTGTAGTGCTTGAGCCCGCGCACCGTGCGCATCAACGAACTGACGCCGCGCCGCACCGCCTGAATCGGGCCGAGCGCGACGCGCGGCTGATCGGGCGTGAAGAAAAAAAGCGGCAACCCCAGAAACGCAAACCACACGACGAACAGCGGCCCGACCATCCGCTCGGGCTCGTGCGCCGCCTGATCGATCCCGAACCACGGCGTCGCCGGCACGAAGGGCCAATCGACCACGCCGGGCAGCACGAAAAAGATCAGCATGAAGACGAGCAGGATGACGCCGGAAAAATTCCCGAGCGCCAACGCCAACCCCGACAGCGCGCCGACGCGTTTCTCGGGTACCAGGGTCGGCAACATCGCATTGTGAAAAACGGCGGTGAAATCGAACGAGACGAACGTCGCGACCAAAAGGACGCAAATGACGAAGAACGACAAACCTTGTTCGTCCGGAAGCGCGAACCACAACGCCGCCGCCGTAAGCCCCAGTGTGACCGAGAAGACGAACAGCCACGGCTTGCGCCGTCCGCCCGCATCGGCGATGGCGCCCATGAACGGCGCGATGACAGCGATGATGACACCCGCGAACGTATTGAGATCGGCCCACAGCGCCTGGCCCGCGATCGGATCGCTCATCAGGTGTTGGGCGAAATACGGTGCAAAAATATAAATCGTAATCAGCAACACATGCGGATTGCGGGCACCCTCGAACCACGCCCACGCCCATTGCCCCAGAGGCGACGCGCACGTCCCGCCACTTGCCGAAACTCCTTCGTGCGGTGTCGTCCAGCGCTCGAGACGGGTCGCCGTCTCCGGTGTGGCGTCGTTCATCGTTTTCCAAAACTTGAATAGCGTTCGTGCGAGCTTACACACGAAACACCGTGACAAGCGAGCGCCTTGACGAGCCGCTCTGCGCGCTGGCTGATGACGCCCGATCTCAATTCCACGCGCGAAGCTTTATGACATCGATGCCTTGGGAAGCGGTCGCGGCGGCACTCGCCGCCGCCGTCATGCACGCGGTCTGGAACGCCGGGCTCAAGGGTGGCAAGGATCGCCTGCTCGATGCCGCTCTCTTGTTCTCGGTCGCAGGCCTCATCGGCCTTGCTTGCGTGCCCTTCGCCCCGCCGATGAACCCGGAAGCCTGGCGGTGGATCGGCATAACGGCGGCGCTTCACCTTCCTTACGTCTATCTGCTCGTACGCGCCTATGAGCTCGGTGAATTGAGCCATGTCTACACCGTCGCGCGCGGCCTGCCGCCGCTGCTGATCACGGGGCTGGCGGCGGTTGCGGTTGCGGAGATTCCCACACCGCTCTCGATCGCCGGCATCGTCCTCATAAGCCTTGGCATCCTGACTGTGGGCATGAGCGCGGGCGCTCACCTCAAAGGGACACTGATCGCCTCTGCGGTTGCGGTGACGATCGCTCTTTACAGCGTTTCTGACGGCATCGGCGTCCGCGTTTCGGGAAGCACGCTTGCCTATAACGGCTGGGTGTTCTTTGCCGTCGGCGCGACCACACTGACCATGGCAGCCCTGATGCGCCACGACCGTATTGTGATCTATGCGATGGCCAATTGGCGCCGTGCCATGGTGGGCGGTGTCCTGAGCTACATCAGCTACGGCTTGGTCCTGTGGGCGATGACCATCGCGCCCATCGCCAGCGTCAGTGCCTTTCGCGAAACCTCGGTTGTCTTCGCAGCTTTCATCGGTATCCTGTTCTTCGGCGAGGCGGCAGGCAAGCGCCGCCTCGCCGGCGCCGCCATCGTGGCGTTCGGCGCAGTGGTTCTCAAGTTCGGCTAAGCGTCCAGCAGGTCCCGAATCTGGCTCGCCGCCAGCGCCAGTCGCGCGACGGTAAATTTGCCCGACCGTTCCAGATCGCCGATCAACGCACCGACGCGCTCGACTTGCTCGCCGTGCGCCTGCGACCAACGCTCGACCGCGGCGTTACCGGCTGCGCGATTCTCCCCCGGCGTACCGTTGGCGAGCGCACGGGCGGCGAGCGCCCGCTGATGTACGAACAAATCGTCGATCAGACGGCGTACCGCTAGACGATCCCAATGCTCGGGAAGGTTCATGCGCTCGGCCGCAAGGCGCAGCCGGTCGACGCCGATCGTGCGCGCGGCGGCGAAGTAGGCGCCCGCCACCATATCGAGCGGCATCTTCGTTTCGGCGGAAAGGCGCGCGATGTCGGGTGTGGCGCCGATCGCGAACAACACGGAGATATCGTCGGCCAAATCGTCCGACACGCCCGCCGCGCGCAATTCGGCGATCGTGTCTTCGATCGCCTTACCTTCGGCCCGCGACACCAGCGTGGAGAACGTCCCGCGCAAGCTGTCGACGCCTTGAGCATAAGGCGTGATGGCATCGGCAATCGGCACATTGGCCGGCACATGCCGCAGGAACCACAGTGTCTGCCGCGTCAAATGCAGGGCGAGCTTGGCGTGCATGCCGTTCTGCACGGCCGCCGGTCTCTTATTGTCGAGCGCGTTGATCCGATCGGCAAGCTTGTCGATCCCGAAGGCATGCAGCGCCATCGTATAGGCGCGCGCCAGCGCCGACGCCTCGCTCGCGCTCGCTTCCTTCAAGCGATGCACGAACACAGGCCCGCCGCGATTGACCATGTCGTTGGCGATCACGGTGGCGATGATCTCACGCTTCAGACGATGCGCCGAAAGCCCCTTGGGAAGTTTCTCGCGAGCCTCGGCCGGGAAATAGGCTTTCAATGTCGCCCCATAAAACGGATCGTCGGGTAGCGACGAACCATTGATCTCATCGAACAATTGCAATTTCGCATAGGCAAGCAATACGGCGAGTTCCGGCCGCGTTAGACCTTCCTTCCGGTTTGCCCGCTCGTGCAGTTCGTCGTTCGACGGCAATCCCTCGACGGCGCGGTTCAACCGGCCGTCGCGCTCCAAGGCGCGCATGAAGCGGCCAAAGGCGTCCGACTCCCAATAGCCGCCGCTCTGCGCGACGCTAAGCGCCAGCGATTGATTGTAGTTGTCGCCAAGCACCAGCTTGCCAACCTCGTCCGTCATGCGCACGAGCAACGAATCGCGCTCGACCGCTTTCAGTTCGCCGGCGCTGATCGAAGCATTGAGCAGGATCTTCAGATTGACTTCATGGTCGGATGTATCGACGCCGGCTGAATTGTCGATCGCATCCGTGTTCAGGCGCCCGCCCGCTTGCGCGAACTCGATGCGGCCCGCTTGGGTCATGCCCAGATTGGCTCCCTCGCCGACGACCTTGGCGCGAATTTCTCTTCCGTCGATGCGCAACGCGTCGCTCGCCTTGTCGCCCGCGTCGGAATGACTTTGCGTCGACGCCTTCACATACGTCCCGATGCCGCCGAACCACAGCAGATCGACTTGCGCCTTCAAGAGCGCGCGCATCAGTTCGACGGGCTCCGCCTGATCGGCTTCGATCCCTGTCAACTGCCGCACTTCCGGCGACAACGGAATGCGCTTCATCGAACGCGAATAGACCCCGCCGCCTTTGGAAATTTTGGCTTGGTCGTAATCTGCCCACGACGACCGCGGCAGATCGAAAATCCGTTGGCGTTCGGCGAAACTGACCGCCGGATCCGGACTGGGATCGAGGAAAACATCGCGATGGTCGAAAGCCGCGACCAATTTCGTCGCCGTCGACAGCAACATGCCGTTGCCGAACACATCGCCCGACATGTCGCCCACGCCGACGACCGTGAACGGCGTCGTCTGAATGTCGGTGCCCATCTCGCGAAAGTGCCGCTTGACTGTTTCCCACGCCCCGCGCGCTGTGATGCCCATCTTCTTGTGGTCGTACCCGGCCGACCCGCCACTCGCGAATGCATCGTCGAGCCAGAAGTTATAGTCGCGCGAAATGCCGTTCGCGATGTCTGAGAACGTCGCCGTTCCCTTGTCGGCGGCAACGACCAAATAGGGATCGTCCTGATCGTGCCGCACCACATCGGCCGGCGGCACAATCTTGCCGTTCGCCGCGATATTGTCGGTAATATCCAACAGCGAGGCAACGAACGTCTTGTAGGCAGCGATCCCGCCTTGTTGCCACGCTTCGCGATTTGACGCGGGCGGCAATTTCTTCGGATAGAACCCGCCTTTGGAGCCGACAGGCACGATCACGGCGTTCTTCACCTGCTGCGCTTTGACCAAGCCCAAGACCTCGGTACGGAAATCCTCGCGCCGGTCCGACCAGCGAAGTCCGCCGCGCGCCACTTTGCCGAACCGCAGATGCACGCCTTCGACCTCGGGCGAATAGACGAAAATCTCGAACATCGGCCGCGGCAATGGCAGGTCTTCGATCTTGCTGCTGTCGATCTTAAATGCGATCGAAGCCTTGCGCCCGTCGACAGGACCCGTCTGAAAAAAATTCGTCCGCAACATCGACTGAATGACATTGCGGAAACGCCTGATGATGCGGTCGTCGTCGAGGCTCGGCACCCTCGCCAGCGCCTCGTCGATCTCGACATTGATCTTAGCCTCGGCCTCCGCGCGATCGGCGGCCGTGGGGTCGAAACGCGCCTTGAACAACCGTGCCAGCGCGCCTGCAATCTTCGGGTTGCGCGCCAACGCCTCTTCCATGAGCGTTTGGCTCGCCGCGAACGCGGCCTGCCGCAGATATTTCCCAACCGCGCGCAGCGCCGCCACGTCGCGCCAAGACAATTCGGCCTGCAACACCAAGCGATTGAAACGATCGCTCTCCGCCGCCCCCTTCCAAACAGTCAAGAACGCCTCTTCGAACAGGCGCATCACCGCTTCGCGCTCGGGGTTCAGGTTCCCGTGCAGCTTGAGGTCGTGAATGGTCAACGGCGCATCGCCGGCCTTGACCGGATAATTTATCTCCTCGATTGCTCGAAGCCCGAAATCCTCAAGCACCGGCAACAGGTCCGAAAGTTCGATCACGCCGCCCGCGTGATAAATCTTGAACTGCAGCACCCCATCCGACTGGCTCGACCCGCTCGACGACCGCAGTGCCAGCGCGCCTGCGCCCTTTTGCGCCACCTCTTCCAGCTTTGCGATGTCGAGCATCGCCTCTGCCGGCCCGAACATCTCGCGATAGCCTTCCGAAAAAGCGCCGGAATAACGCGTAAAGATCGTATCGGCCTGTTCGGGCGTCATGGTCCCGGCGAGCGCCTCGGCGAAATCGTCGCTCCACAACCGCACCGCCCGCTCGATCCGCACCTGCAGCGCGTCTTCGTCGAACGAACCGCGCCGTCCGTCTGGGAAGGCGACGGTGTACAGGATGCGCGTCATCTGGCCTTCCTCGGTGCGCGGATAGGCGCCCGTGATTTGCCCGCCCAACACATCCTTGAAAATCTGACCAAGAGTTCGCACTAAGCCGCCGCGAAACTTGTCCGCTGGAAAATAGACGAGCGCCGACGCAAACCGGTCGAACGTGTCGAAGCGCACGAATGCCTTTATGTGCGGCCGGTCGCCGAAATGCGCCAGCGCCGGCGCAATGCGCAACAGATCGTCTTCGGAAATCTGAAACAACTCGTCGCGCTGAAATGTCTCGAGCACGACCGCAAGCGCCTTGGCGTTGTGACTGCCCTTGATGAATCCCGAGCGCGCAAAGACGTTTGCCACCTTGCGCCTTAGAAACGGAATCTGGCGCGGGCTTTCGCTATAGGCGATCGAGGTGAACAGGCCGACAAAGCGCCGCTCTCCCACCAGTTTGCCCGACGCGTCGAAACGTTTGACGCCGATATAGTCCTCCTGCACGCGCCGGTGGACGGGTGAACGCTCGATCGATTTGGTGATGATCAGCGGCGATGGCTGCATCAGGAAAGCGCGCACTTCGGGCGTCAGCGCCGCGCGGTTGCCTCCGTGCCGGATGACCCTGCGTTCGGGATCGCGCAGAAGCCCAAGGCCGGAGGCCTCGACCGGCAGAAGCCGCCCGCCGTCGTCGGTCTCGAACACATAGTCGCGGCATCCGAGCAAAGTGAAGTGGTGGTTCCTGAGCCACTTTAGAAACGTCAACGACTCGTCGATTTCTTCGCGCGATGCCTTGGGCGGATGGCGCTCCAGCTCGGCAATGGACTCGTCCAATTGCGACAGCATCGCCGGCCAATCGGCGACGGCGATCGCGACATTGCCCAAGACGCGACCAACACCCGATTCGATTTCGGCAAGTTGATCCGAGCCGCCGGGGCGGGAAAACGCGACGCAAATCATACTATCCGCGATGCCGTCGCCGCCGTCGAACGCGATGCCCTTGACGCCGCCCTTGGCGTCGCGCTTGACCTGGAAGATCGGATGGAACACCGCCTTGATCTTCAACCCGCGCTCGCCGAGTTCGCTCAAGATCGAATCGACGAGAAACGGTTTGTCGTCGTTGACCGTGACCAACAGCGTGACCGGCGCATCGAAACCGTCGCGCGCGAGCGTCGGGTTGAAAACCCGCAGATAGGATTTTCCAGGTCGCCGCTCTTCCGCGACACCGCGAAACAAGCGCGCGATGCATTCCTGGACGTGAGGTGAAAACACCTTCAAATCGTCGGGCGCCGCGCCGAAAAAAAACTGTTGGGTGAAACGGGAAAAGTCTTTCGGTTCCGATTCAAGCGCAGCGGTCATAGCGATCCAAGCAAGGTGGAGCCGCGCAACGAGGCTGCGGCGGGTGGCGAGCGGCGGCATATTAATCACAATTCCCGTTCGCGTCCGCTTAACGGCCCTTAAGACCGGAACGAATCTCTTGTGTCCCAACCACGCACATGCGACCCAGAACTCTTATTCGCACCTGCAGCAAGAGCGCACGATGCCCCCTCCGCCTCCGGAAGTTGTCGTTTTCGACACGGAGTTCACGGCTTGGCCGGGCTCGATGGCCCGCGCCTGGTCGGGCCCAGGCGAACACAAGGAAATCGTGCAAATCGGTGCCGTCAAACTAGATGCTCGAAGCCTCGCCGAAACCGGTGCGTTCGAGATTTTGATCCGCCCGCTCAAGAATCCGGCCTTGTCCGATTATCTCGTGAATTTGACCCGCATCACCAATGAACGGCTGGCCCGCGAGGGTGTGGACTTTGCGACGGGTGTCGGACGCTTTCTCGATTTTTTTGAAGTCCGGCCACTTTTCTGTTTCGGACGCGACGACAGGCTGATCGCCTCGAACGCTGACCTCATCGGCCGGCCCGAACTGTGGCCCGGCCGGGCTGGAACGAACCTGAAGGACTGGCTGCTCGATGTCGGTGTCCCTTTAGCCGGCATATTTTCCGGCGAACTCGCGGCCCACGTTGGCTCGAAATCGCAAGGCATCGCCCATGACGCGCTGGTCGACGCGCGCTCGTTGGCCGAGGCCGTTCGCTACCTCGTCGCAAAGGGCGCCCCGAACCCATTCTTGTCGTGAACCCGTTCCTGTCATGACGCCGACCGCGGGCCTTCATAGCGAAAATGACCGGTAATCGTGAGACCGAACAGCATATCCTCGATCTGCGGACCCAGGCCGATATTGTGCATCACAAGGGGCCGCTTGCCGTCGCTTGATCGCCGCTCGGTAACCAGCCCGATATGTGGCCGCCCGTCGGCCAACGCCCATGCGACGACGTCCCCGGCTTGGTAGTCGCCGCCGTTGTCGGTGGGTTTCAGTGATCTCCCGTGCCGGGTGAAGTAAGTCGCAAGATTGGGTACCCGCCGATGATCGATATTGCGGTCCGGCGCCGTCAATCCCCAACGCATCGGATAGCGATCAAACGCGCGCTTCATGTCTTCGTGCACAAGCTTTTGCAGATCGATGCCGAGCAGTCGATAGGCGCGCACGACTTCGTCTGAGCACACGCCGCGGTCTGGCGCTACATCGCCGTTCGGATAGGCTAATCGCACATACGCCGCGTCGTAGAGCACCCAATGTGTGGCTCGCTCCTCAGCCGCCGCCGAAAGGCGCAGACCGAACGCGAGCCGCTCGTCTTTCCAATCTTTGTGCACTGGCGGGGCCGCCTCCGGCCGAACCGCCGCGGTGATCCGCCGGACGGCATCGGGCGCCGCGTCGCAATTCGTCAATGCGAGGCCGCCAAGCGCGAACAGGCCGACCCTGACGAAGTCGTTGAGTCTCATGGGCGTGATGCTCGCCACAAAAAACGGCGCCAATAGGGCGCATCGGCATGGTCGATAAAATTCGTCTCAAATGCGGGCTAAATTTCTCACCGCCTGTTAGCGCGCGCGCGCCAAAATTCGGCCATGATGAGCGCCCTCAACAGTGGCATTGCCGGTATGCGCGCCGCGGAAACGCGGGTCGCCGTCCGCGCGCAGAACATCGTCAATTGGCAGAGCGAAGCCTATCGGCCCTTGGTTCCGCTTCAAACATCGCGGGGCTCGGGTCCGGTCGTCACTGTGATGCGTCCCGCGGAACTCACCGGCGACTTTCCCTTCGTCGATCTGGTGTCCGAAATCGTCGACCTGAACGTCGCGAAACTCGCCTACCGGGCCTCGGCCGAGATCGTCCGCACCGTCGGCGAAATGCAAAAAACGCTTCTCGACGCGATCGCCTGATCTTCTATTTCTCCGCGAGAAGTTTCTCCATCTGATCCATGATCCGGTTCATCCGCGCCTCGAGCGCGCGATAAGGAACTGGCGTTGCCATATCGACCCCCGCGGTCTTGTAAAGACGATACGCATAGTCCGACCCGCCCGCGCTCAACAGAGCGATGAATCGCTTGCGCGCATCCTCGCCGCGTCTGACCATTTCGTCCGCAAGATAGGCGCCTCCTGCCATCGAGGTTGCGTAGTTGTAGACGTAAAAGCCGCCGTAAAAATGCGGAATGAAGGCCCATTCGACGCAATAGGCAGGATCGACCTTCATCACGCCCTTGGCCTCGCCGTGATAGCGGCGCATCAAGTCGCAATAGATTTGAGTCATGCGTTCGCCCGTCAGCGGCTCGCCCTTTTCGGCCAGCGTGTGGGTGTTCACCAAGAACTCGGCGAACATCGTCTGGCGAAAATAACTGCCCCGCATTTGGTCGAGCGCCTCGTTCAGGAACGCAAGCTTCTCGTCCTTCGTTTTGGCCTGCCGCAGCATGTGCTCGAACAACAGCACTTCGTTCGTGATCGACGCCGTTTCCGCCGTGAACGTCGCGTAGTTCGACGTTTCATACGGCTGCGACCGCTTCGTCAAGACCGTGTGAACCGCATGACCCCACTCGTGGGCGAACGTCGACAGCGAGTCGTAATCGTCATTGTGATTGAGCAGAAGGTAGGGGTGAACGTCATAGGCACCGCCGTTCATATAGGCGCCCGATCTCTTGCCCTTCTGCGGGTAGGCGTGCATCCAGCGGCGCGGGAAAGCGTCCTTCAGAATGCTGATGTACTCGGGCCCAAACGGCTCCAGCGCCGCCAGCGTGATGCGTTTGGAAGCGTCTAATGTGTAGACAGTGCTGATCGACGTCAGCGGCGCATAGATGTCGTAATAGGCCAAATCCTTGACCTTCAACATCCGCGCGCGCAGCTTCAGATAGCGGTGAAACGTCGGCAGGGCGCGATTGACTTCGCCGATCAACGTGCGAACCACGGTCTCCGGCATGTTGTCGGAAAACAGCGACGCCTCCAGCGCGGTGTTGAACTTGCGCGCCTTGGCGTTGAACACGTTGCCCAGCATTGCTGCCTGCAAATTCGCGCCGAAGGTGCCCTCATAGGATTTGAATGCGCCCCAGAACGCGTCGAACACGCGTTTGCGGTCGTCGCGGTTGGCCGCCTGGCGATGAAACGTATACGCGGCCTGATCGAGCTTGATGGTCCGGCCGTCGGCAAGCGTCACGCTCGGGAACGGCAATTCGCCGTTCGACAAAATCGAATAGACGCTTCCCGGCTGCCCCAACGCGTTCGCCGATTGCGCCAATACTCGTTCGGCTTCACCGCCCAGCGTGTGCGCCGCGCCGCGCAGCGTATCGCGCAAGAAGAACGCGTTCTTCGCAAGCCCCGGTTCGGCCGCGATAAAGCTCTCGACCTTCGCCGCGCCGATCGTCAAAACCTCGGGCTTGATCCAGGCAATCGTCTCGCCGAGCTTCGAGTACAGAGTCGCGCCCGCCTGATTTCGTGCTTGGTCGGCGGCCGAACGCACATCTTCGTCCGACTTGAGCGAGGCATGGATCGCAAGCCGCGCCAAACGCTTGTCGACCGCGCCGATGGCGTCGAACGCCGCCGTCATCGACTTTGCGTCTCGACCCAGCGTGCCCTTGAACCGCGCAAGCCCCGCAACGTCCTTTTCAAGCGCGGCGCGCTCCTTGTCCCAAGCCGCCACGTTTGGATAGAGGTCGCCTAAATCCCACACCGCCTCGGCGCTCGGGGCCGCCGGCGCCG
>JANOFM010000159.1:0-5215 GCA_031413635.1 Alphaproteobacteria bacterium | reverse complement strand
TTACAGCTCTATCGCTGCCCGCGCACGCCGAAGGCGTGACGGTCGATCTGGGTCTTGCGCCGACCGGGACAGTCGACGACTTCGAGGTCGAGGCGCACAACCAGTCTTGCGACGAGCCGCAGAATTTCCGCTTTGCGCCGCGCGGGCTGGCCTGGCTGAAGCTCGTCAATGGCGGGTCGCTACGCGGGGTCGAACGCGGAAAGGCAAAGACTTTCACGGCGCGGATCGACCTGACCGGCATGAAACCGGGGCGCTATGCGGGGACGCTCGACGTGATCTGCGAGACCTGCGGCGACTTCGTTGGTTCGCGCTGCCACATCGACCGGGAGAGCATTGAGATCAAAATCGAGATCGTCACGCGGGCAAGCCGGTTTGAGGCGCCCGGCCGCGTCGCGGTTCGCGCGCGGGCCGAATAGCAAAAGAAAAAGCGGCGGCCGGGATGTCCCGGGCCGCCGCCGATTGCGTCGCCAGTCCTTAGTAGCGGACGCGGAAAGTTGCACCCATCATGCGCGGTTCGCCGAGGAAGGCATCGATCGTACTGGTCCCAACGCCGCCCGGCGATGTCGGGGAAATCGAGCTGCCCTGCAGCGGCGAGTCGAATGCCGTGTTGATGTACTTCTCGTCAAACAAATTGCGGGCGAAGAATTCTAGACCGTACCTCTCGTCGTCTGTGTAGACGCCGAACTTCAGCCCCACTACCGCGAACGCCTGCTGGAGTTTGCGCGGATCGAGGTTCGAGCCGGTGTTCATTTCGCTCTGCCAGCGCGCATCCATGTGGAATATCGCCGCAAAGGCATTAAACAGCCGGAAATCGTAGTCGAAACCGCCGGTCACTGCCCATTTGGGCGCATGGGTGATTTGGGCGTCCGCGAGCAGGAAGAGACCCGGGTTGAGAGCAATGAACGATCCGGGCGTCGTGAGCGAGCCGAGGCCATCGTAGTGCGCATCGGTATATTGCACGGAAAGATTCGTGCTCAAGCCGTCGATCGGCGTCGTCCACGCGGTTTCGACCTCGACTCCCTGGCTGATCACGCCCGGTATCGGCGTTACGATGAACGAGATGCCGGTGAACGTGTTCAACTGAAAGTTCTCGAACTCCTGATAGAAAATGGCGGTGTTGATGAACAGATTGCCGCCGTCGAGGATCGTCTTGAGGCCCAGCTCGTAGGCATCGACGAACTCCGCCGGAAAGCTGGTGTTAGGGCCGCGAACCGTTTGCGGGACCAAGAACAATGGGTTCGGCGTGACCACCCCAGCAACGACCGTATTGGGGGCCGGGCCGACGACAATCGAGCCGGCGCCGTCGGAGAAGGAGCGATCGAGATTGAACCCGCCCGCTTTGTAACCGCGCGAATACGTCGCATAGGTGTTCAAATTCTCCTGAACCTCCCACGCCAAGGTCGCGACACCCGACCATTCGGTTTCCGTCCGCTCTTGATGATGAGGTGCGGTGGCCGTGAGCACGTCCAGTGCGTGGCGGGCCCCAGGCAAACATGTCAACCCGACGATTCCTGCCAGCGACCCCGCCCCAGCACCCGGGTTCAGGCCCAGCGTCGACTCAACCGCTGCGCAACCAAGCCCGCCGGGGCTGCGATAGACGGCGTCAAAGACCTTCGTCTCCGTCGTCCAACGCAGACCGGTGGTGAGCGAGAGCGAATCGCTTAAATGGAAGACGTCGTGCGTGAAGAGAGCAAAGCTCTCGGCGTTCTGTTGATAGCGATCGTCCCCGCCCAATCCGCCGGGAGTGTCCGGCGTATACAACGGGGTTCCAATCGGGTGCGGGAAGAACGCGGCGATTGCGCCCCGAAGCGACAAGTCCGAATCGCCGATGCGGTGTAGACTGAGGAACCGTTCCATTTCGGTGCCCGTTCTCAGCGGTGAATGGCGCCCAATATCTTCATTCGAGTAGAACACGCCGAACAGATAATCGACCCAATCGAGGTCGCCGACGACGCGCGTTTCATGCGTGAACGTTTCAAACTCCGTCAGGTTCTGGCCATCGTCCGCGAAATAGATGAGGTCCGCGCCGGACCAATCGGAGTCTTGCGCGTAGATTGTCTCCCAATTGCGCAGCGCCGTGATCGAAGTGAGCGAGGCGCTCCCTAAATCCCAGTTCAATTCGCCCGAGATGCCCTTGTCATCGATATCGCTATTCGTCGAGCGGTTGCCGAAGCCGACCTGGCTATCGACCCGGTCGGTGGAAAATTTGCCTACGAGCGGGCTTTCGATGAAGTTGATGATCACGGGTGCCGACGTTCCAGTCGCAAGGAATGGCGATAGGGCGGCAGGCGTGCGGCCGTTGCCTCCGCCGAACACGGTCGCCGACGAACAGCATTGATCTTCACGCTCCGACCAATCGCCGATCAGGCGGATGTCGGCCTTGTCACTCAACTTCCAAAGCGCCTGGCCGCGGAAGGAAAAGTAGCTCTTGGCGTTGCCGTCATAGGCGTCGGGGCGGCCGGGGTTGACGTCGATGTAACCCTCTTGCTCGTGGCGGGTGCCGAAGAAGCGGAAAGCGAGGTTTTCGCCGGCAGCGAAATTGACGCTGGCCTTCGCGGCATAATCGTCGAACGAACCGACGGTCGCTTCCGCGTAGGCATCGGTGTCGAAAGTCGGGCGCTTGGTCAAGATGTTCAGAATGCCGGCCGACGTGTTGCGGCCGAAGAGTGTGCCTTGCGGTCCGCGCAGCACCTCGATGCGCTCAAGCTCGCCGAGATCGCCAAAAGCGACGCTGGCGCGGCTGCGATAGACGCCGTCGATAAACGTGCCGACAGCAGACTCGAGGCCTGCGTTGTTGCCTTGCGTGCCGACGCCACGGATGCGCGCGGTGTAAGCGGCCGGGTTGCCGCCGTTCGTGATTTGCAAAGACGGCGTGAGGGCCTGCAGATCTTCGATGTTTTCGACCTTGGAGTTTTCGAGCGCCCTTTCGCCGATTGCGGTGACGGCGATAGGCGTCTTCTGCAGCGCGGTCTTGCGGCGTGTTGCGGTAACGGTGATCTTTTCGACTTTGGATTTGTCTGCCGCCGCCGGCGCGGGGGCCGCCGCTTGTGCGATGACTAGTTCGTCGGATTTTGATTTTTCATCGGCCAAGGCCTGGACCGATGCGAATGCGATTAAAGCCGTTGCAGACAGCAATAGCGACTTACGTCCGACGATAGCCATAGTTCCCCCCAACGACTTGCGCGCGGTCCCCACGACCGGCCGTTTCTCGGCTTTTGCGCAAAACTCTTATTTCAATAACGTAGCAGGCTTTGAAACAAGCAGAAGGTTTTTCGTGTATCGAGGCCCGTTTGCCCTTACGGAATTCCGACTCAACGTGACGTTGCAGCAACACGCATTGGCTGCATTTGCGTCCGCTTATGGAGCCGTTGATTCCGTTGGCTTTAGAGGAGGCAATGCAATCTACGGGCGACCGGCTTTTTCAGAATTCGCGCGATCTATTTTGCTTCTGCGAACACGACATATCGCAGCGGACCGCGGACCAAGCCGTCAAACGGATAGCAGGTGACGAGGGCAAGGCGTGGGGTTTTGCCCTTCGTGGCGATTCCCGAAGCGCCGGCGTGGACGATGGCGGTTCCGGTGACATGGTAACGCACGATCCGGCCGCCGCGCGTGGCGATATCGATCTTGTCGCCGCGCTTCAGGTCTTTGATGAAAGCAAAGTGAGTATCGCGGTGGCCCCCGATAACGCTCACGCCGTTCTCGCCGGGTTCGGGCGATGCGGCGACGTGGGCGGGGCCGAAGGCGAGTGCTTCGCCGCCCGCTTCCGCGAGGACGATCGCGGCCCGATGAAGCCTTGGGAACGAGATGCGCGCGACGGGGTGGGTGTCGGCCCAGCTCCAGGCTTTAGTTGGTTCGCCGGTTTTGACGGTTTGCGCCCACGCACGTTCGAGCAGGGTTTGCGCGACGACTGCCTTGGCGCGAATGAAGAGGCCCTGCCCACCGAGCATGCCCCCGATCGAGAGGAAGAGGATGGCGACGAGCGCCGTCATCCTTCTTTGCCTGATCACTTGCGGACCGGTTTGCGGTTGAGCAGTGCGGCCAGGCCCATGCCTGAGAGCGAGAAGAGGGCGCTCAGGAGTAGGAGCAGGTCGGTGCCGGCGTCAGTTCGCGGAAGTTGGACGCCCTCTTCCGATTCGCCCGGCTTGCCTTTCGGCGTGTCGGCCATGGCGAGTTTCGACATCAAGCCTTCGTCGAGCGAGGCTTTGATGAACGGGTGCGCGGGATCTTCGCCGAAGACTTTTTCGAAGTCCCAGCCGTGCGGCAGGTTTGTCCGCATTTCCGACGTCGTCAGGTTTTCACCCATTGGACGGCTCGGCGTGACGTCCACGGCGACGAGACTCGTCACCCGCGAGACGAGGTGGTGGGCAAGTGCGACCTTCAACACTTCCGCGTCGACGTCGCCTTCCTTCGCGCCGCGGTAGCGTCGATCTTCGATGGCGCCGATTTTGGAGCGTGCCCACAGTTTCGAGACGCCGTTGCCTTCGACGGCGGTGGCGAGGTCGAGCGTGGCCGACCACGAGGCCTGACCCATGCGGCCTTCGATGCGAACCCTGCCCGACTGCGCGGGCGTGACGGCGGTCAAGACCACCGGCTCACCCGCGTAGAGGTCGGGCACCGGGTTCGGCGAGGTTTCGAGCTTTACGCCGTCGGCGACACGCAGATCGGTCATCACCGGGCTTTCGAGCTTGTTGAAGAGTTCGGTCATGCGGGCTTCGACTTCGCTTTCCGAACCGATATGGGTGAACGTGCCGCGGCCCAGGCGCGCGATGTGTTCCATCAGGAAGGAGTTCGGCGCCGAACCGATGCCCACCGTGAAGAGACGCGAACGGCCAAGTGATTTGCCGATCTCGGCCAGCACTTGATCCTCATTGCCGACCGCGCCGTCGGTGAGGAAGATCACTTGGCGTAGGCGGGTTTTGTCGTTCGGCGTGCGGTCGACGAGTGCTGCTTGCAGCGCGGGGTAGATTTCCGTGCCGCCGTTGGCTTCCAGGCCGGTGACGAAATTGTGGGCGGTGGTGATGTGGGTGGCATCGGCGGGCACGGCGTCCTGAAACAACACTTCAAGCGTGTTGTCGAAGCGCACGACGTTGAACTTGTCGCCGGGTTTGAGTTCCTTCAGCGCCATCGCGAGGGCCTTCTTCGCCTGGCCCATGGATTCGCCCGCCATCGAGCCCGAATTGTCGATGACGAAGATCGCCTCGCGCGGCTGGCG
>JANOFM010000158.1:0-21679 GCA_031413635.1 Alphaproteobacteria bacterium | reverse complement strand
AATTAGGACTGCTGCTATATGACGGCTGGAGCACGGTTCGCAAAGGTCTTGAAAGGCTTAAATCCAATGCGCAAAGCGAGCGTCGAGCGAAAGACGCGCGAGACAGAGATTTCCGTCAGTTTGGACCTCGACGGGCGCGGCACGTACGACGTCCAGACGGGAATCGGCTTTCTCGACCATATGCTTGAGAGCTTTTCCAAACACTCGTCGATCGACCTCAAGGTGCGGGCCAAGGGCGATACGCATATAGATTTTCATCACACGACCGAGGACACCGGGATCGTGATCGGGCTTGCGGTTGCGAAGGCGCTGGGCGAGCGCACGGGGATCAGGCGTTTCGGCGACGCACTGATCCCGATGGACGAGACGCTGACGCGTTGCGCGATCGACGTGTCGGCGCGGCCCTATTTCATTTGGAAGGTGTCGTTCTCGCGGGCAAAACTCGGCGAGATGGACACCGAGTTGTTCAAGGAATGGTTCCAGGCGCTGGCGCAGAATGCGGGACTGACGCTGCACATCGAGAACCTTTACGGCGATAACAACCATCATATCGCCGAGAGCTGCTTCAAGGCGTGCGCGCGGGCGTTGCGTCAGGCGTTGGAAGTGGATCCGCGCCATGCCGGTCAGGTGCCGAGCACGAAGGGAAGCCTGGGGTCCTAAAGGACGCAGGCTTTCTTCGTTGACGCTAACGACAGGGTCGGCAACAAAACCGATATGAGTGGTCTTATTGCGATCGTCGACTACGGATCGGGGAATTTGCGTTCCGCCGAAAAGGCACTTGCGCGCGCGGTGCGCGACGGTGGGCTGAGCCATGATGTCGTGGTGACCAGCGATGCCGACATAGTGCGCGGCGCCGAACGCATCGTGCTGCCCGGGGTCGGAGCGTTTGCCGATTGCATGAATGGATTGCGCGCAGTTCCCGGCATGGTCGAGGTTTTGAGCGAAACGGTTCGCCAGCGCGGCGTGCCGTTCCTCGGCATTTGCGTCGGCATGCAATTGATGGCGACGCGCGGGCTGGAGCACGGCGTGCATCAGGGCCTCGATTGGATTTCCGGCGATGTCGTACGGTTGGCGCCGTCAGACGCCGCGTTGAAGGTCCCCCATATGGGTTGGAATACGTTGCGAACGTTGTCGCCGCATCCGGTGATCGCGCATTTGAGTGCGGTGAGCGAACCGCACGTCTATTTCGTGCATAGTTTTTGTCTGCGGGCCGCGCGGGCGAGCGATGTGCTGGCCGACACGGACTATGGCGGTGCGATCGCGGCGGTGGTCGGGCGCGACAATATGGTGGGCACGCAGTTCCACCCGGAGAAGAGCCAAGCCTTGGGTTTGCAGCTGCTGCAGAATTTCGTGCGGTGGCGGCCGTGATCTTGTTCCCGGCAATCGACCTCAAAGGCGGGCACTGCGTGCGGCTGGTTCAAGGCGAGATGGCTTCGGCGACGGTGTTCAACGAGGACCCGATTGAGCAGGCGCGTTCGTTTCAGTCGCTCGGGTTCGAGTGGCTGCATATCGTCGATCTCGACGGCGCTGTGAAGGGTCAAGCGGCGAACGGGGCTGCGGTGGCGGGGATATTGAAGAGCGTCACCCTGCCCGTTCAGCTCGGAGGCGGTATCCGCGATCGGGCAGCAATCGAGCGCTGGCTCGAGGCGGGCGTCCGGCGTGTGATTTTGGGGACTGTCGCGGTGCGCGATCCCGAATTGGTGCGCGGTGCGGCTAAGGCGCATCCTGGACGGATCGCTGTCGGGATCGACGCCAAGCACGGCAACGTCGCAATCGAAGGCTGGGCGGAGGCGACCGACATTCCGGCGCGCGAACTTGCCAAGCGTTTCGAGGACGCCGGCGTGGCGTGCATCATCTATACCGATATCGCACGCGACGGGACGGGTACGGGCGTCAATATCGAGGAGACGGCGCGGCTGGCCGAGCATGTGACGATTCCGGTGATTGCAAGCGGGGGAATCGGATCGATTGCGGATTTGCGGATGCTCAAAGCGTTCGATCACTCGAACATTGCCGGCGTCATCGTCGGGCGGGCGCTTTACGACGGGCGGATCGATGCGTTCGAAGCGCTGTCGGCTTTAAGGGGCTAGGCAATGTTGAAAACACGGCTCATTCCCTGTCTCGACGTCAAGGATGGGCGCGTGGTGAAGGGCGTCAAGTTCGTGAACTTGCGCGACGCGGGCGATCCGGTCGAGGCGGCGCGGGTCTATGACGCCGCGGGCGCGGACGAGCTTTGTTTTCTCGACATCACGGCGAGCCACGAGAAGCGGGGCATTTTGCTCGATGTCGTACGGCGAACGGCGGAGGCGTGCTTCATGCCGCTGACGGTCGGGGGCGGGGTGCGCACGGTCGACGACATCCGGTCGCTGCTGCTCGCGGGCGCCGACAAGGTTTCGATCAATACGGCGGCGGTCGAGCGGCGCGAAATCGTGCGCGAGGCGGCGCTCAAATTCGGCTCGCAGCTGGTTGTCGTTGCCATCGATGCGCGGCGCGCGGGAGCGGATCGCTTCGAGGTGTCTACGCATGGCGGGCGCAACGCGACCGGGCTCGATGCGGTGTCGTATGCGCGCGAGGTCGTGAGTTTAGGCGCCGGAGAGATCTTGCTGACTTCGATGGATCGAGACGGCACGAAGGAAGGTTACGACCTAACGCTGACGCGCTCGATTGCGGACGCGGTCAGCGTGCCGGTGATCGCAAGCGGCGGCGTTGGGACGTTGGACCATTTGGTGGCGGGTGTGCGCGACGGGCACGCGAGCGCCGTGTTGGCCGCGTCGATCTTCCATTTCGGCGAGGCGACGATTGCGCAGGCGAAAGCTCACTTGGCGAAGAACGGGATTGCCGTTCGTCCTTAACCGGCACGATATTTTCGTGTTCGTGCCTTCGTGCAACGTAGTCCGTTCAAGCGGTTGATGCGGATCATTGTCGTTGCCCACATAATGTGTTTGTGACGTTTTTCTGACGTTTTCAAGAAGCGTCGGGAACGATATACGCTTCGCGCTGCTTGAGGTGGGAGATTGGGCGCGGCCGGGACCGGCGCGCGCCTAAGATCGATGGGTCAGGAAACCGAGCTCAAATTCATTGGGCCCGAAGACGCGTTGTCGCGTTTGCGGGATTCGCCAGTTCTGCTGAGCCTGGCGGCCCGGCGGCGCGCAACGACGCGTGAACTTAAGGCGATCTATTTCGATACCGGCGACTTCGCGTTGCGCGATGCCGGTGTCGTGCTTCGCGTGCGCGACGAAGGGCAAGGCTTCGTTCAGACGGTCAAGACGATCGACGGTCCCGATGCCGCAACGCGGACCGAGGTCAAGTCGCCGGTGGCGGCGCTGATGCCGGATATTGGCGCGGTCGACGACAAGCGACTACGGCGGGTGATCGAAAAGGCGGCGCGCGGGCGGGCCCTTGGCCCGGTGTTTGCCGTCGAGATGCAGCGTACGACGGTTGTGCTGGTGCCAAAGCGCGGCACCGAAATCGAAGCGGCGTTCGACGCCGGGCGCATCACGACAGTCAATGGCGTTCAAGCCGAGGTGCCCGTTTGCGAGTTCGAGCTCGAGTTGCTGTCGGGCGATGCCAACGACTTGGTGACTTGCGCGCGCGAACTGACGGCCGGGTTGCCGTTGACCTTGTGTCTGCAGTCGAAGGCCGCGCGCGGGTATGCGCTGGCGGGCGGGGCGGTGGCCGCGCCGGTCAAGTCGGCGATGCTGGTACTTCCGTCCAAGGTGACGACGAGCGACGCGTTCGGCCGCGTCATCGCCCATTGCCTGCACCATCTTCTGGGAAATTGGGAGAGTGTTGCGGTGGCGCGCGATCCGGAAGGCATCCATCAGATGCGCGTCGCTATCCGCCGCCTGCGGTGTGCGTTCGCGCTTTTCGGCGGACCATTTCGCGCCGCACTACGTTCGCTGGAAAGCGAGACCCATTGGTTGGCCGGGGTCCTGGGGTCTGCGCGCGATCTGGACGTATTCGACGACGAAGTGCTTCGCCCGGCGGCCGAGGCGCACGGCGAGGACGCGCGCCTCGAGGCGTTGGCTTCGATTATTCGCATGCGACGGCAGGATGCCTGGGACAATGTGACTGCGGCGCTGGAATCCGAGCGATTTCGTCGCTTGATGCTGGACATCGCTGCGGCGACGCTTAGCAAGCCTTGGCTCGAGAATTCGACCAAGGCGACGATGCGGCCGGCCGCCGTGTTGGCGCGCAAGCGCATTGCGCGGCGCACTGCCCAAGCGCTCAAGCATGGCAAGAAAATCGAGAATCTCGATGTAAAGGCACGACACAAACTGCGCATTCGGCTCAAGAAATTGCGCTATGCCTTAGACTTTTTCGCCTCGCTATTTTCCAAGCGCGAGGTCAACCATTATCAGCAGCGGCTCAGCGCGCTGCAGGACGTGCTCGGGCACATGAACGATGCCGCCGTTGCGCGCGCGTTGGTCGAAGAGCTGTTGGCCGGGAGCCACAACGATGGTGCGGCGGTCGGCTATGCGTGCGGCGTGATCGCGGGTTGGCATTTGGGGCATGGCGGGGAGTATCGTAAGGCGTTAGTCCGTCAATGGCGGCGGTTCGTCAAACTGAAGCCGCTTTGGAAATAAGCCCTATACGTTCAGCAGAAGGTGCTGGCGTTCCCACGGGCTTATGACTTGCTGATAAGCGTCGTGTTCGGACGCTTTCACGTCTGAATAGAGATCGACGAAGCCTTCGCCCAACAAATCGCGTAAGTCTTGCGAGGCGCGGAAACGCGAGATCGCGTCGAGCAGATGGCGCGGGAGTTGATAGCGCATCGATTCGTAGGCGTTGCCTTCCATCGGCTTAGTCGGCGACAGGTTTTGCACCATGCCGAGATAGCCGCAGGCAAGCGAGCCCGCGATGGCGAGATAAGGATTGGCGTCGGCGCCAGGCACCCGGTTTTCGATGCGGCGGTTCTTGGCCTCGGATTCGGGGATGCGCAGGCCCACCGTTCGATTTTCGTGGCCCCAATGCGTGTTCACGGGCGCCGAAAGATAACGCACCAAGCGGCGATAGGAGTTCACGTAGGGCGCTATCAACGGCATGGCGGCGGGCAGGTATTTTTGCAGGCCGGCGATATAGGCCATGAACAGGCGCGTGTCCTTGCCGCTCTTCGAAGAGAACAGGTTCTTGCCTTTGGCATCGACGATGCTCTGGTGAATGTGCATCGCGCTGCCCGGTTCGGCTTCGTAGGGCTTGGCCATGAAGGTCGCGTAGATGTCGTGGCGAAGCGCCGCGTGGCGCACCGTGCGCTTAAACAAGAACGTGTGGTCGGCGAGCTGAAGCGGGTCGCCATGGTTGAAGTTGATCTCGACTTGGGCGACGCCGTCCTCGTGAATCAAGCTGTCGATGCCGATGTCTTGGGCTTCGCAGTAGTCGTAAACGTCTTCGAACAAGGGATCGAACTCGTTGACGGCGTCGATCGAATAGGCCTGGCGTCCGGTCTGCGGCCGACCGGATTTGCCGGCGGGCGGCAGCAGCGGGTAATCGGGATCGATGTTCTTTTGCGCCAGGAAGAATTCAAGTTCGGGGGCGACGATCGGGCGCCAGCCCTTTTCTTCGTAGAGCGCCAAGACGTTCTTCAAGATTTGGCGCGGTGCGACTGGCACGGGTCTTTCTTTGCGATCATGGCAATCGCATACGACTTGGGCCGTCGGTTCTCGATACCAAGGCACGACGCAAATCGTATCGGGGTCGGGCACCAGGATCATGTCGGGCGCTTGATAGGTCAGCGCCTTGGTGTCGGCGTCGGCGCCGGTGACCATTTGGCCGAAGACGCTTTCGGGCAGGCGCAGCGTATCGTTGTCGAGGCCGGACAAGAACTTGCTGGTCGGCAAGATCTTGCCGCGCGCGATGCCCGCCATATCGGGCACCATCATCTCGACTTCGGTGATGCGATGCTCTTTCAGCCACTCTTTCAGGTCGGCGCGGCTACGGCTCATGACATGATCTCGATGCGGGCGCGCAGCGCGAGGCCGAAGGTTTCGAAAAACGCCTTGGAAAAATCGTTATCCCAAAAGCGCCACTCTGGGTGCCATTGGACGCCGATGGCAAAGCTTGTGGCGTCGCGCACGCGTAAGGCTTCGATCGTGCCGTCTGGGGCGACTGCTTCAACGGCGAGGCCTTGGCCGACGCGATCCACACCTTGGCTGTGCAGCGAGTTCACTTTGATCGTGCCGGTGCCTGCTATCGCCTCGAGCCTGCCGCCGGGCGTCAGATGCACATCGTGAGTCGGCGCGTATTGGAGGTCGAGCGATTGGGTCTTGTCTTCGCGGTGGTCAAAGCGGCCGGGCACCTCTTCGACGTGCTGATGAAGCGTGCCGCCATAGGCGACGTTGAGTTCCTGAAAGCCGCGGCAGAGGGCGAGCATCGGCATGCCGCGCTCGGCCGCGCGCTTGATCAGGGAGAGGGTTGTGCCGTCGCGCCGCTCGTCCTGGAGTACGCCTTCGCGCGGGGCCGGTCCGTCATAGCGTTTGGGTGAAACGTTCGAGGGCGAGCCCGTGAGCAGGATACCGTCCAGGGTCGCAAGAAGATCGTCGAGCTCGATCGGGTTTTGCAGAACGGGGATCAGCAGCGGGGTGGCACGCGCGCCCTCATGGACAGCCAGAATGTATTTCTCGCCGACCGCGTGGAAGGGGTGCGGCCCTATCATGCGATGATCGCATGGTATGCCGACGATCGGAGTTCTGGATTTGCGGGTCATGTTCCATCAGCTAACACCACGCCCCGCAAACTACGCAAGATTAAGGCGGCGTCATTCGTCCCGGCGGCGGAATTTGTCGACGTCTTTTAGGATGAAGAGCTCCGGCGGCAACGCCACCTGGGTCTTCGTGTTTTTCAAGGCAATCATAGTCTGTAAGCCTTGAGCATCGGTAATGATCCATTGGCGCAATTCGGTGGCCGGGTAAGCAAATATTAGGGTTACCGCGCCCTTAAGGGGCCCCGACTTCTCGGTCGCGGTAATGCGCAGCGTTCCGGTTTGCCGTTCAATCGCCGTGATCCGTTTGTCCGTCGTCAGGTCGATGTTTTCGCGCAGGATGATGTTTAAGGGGTTTTCGACCAACGGATAGCGATCGACGGTGCGAAGCTTCGAGTTGGCGACCGCGATGGTCACGCCGTCCGAGACGATGAGATAAGGGCTTGGCGGGGCATATTCGAAGCGCAAGCGGCCGGGCTTGCGTGCGTAGACCACGCCCTGGTCCAATTCGCCGTTGGGGCCGACTTGAACGAAGCTCGCCTGAATGGATGTGATCGAATTCAGATAGGCCGAGATTTTGCCGAGATCGGCCGCGTCCTTGGCCGTGGGGGCGGCAGCCGACGCCTGCAGCGCGACGATGAGCGCCGCGAGCAGAACGGAAAGTCTCAATAGCTTGGACATGGTCGAAGCCTTTTAACCCTTGGAGTGTGGCGGAAAGATGGGCGCTGGCCGACCCGGTGGACCGTCCATCATATTTGCGAGATTATCATGAAACGCCGGGGCGGCCATTAAATGATGGAAAGCTTGGGGCCCGGGCTTTTGGGGGAGAAATGGACGAGCGCATCCAGAAATTGTTGTTCGATGCCAACGGGCCGTTGGGGCTGACGGAAGCATTTTTTCTGAATGCGGTCGCCGAATTCGGCGGGTTTATTTTGGCGGCGATCATATTTTCACTGATCATTCCCATCGTCATCGACAGACGCCAGGCGCGCAAGTGGCGCCCTGCGCGCGTGAATTTCGGTCAGGAGTTGTTGCTACTGCACGTTGCCTTCGGCGAAGCATTGCTGCGCTTTGTGCGCACGCCGGTGGGTGCGCCGCGCGTGCGCGCGGCCGACGCCGTGGACAACGCCTATCGTGCGTTTCCGGCGCTGACGGGGCTCTACGGCTATGCGCTGACGGCGGAAATTTCGCGCGAGGCGAACGACTACATGCGCGTGCTCAGAGCGTTGCGCGATTGGGCTTATGAGGCGACGCATCCGGAAGACTTGGCGTTTGCCGCGGTTGAGCGGCGCGTGAAACAAACGCACGAGATGTTCGAGCAGGCGAACGATGAATTCAAAGACGTGCTCGACGAGTTGGGCGTTACGGGATTCCACGAGGCGCGCTGGAGCGGCGAGACGATCGGCGAACTTACCGCGGCGTTCGATGTGTCACACAGCAAGAAGGCGCAGCTTCATCGTCACGGGCATTGACGACTCAGTCGTCACGGCCCGAGTGATCGCCGACCAATACTTCGCGTTTGCCGGAGTGGTTCGGTGCCGAGATGACGCCTTCTTCTTCCATCTTTTCTATGATGCGGGCGGCGCGGTTGTAGCCGATTTGCAGGCGGCGTTGGACGTATGACGTCGAGACTTTGCGGTCGCGCGCGATGATGGCGACGGCTTGGTCGTAGAGGTCGTCGCCCGAGCCCTCGCCTTCGCCGTCGAGCAACGCGCCCTGTTCAGGTTCGTCGGGTTCTTCGGTGATGGCGTCGAGATAGGACGGTTCGCCTTGGGCCTTGAGAAACTTCACCACGGCCTCGACTTCCTCGTCGGCGACGAAGGGTCCGTGGACGCGGCGGATGCGGCCGCCGCCTTCCATGAACAGCATGTCGCCTTGGCCGAGCAGTTGTTCGGCGCCCTGTTCGCCCAGGATCGTCCGGCTGTCGATTTTCGAGGTGACTTGGAACGAGATGCGGGTCGGGAAGTTCGCCTTGATCGTGCCGGTGATGACGTCGACCGAAGGGCGTTGGGTGGCGGTAATGATGTGGATGCCCGCCGCGCGCGCCATCTGGGCCAGTCGCTGAACGGCTGCTTCGATGTCTTTTCCGGCCACCATCATCAGGTCGGCCATTTCGTCGACGATGACGACGATGTAGGGCATGTGGTCGAGGGGGATCGTTTCCTCCTCGTAGACCGGTTCGCCCGACTGACCGTCGAAGCCCGTCTGTATGGTGCGCTTCAGGGTTTCGCCTTTTGCTTTGGCGCGGGCGATGCGTTCGTTGTAACCCAAGATGTTGCGCACGCCGGTTTTCGACATGCGGCGATAGCGGTCTTCCATCTCGCGCACAGTCCATTTGAGCGCGACGATTGCCTTCTTCGGGTCGGTGACGACGGGCGAGAGCAAATGCGGAATGCCGTCATAGGCGGACAGTTCCAGCATCTTGGGGTCGATCATGATCAATTTGCACTGCGACGGCGGCAGGCGGTAGAGCAGCGACAAGATCATGGTGTTGATTGCGACCGACTTGCCGGAGCCCGTGGTGCCCGCGATCAACAAATGCGGCATGCGCGTGAGGTCGGCGATGACCGGATCGCCGCCGATGTTCTTGCCGAGCGCGAGCACGAGCTGGGCGTGCGTGCCTTCGTATTCGCGCGAGGCCAACAAATCGCGCAGCAGGACTTTTTCGCGGCGTTGATTGGGCAGTTCGATGCCGATGACGTTGCGGCCGGGGACGGCGGCGACGCGGGCCGAGACCGCGCTCATCGAGCGGGCGATGTCGTCGGCAAGCGAAATCACGCGGCTGGAGCGGATGCCGGCGGCGGGCTCGAATTCGTAAAGCGTGACGACCGGGCCGGGGCGGACTTGCGTGATCTGGCCGCGCACGCCGAAGTCAGCGAGCACGCTTTCGAGCATGCGGGCGTTTTGCTCCAAGGCCTCGTCGGATTCGCGCGAGACGGTTTGATTGGTCTTGGTTTTTTCGAGTAAGGTCAGCGGCGGCAGTTGATACTCCGAGGGTTCCTCGAGACGCAATCCGGGTTGGGCGTCGCGGGCTTCGCGCTTGCTCGGTTTTTTGATTTCGGGACGCTTGACGCGAGGTTCGCGCAGCATGGGCAACGGCTCGTCGTTGTCCATTTCGGCGGCAATCTCGATGTCATCGTCGATTGCGCGCGGCTCGCGGCGTTCGATGCGCGTGCGGCGGCGGAACGGCGAGACGAAGACGCCGGCCACCGTCGACGTCGTGCGGCCCAGCGCGCCACCGATCGCGTCCCAGGGCAATACCGGCAAAGTCAGTTTCAACGGATTGAAGCCGAGCGCCAAAATGAAAAGCATTAGGCCGACGATGCCCGAGGCGACGCCGCCGACCGCTTTGGATGTCGGCACGCCGAACGACCCCAAAAATTGCGCGAAGCCGGTCAGCGCAACGTCACCGAATGCGCCGCCCAGTCCCGCATGCGTGGCCGAGTTGAGGAGTGCGGGGAACAGCGACATGAACATCGCGATCAGAATTCCGGAGGCGATCCAGGCGAACGTGCGCAACACGAGGCGCAAGCCGATGCGTCCGTCGATAAGCCAAAATCCCCACGCGAGCGGCGGCAAGATGCTGATCCAGGCAAAAAGCCCGAGCGATTGCCAGAGCGTGTCGGCGACGTTGGCGCCCCAGAGACCGAGCGCGTTTTGCGCGAGCGCCCCGGTTGCGTTGTTCCAGCTGGGATCGCTCGGCGAATAGGTGACGACGGCAACCGCGGTGGCGATGGCGGCGGCGATCAGCCCCAGGCCTATGAGGCGCGCCAAGATTCGCCGCGAGGTCGTCGCAATCGCGCTGCGCCACCCCATCCATTCCTGCGGCAGGAGGGGGACGCGCTCAGTCGAGCCGAAGACGCCGAAGGCCGATAGCATGTCGCTCATCGCGTGACCTGTCCTGAACGCCTCGCCACCAGGGCCGCGGGTGTTGCGGTCAGAGGATGCGGGCGATCCTATCAAGTGCCTCATTCGTCGTTGCGAAGTCGTTAACTAAGGCCACGCGAATGAAGGATTTTCCTGGATTTCCTTCCGCCGTGTCGCGGGAGAGATAGAAGCCCGGCAAAACCCTAACGCCGCCTTCACGCCAGAGCTTCGTTGCGGCCTCGGCACCGTCGCCGACATCGAGCCAGAGGAAGAAACCGCCGTCGGGCAAACGGAAGCCGAACCGGTTGTCCAATTTGTTTTTGGCGAGATTGAATTTCGCCGCGTAGAGCGCGCGGTTATCCTCGACATGGCGCTCATCGCTCCAGGCTGCCGTAGAGACGGCTGCGATGGGGAGCGGCAATTGCGGTCCGGCGACATTGCGAAACTCGCGAAAGCGCGCGATCAGCTTCGCGTCGCCGGCGACGAAGCCCGAACGCAGGCCAGGCAGGTTCGAGCGCTTCGACAACGAGTGGAAGGCGAGCAGGCGCGCGAAATCCTTGTTCGCGCGGCGGCGAACGGCGAGCGCGCCCACCGGCGGGGTGCGGCTATAGATTTCCGAATAGCACTCGTCGGCGAAAATCGTGAAATCGAATTCGTCGGCGAGGTCGAACAGACGTTGCCATTCGGCTTCGTCCGCGGCGGCGCCTTCGGGGTTCGAGGGCGAGCACATGTAGACCACCGCCGTGCGCGCCAACAGATCGCGCGGCAGGGAGGCGAAGTCGGGCAGGAAATTCGTCGCGCGGGTGGCGTTGACGTACACGGGCTCGGCGCCCGCCGACAGCGCCGCGGCCGCATAGCATTGATAGAATGGATTGGGGATCAGGACGGCGGGCTTCTTGCCGCGTTTTTCTTCGGGGACCGTGATGAAAGCGGCGCTGAACAAGCCTTCGCGGGTGCCGACCAGCGGCAGGATGTGGTGCTCCGGATCGATCGCACCCTCAAGGGCGTAGCGGCGGTTCAGCCAGGCCGAGATGGATTTGCGCAGCGGTTCGGGGCCGACGATGGGCGGATAGCGTCCGAACTCGGCGGTGTGTTTGGCGAGAATTTCGCCGACGAAGAGGGGAACGGCATGCTGCGGCTCGCCGATATGCATAAGGATCGGCGGCGCGCCTGGCGCAATGCCGTCCAGCAATTTGTTGAGCCGGGTGAACGGCGAAATGGGCAGGGCGTCGAGGCGCGACATCGATCATCACCGTTTGGGCCGCGCACTATAATCTTTGGAGCGGAAATGCGAAGGGCGCCCTGCCTGCGGCGGAGCGCCCTTCGTTGAGGCTGAAACGCTTTAGTGGATGCGCTCGCCATGCTGCGTCAGGTCGAGACCTTCCATTTCTTCATCTTTGGTGACGCGCAGGCCGATCGTGGACTTGATCGCCATCAGGATCGCGAAGGTGACGATGGCGCAGTAAACGCCGGCGACCAAGATTCCTTGAAGCTGCACCAAGACTTGGCCCGGGTTGCCGTCGATGGCGCCTTTGCCGAGGCTGTTGATGCTCGATAGTGCGAAGACGCCCGTCAGAAGAGCACCGGCGGCGCCGCCGATGCCGTGCACGCCGAAAGCGTCGAGCGAGTCGTCGTAGCCTACAGCATGCTTCAACCAGACGGCGCCAGCGTAACAGATGGCGCCCGCGATCAAGCCGATGTAAAGGCTTCCCGCAGGGTCGACGAAGCCCGCCGCCGGGGTGATCGCAACCAAACCTGCAACGGCGCCGGAGAGCATGCCGAGGACGCTGGGCTTTTTCTGGAAGATCCATTCGACGACCATCCACGACAACGCCGCCGCGGCGGAGGCGATTTGCGTGTTGGCCATGGCGATGCCCGCAACTGCGTTGGCCGCGACCGCGGAGCCCGCGTTGAAGCCGAACCAACCGACCCACAGCAAGGAGGCGCCGATCAGCGCGTAGAGCAGATTGTGCGGGGCCATGTTTTCTTGGCCGTAGCCCACGCGCTTGCCGAGGACGAGAGCGCAGACGAGGCCCGCGATGCCGGCATTCAAATGCACGACCGTGCCGCCGGCGAAATCGAGCACGCCCCAGGTCGCCAAGAAGCCGCCGCCCCAGACCCAATGGGCAATCGGCGCATAGACCAGCAGCAACCACAGCGCCATGAAGATCATCAGCGCGGAGAATTTCATGCGGTCGGCGAAAGCGCCGCAAATGAGCGCCGGCGTGATGATCGCAAACGTCATTTGGAATGTCATGAATACCGATTCGGGGATGGACGGGGCGAGCGAGTGCGCCCCGTCCATCCCCATGCCGGCGAGCATGAAACGGTCGAAGCCGCCGATAAACGAGTGATTATCGCCGCCGTTGGTGAAGGCCAGCGAGTAGCCGATAATGGCCCAAAGAACCGTGATCAATGCGGTGATCGCAAAGCTTTGCGCGGCGGTCGCCAGGATGTTCTTCTTGCGCACCATGCCGGAGTAGAAAAGCGCCAAGCCCGGGATCGTCATCAGCAGCACGAGGGCGGTCGAGGTCAGCATCCACGCGGTGTCGCCACTGTTGAGCGCCAACGCCACGGCGTGGGCGGGAAGCGCAGGTGCCGCCACCGCGGGTTCGAGTGGCGCCGCTTGGGGGGCGGCGTCGGCCCATGCGATGGCGGGCGCCAATACGGCCATCAGGCCGAGGCTCGCTCGCATCAACTTCATCTTTGTATGGAACATGAGGTTCCCCGTTTTGCAGTTGCGTTGAGGTTCGGGTGTCGAAGGCGCGCGCATGGTCACAGCGCCTCGCCATCGGTTTCGCCGGTGCGGATGCGCACGACGTGTTCGAGGGGCACGACAAAAATCTTGCCGTCGCCGATTTGGCCGGACTTCGCTTTCGCCGTGATCGCTTGGATCACCGCGTCGGCCAGTTCGGAGCGAACGGCAACTTCGATCTTGATTTTGGGCACGAAGCTGACGGCATATTCGGCGCCGCGATAAATTTCGCGGTGGCCTTTTTGCCGCCCGAAGCCTTTGACTTCGGTGACGGTCAGGCCCTCTACGCCGAGTGCCGTGAGCGCCTCGCGCACTTCGTCGAGTTTGAACGGCTTGATGATGGCCGTGATGAATTTCATGGAACCCTCGTCTTGCATGATTTGGATGCAGGGTTGAGGATCGGCAGAAATCGGCCCTTTGTATTGCACGAAGAGTTGGCAGTTTTTTCCCGCTTTTGCCCTTAATTTGGGCACTGGCGAATAGGTTAGCGGCTGCGGAAGTTGCCGCCCTTGGACCGGCGATGGGATGCGCTTATGTCTGGTGAGGCGATGAAAAGCAGCGAAAACATTCGGTTCGATGTCGTCATTGCCGGTGGCGGTATGGTGGGTCTGACGCTCGGTTTGGCGCTGGCCAAATCCGGCGTCGAGACCGCGGTTGTCGACGGCCTCGATCCCGCGTCGGTGCTCGAGGCCAAATTCGACGGGCGGGTCAGTTCGTTCGCGAGGGCGTCGCGGCGGATGCTGACGGCGTTGGGGCTTTGGCCGCATCTGGCCGATGTCGCGCAGCCGATCTTTGACATTGTCGTCGGCGACGGGTCGGTCAAAGATGGCGCGTCGGCGGCGCTTTTGCATTTCGATCATCGCGAGATGGGCGATCAGCCGCTCGCCCACATGATCGAGAACAGGCATTTCCGCATGGCGCTGCAGCGCGAGATCGCGAATGCGCCTTCGCTCACATTGATCGCACCGCAGCGGGTGACGAGCGCGACACTTGGGCGCGCGTCGATCGAGGTTGAGCTCGGCGACGGGCAGCGGCTGGATGCGGCGCTGTGCATCGCGGCCGATGGGCGCGACTCTCCCTTGCGCGAGGCGATGGGGATCAAGACGATCGGATGGGCCTATGCGCAGACGGGTATCGTCGCCACGATTGCGCACGAGCGTCCGCACGACGGCGTGGCACATGAGTTGTTCTTGCCCTCGGGGCCGTTCGCCATTCTGCCGATGACGGGCAATCGTTCGTCGATCGTGTGGACGGAGCGCAGCGCGCAAGCACCGGCCTTTCTGAGTTCGAGCGATGACGACTTCGTGCGGGAGGTGGGGCAGCGCTTCGGCGACCAGTGGGGCGCGCTCGGCATCGCGGGGCCGCGCTGGTCTTATCCGCTGTCGATGCAGTTGGCGCTCGCTTATATGGCGCCGAGGTTTGCCCTTGCGGGCGATGCGGCGCACAGCGTGCATCCGATCGCTGGGCAGGGGCTCAATCTAGGTCTGCGCGATGCGGCGGCACTGGCCGAGGTGGTGGTCGAGGCAAGGCGGCTCGGTCTCGACATCGGGTCGGAGGCGGTCTTGGCACGCTATCAATCGTGGCGGCGCTTCGACAACGCCATGTTCACGGCGTCGATGGACGCGCTCAACCGGCTGTTCTCCAACGACATCGCGCCAATGGCGATGGCGCGGCGGTTCGGGATGGATGTGGTGGATTCGATCACGCCGCTGAAGCGCTTTTTCATGCGCCAAGCCGGCGGCGAGGGCGGCGAGGTGCCTCGGTTGATGCGGGGCGAGGCGATTTAGGATTCGCTGTCAGTGTTTTGTTTCACCGTCCCCGCCGCCAAGCGTTTCGCTTGAGCGTCTTGCCTTTACGCGGTTGCCGTAGGTGCGGTCGAGGTCGAGGTAGAAGTCGCGGGCTTGCATGATGATGTGGCGCCAGCGGGCGGCATCGGCGTCGGCGTGGGAGGCGAAGATGTTGCCCGACCAAATCGCACGCGGATCGCTTGCGCCCTCGGCCTTGGCGAACGGTTCGATGGCGGGGGTCGCTTCGCTCAGTTGATCGACGGTTTGGCGAAAATGGGCTTGCGGGTTCATGCGGTCGAAATAGGCTTGAAGTTCCGCGTCGCGGCGTCGCCGATCCATGCGGCGGAAGACTTCGACGACGCGGCCGCCCCAAATGCGCCAAGCGATCATCGCGAGGATGAGCGCGACGAAGAGCCAAAAGTTCGGGAGGAAGGGAACCTCGGGGAGCATCGCTGCGCTCACGCCTCGCGGCTTAGGCCTGCGGCCCTAAGCCGGCTTTCGTATTCGAACCAGCGTTTGATCCGATCGCGGCCGAGTTTGTGCAGATAGTCCCAGGAATAGAGCCCGGTGTCGTGACCGTCGTCGAAGATCAAACGCACGGCGTAACGGCCGATCGGTTCGATCTTGGCGATCGACACGTTCTTCTTGCCGGCGACCGTGACTTTGGTGGCGGCGCCGTGGCCCTGGACTTCGGCGCTGGGGCTTTCGACGCGCAGATACTCGGCGGGCAGTTCAAACGTTGCGCCGTCTTCGAAGGCGATGTGAAGAACGCGTTCGGCTTTCTTGAAGTCGATGTTCGTGGGCCAGGGTGCGGCGTCGCTCACGATTTGAGCTCGTCGTCCGTCAGCTGGCGCGCCTCGTCGGGCAGCATGATCGGAATGCCGCCGCGAATGGGATAGGCAAGGCGCGCATGTTTGGAGATCAATTCCTGCGCCGCCGCGTCGTAGGTGAGCGTCCCCTTCGTCACCGGACAGACCAGAATTTCAAGCAGCTTCGGGTCGGGGCGGCCTTCGGTCTTGGGACCGCCCTTGTTGGGTTCCAGGGTCATTGCAACGTCGCGCCCCCTTCGGTGTTGCCGGAGCTTGCCGCCGCCATTTCAATGAGCGCGGTCAGGAGTTGGGCGCGCTCGGCGAGACGCGGCGCTTCGAGCAGAGCTTGCTTTTCCGCGACATCGAACGGGCAGATCATGGCGAGCGAATTGATCAAGACTTCGCCCGGCGCGCGTTCGATCGAGGACCAGTCGGCTTCGAGATTGCGCAGCTTCAAATAGGATTTGAGGCTGGCGCCGAGGCGCTTGCGGTCGACACAATCTTCATCGTCGGATTCCTTGAGGTCGTCGGCGAACGGCGCGAAGGCAGCCTCGACCTGGCGATAGGGCGTCGTGGTCTTGAGTTCGGCGCCGATGCGAAAGCGGATCAGGCCCGTGAGCGTGATCATCAGGCGCCCGTCGCCGGTTTCGCTCCACGAGGTCAAGCGTCCGAGACAACCAATGGGATAGAGGGAGGGGTGCTTTTGATCTTGGTTCGCCGGTTGAACCATGCCGATGACGCGATCATGGCGCATGGCATCGTCGATCATTGCCAGATAACGCGGCTCGAAAACGTTCAGCGGCAGACGTCCGCGCGGCAACAGCAACGCGCCCGCCAACGGGAAAATCGGAATGACGGCCGGAAGCTCGGCGAGGCTTGGGGCGCGAGGGCCGGTCATTCGCGCCTCGCTCATGAAAAGAGAATCGCGGACAATTTGCGCCGCCCGCTTTGCACGGCGGGGTCAGCCGAGCCGAGAGCTTCGAACAAGGTCAGCAGTTGTTTGCGTGCGGCACCTTCGTTCCAATTGCGGTCGCGGCGGACGGCTTCGAGGATTTCGGCGATGGCCGCTTCCGCATCTCCGCGCGCGGCCAAGGCGACCGCAAGATCGAGGCGGGCTTGATGATCGTTCGGGTCGGCTTGCGATTTCGCCTGCAGCGCGCCGACGTCGCCCGCGCCTTGTGCCTGATCGGCGAGCTTCAATTGCGCTTGCACGGCGGTGATCGCGGGATTCGATTGATGTTCGGGAGCGACCATCGCCAACGTCTGTTTAGCGCGGTCGATGTCGCCGCTGGTCAGATAGCACCGGGCGAGACCGCCGAGGGCCAACGGATTCTGCGGATCTTCCTGCAGGACTTGCCCGTAGGCTTGCGCCGCCGTGCCGAGATCGCCCGACTTCAACGCCTCTTCGGCGATGGCCATGAGTTCATCGACCGGCGAGGGACCGGCTTCGCCGCCCAGGCGTTTGACGAAGTCGCGAATCTCCGATTCCTTCAAGCCGCCGACGAAGCCGTCGACGGGCTGGCCGTTGCGAAAGGCGAAGACGGCGGGGATCGACTGAATGCGCATTTGCTGGGCGATGCGCTTGTTCTCTTCGATGTTGATCTTGACCAGTTTGACCGCGCCCTTGGCCTCGCGAACGACTTTTTCGAGGATCGGGGTCAGTTGCTTGCAGGGGCCGCACCACGGCGCCCAAAAATCGACGATAACGGGCACTTCGCGCGAGGCCTCGAGCACGTCGGCGACGAAGGTGCGTTCCGAGGAGTCCTTGATCAGGCCGTCGGGGCTTGCCGCTGCCGGTGCTGTTTTTTGTCCAATAATCGTTTGCATGGCTTGTTTCTTGTCGCCCTTGATCGCGTTTCGGCCGATGTTGAGATGGTGGCGCGGCCGGCCTTTGCCAAGGCACCGGTGCCGTCCACCTAAGTCGTTGTGGTTTCTAGTCTATACCGTCTGACGGGCGCTTCGGAAAGTGCAGGATGAGGGGGCATGTCCGCGGCCGCGCGCGAAACGAAGCAGGCTCGCTTCAGCGTGGGACGCGCCAGAGTGCATAACGATCGTCCAGGCGACGGTGGAAGTAGAGCGTATTGTCGGCGGCGATCGAGGGTGCTTCGACAAAACCCTCGATCGATTCCAGTTCCGCCGGCTTGCCGAATGGCGCATCGACGCTGGTGCGGCGGGCATGGAAGATGCGCGGCTTGCGCAATAGCCAAAAGCCCGCGACGCGGGTGAAATAGAGTTCAAGACCGTCGGCGGACAGCGACGGCGCGTATTCGAGGGCGCCGGTGTTGATGTTCGCGAAGATTTTTGCGCCGGCCGTCGAACGCACGAAGCCGCGCGGTCCGAGCGTGGCGAGGTAAATGTCGGCGTCGTCCGGCGCGTCGCCGCCCGAGAACGTGCCTTCGGCGAAGACCATCGATTGGCCGTCGGCGGCCAATTCCACATCGAAGATCAAACGCCCCAAACGCTCGCCCGGCAACGTGGTTTGAGGCTGGACGTTGTTCACCCGCTCGCCGTCAAACGTACCGCAAAAAACCGAGACGAGTGCGCGGCGATAATCGCGCGGCGAGACGAAGCAAAAGCGACCGTCCGAGCTCATCGTCGGCTTGCCGTCCAGCGCATAGGACACGGTGCCGCCGAGAATGCCGCGATAGATGAATTCGTCGCCGTTGGCTTCGGCAAAGTGGATGTTGGTGTTGGCGCCCGGATCGTTGCGCGTGTTGAAAAACAGGAAGCGCCCGTCGCGCGACAGGAACGGTTCCATCGCCTCGTCGGCATAGCCCTCGATGCGCACGAGTTGGGGCTCACCGGCGGCCATGGCCGGCGTTGCGATCTGAAATAGGCAAAAGACGGCGAAAACGAAGCGACGCATGGCCCCACTCCCTCGGTGAGGGGGCCATATTGCATCGCCGGGGCCTTTACGCCATAACCCACGGCCTTAATCGGCGCGGGTGTATCATTCCTCCCGCGATTACGGAGCGCGGGCGTAGCTCAGGGGTAGAGCATAACCTTGCCAAGGTTAGGGTCGGGCGTTCGAATCGCCTCGCCCGCTCCAGTTTTCCGGCGATTTTCGCCGAACGTTTGTTGCGCAACTTCCCGAACGCACCGCGAACGATCCCATTCGTCCGACACGTTGGCGACACGCGAAATCGCGCTTCGTTCTCATGCCGTGTCCTTCCTCTTCATCGTCGGCGCCTCGAGGCTGGCGATCGTCGTGCGGCGCAGTTCGGGGACGTCGTGGGTGTAGGCGATCGCGCTGCGCACATCGAGCCAGCCGACTTGCTCCATGACCATGCGCAGATTGCCGTCGGTGCGCGCGAGCAGGTTCGTTGCCAGCATGTGGCGGAACCAATGCTGCGTCACCTGGGCGACGAGCTTGGCGTCGGCGAGCAGGCGATCGCGCGCGTCGGCCGCCGTCTCGTCCTTCGCCGCCTCGGCCGACAGCGCGGCGCCGGCGCGGCGCTTCATGGCGTTGAACGCCGTCTTGTTCTGCGTGCCGCGGGCGACGTCGTCGGAGAATTTGTAGGTGCGTTTGTCCTGACGCAGGAACAGCGGCGCCTCGCGATCGTGCATCGCGCCGCGCCAAGCGACGTAGGTGCGCAGCTGCTCGGCCGCCCAGGGGTGCAGCGCCGCGTCGACGGTGGTGCCGTTCTTCAAATCGTTGAAGGTCAAGCGCTCGCGCCCGGGCGCCAGAAGCAGGTCGCAGACGCGCACGCCGTGCAACACGCTCGACACACGGGCGCCGGTCGACCATTCGGCGACGAGCTGGCCTTTAAGATGCGGGCTCGCGTGCTCGATCATGAAGCCGATGAGATCGGGCCGCAGATCGGCGACGCGCCGGCGCTTGCGGCGGTTCGGATTGCGCGCGGCCTTGTCGCGCTGAAACGCCGGCAGCGCGTCGATCCACTCGTTCGGCTTTTTGCGCGCGAAGTGCAGGAAAGCGACGATGAGATTGAGAAAGCGTTCGCGCGTCGATGCCGCGACGCCGGCCGTCTTCTCGTTTGCGTAGGCGATCCAATCGGCGTCGCCGACGTCGCGCAGCAGGCGCAGGCCGAAGCGGCGCGTGACGTCCTTGATGCGCGCGATGTCCTGCTTGGAAAGTTTCTTGCCGCGATCGCGCGTGCGGTTCAGGTAGTGATGAGCCGCAACGGCGACGGCGACGGTGGGCTTGAGCCCGAAGATGACGACGCCTTGGACTTCGCCGACGCGGGCGATGAGCTGCGTCTCGCCGGCTTCGCGGAATTCGTCGGTCGCCCGAAATCCAGTACTTTCTCGTAGGCGGATCTTGCGTCCCTTGACGCGAAGCGTGCCGACGATATGCCAGAATCCGTCGCGCTTGCGGAGGCGGACGCCGTTTTCGCGGGCCGTCTTTGCTCCGCGATGATGGCGCTTGCGAGCAGCGCAAAACTCTCTTCCGTCCATACCGGCACCCGTCCCAGATGATCGTGAAACTGTAGCCGAGGCGGCCCGTCGGCGCGACCGCGATCCTCGCACAGCTTGTTCAAGAGCCACTTCTTCGAGTGTTTCAGCCGCTTCGCCGCCTCGGCCGGATCGATGAAATCGATGCCGCTCACGTCTTCGCTCCCGCGAAGCGGCGGCGATCGTCGCGGTGTGTGTAGCGCTTCCTTGCACCCGGCGGGATCCAAACCAAGCGCGACTCGGCCACGCGCGCGAAGCCCTCCGCGGGGTCGCGTTCCCATATCAGCCACAGATAGGCCGTCGCGCTCGAGGCGTCGGGGTTCCAGCGGCCTTTGACCATCGGCACGCGCTCGACGAACTGCGCCACGATCGTGGGCGCGACGCGCGCGAACACATCGCGCCAGCGTTCCTCCGATTCGAGCCACGCGGTGCGCAACAGCAGGGCGACGCCTGCGCCCGCGTCCTGCATCGCGCGCGTCAGAAAGCGCGAGGCCAAATTGAACGGCGGATTGGTGATGATCCAGTCCGGGCGGAACGGGCACTGCGCGCGATCGCCGAGATCGAGCCCGCCGTGGCCGACAAAGTTGCCGACGGCATAGCCGCGGCCGTAGTCGTGCACGTCCGAGGCAAAGACGTCGGCGAAAGACTCCCGCAAAACCTCGGCCATGTGGCCCTCGCCCGCGGCCGGTTCCCAGCAGCGCAGTGCGGCGACGCGCTCGGGCCCGATGATCTCGTGGAGCAGCGCGCGCGTCGCCCACGGCGGGGTCGGAAAGAAGTCGAGCGCGTCGGCGGCCTCGACGCGTTGGGCCATCACCGCGTAGTTTTTCGGGCCGCTCATGCGTGCTGGCGCTCCCCGAGCGCGGTTTTGATGCGCGCCTGGTTTCTGTCGAGCCATTCGAGCGTGTCGACGATCGCTTCCATCAGCGCCAGGTCGCAATCGGCGCCGGCGCGATCGAGGTGGCCCGCTTTGATCATTTCCGGATAGACGCCGCGCATCATCGCGAGCTGGCGCCTGGCCTCGGCGATCTGGGCCTTGAGGGAATAGCGCGATGTCATATCAATCCCTTCTCCTGCGCGAACCATTCGGGCATCGTCGCGGTGCCGGAAGTCGCGCCCGGTTTGTCGAGTTCGAACTCGACCATGCTCTTGGGCAGCCAGATTTCCTTCGTGCCGTCGTGGATGAGGAACGCCTTTTCGGTTTCGTGGCGCAGCTCGCAGGCGATCTCGACGTGACGTGCGCTCATCCCGTTGCCGCCTTTGCTGCCAGAGCTTGCCGGATCTCGGGTTCGTTCAAGCGCAGCCATTCGAGCGTGTCGAGCACGCCGGTCATGTACTCAAGGTGCAGGTCGGC
>JANOFM010000157.1:0-3056 GCA_031413635.1 Alphaproteobacteria bacterium | reverse complement strand
GACCCGCTCGCGCGGCAACAGCTTGCCCCGTTTCTCATGCCGCGCCCGCGACTCTTCCGGCCCGCCCTTGGCGATCTCCGCCGTGCGTTGACGCAACGTCGCCGCCAGCGCTCGATTGTGCGCGATATTGGCTTTGAAGCCGTCGGAGTTGGTATCGATCTGACTTTGCAGCTTGGGCATCGCGACTCTGTTTTCTGTGGCGCGGCGATGCTATCGAGCTTTGCAGATTTGGAAAGCACGCCATGATCGCCAATTCCGCGCCCGCCCTCGACTTCCAGCTCGGCGAAAACGCCGACGCCATCCGCGAAACCACCGCCCGTTTCGCTGGCGACAAGATCGCCCCGCGCGCCGCCGAGATCGACGCCACCAACACTTTCCCGCGCGACCTCTGGCCCGAGCTCGGCGCGCTTGGCCTGCATGGGATCACGGTGGAAGATGAATTCGGCGGCTTGGGGCTCGGCTATCTCGAGCATGTGGTCGCCATGGAAGAGATCAGCCGGGGTTCGGCGGCCGTCGGGCTGTCCTACGGCGCGCATTCCAATCTGTGCGTCAACCAAATCAAGCGAAACGGCGATCACGCGCAAAAGGCGGCCTATCTGCCGAAGCTGGTGTCGGGCGAGCATTTGGGCGCGCTGGCCATGTCGGAGCCCGGTGCGGGCTCGGATGTTGTCGGGATGCGGATGCGTGCCGATCGCAAGGGCGATCGTTATGTGCTGAATGGTACAAAGATGTGGATCACGAACGGCCCCGATGCGGATGTGGTGGTCGTCTATGCGAAGACCGAACCCGATGCTGGACCGCGCGGCATTACCGCGTTCATCGTCGAAAAAGGCACGAAGGGTTTTGCCACGGCGCAGAAGCTCGACAAGATGGGCATGCGCGGGTCGGATACCGGCGAGCTGGTGTTCACGGATTGCGAAGTGCCGGCGGAGAATGTGCTGGGTCGCGTGGACGAAGGCGTGCGCGTGTTGATGTCGGGGCTCGATTACGAGCGTGCGGTGCTCGCCGCCGGGCCGCTCGGCATCATGCGCAATGCGATGGACATCGTGCTGCCGTATGTGCACGAGCGCAAACAATTCGGCCAAGCGATCGGCACGTTTCAGCTGATGCAAGGCAAGCTCGCGGACATGTACACGCGCATGAATGCGGCGCGTGCTTATGTTTACACCGTGGCGAAGGCTTGCGACCGCGGCGAGACCACGCGCAAGGATGCGGCGGCGGCGATTTTGTTTGCGTCGGAGACGGCGACGTGGATGGCGCTCGAGGCCATCCAAACGCTGGGCGGCAACGGTTACATCAACGACTATCCGACGGGACGATTGCTGCGCGACGCGAAACTCTACGAAATCGGCGCGGGTACGAGCGAGATCAGGCGCATGCTGATCGGGCGCGAGCTGTTCGAGGAGACGGCTTGAGCGCGGCAACGAGTGCCACCGCGCTCACGTGATAGGTCAAACTTTTTGCGGCGCGATGAAATAGGCGAGGATCGCGCCCGCGATGGTGAAGGACACGAGGTCGTAGACGAAGCCGGTGGCGGCGTGGAACCATGGATAGTGCCACCAGATCGGCTGGGCGAAGTGAATGTAGAAGGCGGCAATGAAGCCCGCGACTGCGATCAGTTTGAGACGATCGACGTATCCGTGCGTCGCGGGCAACAGCATTTGCAGCAATACGCCAAGCAAGGCCGCCGTCACCAGCATATGCGCAAAGCCCATGCCCATCATAACGCCCATTGGGGCGGCGCCGCCCGCGCGATAGTTGATCATGGCGAGCGGGCCTGCGCTCATGCGCTGCTGCCATTCGTCGGGCGTGCCGTGTTTTGGTTCGGGAATGAAATAGACGCCGTCGGCGGTCAGGTTCGTCTTCAGTGCTTCGGATAAGGCGGTTTCGGCTTCCGGGGTCATGTGGGTGAACAGGTCGACGATGCCTGTTCCCCAATAGATGAAGCCCCAAACGAACATCGCAATCGCAGCGACGACGGCGCCAAGCGCGAGTTTGACCATGTGTTCCTCCCTCTGGTTCGTGCCTGTGTTCGGCGGCACGTTGGGCCGGAGTCTAACGACTTATTTGATCGCGCACACGACGCGCTTTCACCTTTTGGGCACCTTCTGGTACGGTCTGAACCAATGCGTGGCGCGCGAGCGTTCGATGCGAGAGGCGGGAAACGAAGTCATGAACAAGCACGACATTGTCATCGCAGGAATGGCGCGCACGCCGATGGGTGGGTTTCAGGGCGAACTGTCTGGGTTGAGCGCACCGCAACTGGGCGCGGCAGCGATCCGCGCGGCGGTGTCGCGCGCCGGGCTGAAGCCCGAACAGATCGACGAGGCCTATATGGGTTGCGTGCTGCCTGCCGGATTGGGGCAGGCGCCGGCGCGGCAGGCCTCGATTCACGGCGGGCTGCCGAACACAGTGCCGTGCACGACGGTGAACAAGGTTTGCGGTTCGGGCATGAAGGCTTTGATGCTGGCGTCCGATCAATTGGGGCAGGGTGGCGCGCGCGTTGTCGTTGCGGGTGGCATGGAGTCGATGACGAACGCGCCGTATCTTTTGCCCAAGGCGCGTGGCGGGATGCGACTGGGCCATGCCGAGGTCAAGGACCATATGTTCCTCGACGGGCTTGAGGATGCGTATGAGGGCCGCTTGATGGGCACCTATGCCGAGGATGCTGCACGGCACTATCAATTCACCCGCGCCGAGCAAGATGCTTACGCGATCGAGTCCACGATGCGGGCGCAGCGGGCGCAGAAGGACGGCGGCTTTGAAGACGAGATCGTGGCGGTTGCCGTGCGCGGCAAGGGCGGCGACATCGCGGTCGCGACCGACGAGCAGCCGCGCAAGGCCGACACCTCGAAGGTGGCGACGCTAAAACCCGCCTTCGCCAAGGACGGCACCGTGACGGCGGCGAATTCGTCGTCGATTTCCGACGGCGCGGCGGCCTTGGTTCTGGCGCGCGGCGATGCGGGACTTGCGCCGATCGCGCGCATCGTGGCGCAGGCGAGCAACGCGGCGGAACCGCGCTGGTTCACCACGGCGCCAGTCAAAGCGATCGAGCG
>JANOFM010000156.1:0-2329 GCA_031413635.1 Alphaproteobacteria bacterium | reverse complement strand
TTGGCTGTGTGGACGTATCTGTGCAATCGCGACGGATCGTTGAGCGAAGCAGTGCGTCGCGAGTGCCCCGAGTTTCGTTTTGGCGACGCGGCTCTTGGAATGAACGACCCGCTCAACCGAAGTGGCGACATCGGCGCGCTTTTGAGCGCGGAAACCACGACAATGTCGCTCGAAGAGGCTGGTCGTGCGAAAGGCTGGTTTAAGCCCACGACACCTTGGCCAGCTGAAGGCGCCAGAGTGAAGGGCGATACACTCGGCCTTCCGGGGCACAGTCCTTTCACGATCTTGCCCAAATAGTGGCCCGCTCAATGCGCGGCTTTGCGTTGGCGTTCGATGTCGCCGGCGCGGGCCAAGGCGGCGGCGACGTTGTTCAAGCGCTCGATGGATTCGAAGACCGTGTGGATGGCGCCGCCGGTCCTGCGTTCGGCGTTGCGGAAGTTGGCTTCGCGTTCGGCGGGACTTAGGTCATCGCTGACATCGTCGAAGCGCGCGGCCACCGCGCTCTGCGACAGGCGTTCGGCACGGGCTTCGAGCTTGGCAATCAGCCGGACTAGAGTTGCAATGTCGGCCGAAGGATCGTCGACGGTGACGGCGGTTGGCTGATCGTCGTCGTCCGGCGTTCCGTGGTGCGTATTGGCGAGATAGGTGAAGAGCGACTCGGCGCGGGCACCCAATTCGATGGCGGTTTCGCGCAAGGCCGGAGCGTCTTTCACCGTGCCGCTCGATTGGGCGCGTGCCGCGACCGTGCGCAATTCGCTGGTGATGGCGTGAAGCTCGGTGCGCAGCGCGGTGGCGGAGGGCTCGACTTCGGCTGCGCGGGTCTCGATTTCCTCGGCATGGCGATCAAGTGCTTTGCCCAGAGACCTCAGGCGCGCGGATCGATCGGCGCCGGGTGCCAGGACTCTAACGTCTTCGGCGAAGGCGCCGAGCGCGGCCTTGAGCGAGGTCGATTGATCCGTGCGGTTTTGCGTTGCGTTCATTTCCGCAGCCAAATCCTGCAATCGCGCCATGAGCTCTTCGCCCGGCACGTCGGCGAGGCTGCGCTGGCTCGAACTCGGTATTTCCGATGTGTTGGCGTTGCCGACGACCGGTGCGCCGGCGGACGCCATGATGCGTTCTTCGGTCATGCGCACGGCCAAGTCGCGAATTTCGGTGCGGACGGCCTCCATTTCTTGGCACATCGTTGCAGAGAACGATCTCAGGTCGCCGTCCAGGGCAGGCGCCGGTGTTTCCAGCCGGGCCGAGATTTGGCGCAAAAGCGCGGTTGCTTCGGCTAGTTGGCTGCTTTCGTCCGCGTGCGGCCGAGCCGATACGTCATCCCGGAAAAGCCGCAGGATGTCTTCGAACTCTCCGGTGGTTTTCTCCAGACGGGTTTCGTTGGCGGAGCCGCGTTCGTCGAGCGCGGCCGCGGCTCTGTTCAAGGCGCCGATCGTGTCAGCGCTGCCGGATTCCAATTTTGCCAGCGCGTCGGTGAGGCCCGAGGCCAGGGTGCGGATTTTGTCGGTCGTGTGGGCGGCGTCGGACGAGATTTTGTCGCAGCTCGAGAAGAAAGCGCTTTGGATTTGCCGCGCGTCGCTAGCCAAACGCTTGATCGAGCCGGTCGCATCGGCGAATTCCTCAACGACCTGTGCCGAGTTGACCTTGATGACAGCGACCACCGATTCCATTTGCTCGCTGCCGTGCTCGTAGCGGGCGGCGATTTGGTCGAGGTGGTCCGCGCGCTGCTTCGCCTTGCCGAGCAAATCACCGGTCGACGCACGAACGCTTTGGATTGCCGTTTCGCCGTCGCGGCGCAAGGCATTGGCGGCGTCGTCGGCGCCGGCGCTCGCCCGATTGAGTTTGGCGAGCGCTGCGTCGAGTTCTTCCCGGTCGCGCGTTTGCAGTTTGGCAAGATCGGCCGAGGCTCCTTTGAGCGCCTCGGCGGCGGACGTTACATCGGCCGCGAGTTTTTCGAATAGGACCGAGCCTTGTCCCTCCAAGATGATGCGCAATTGACTGTTTTCGGCGAGCGATTTGAGCGCGGCCGTTTCGGTGAGGCTGCACCGGAGCTTTTCGCTTGCGCGCGCCAATTGTCCGATTTCGTCTTCACGATCGGTGCCCCACACACGCTGGCCGACATTTCCGTCGCCGAGCGAGGCAAGGCTCCGTTCCAGCATTTTCAGCGGATTGATGATTCCCAAATGCAACAGTCCGGCGGCAACCAACAAACCCGTCACGAGGCTGGCGAGCGCGCCGAGAATTAACATTTGGCTCCAGCTTAGCGCCGCCGCCACGCCGCCGAGTTGATGGGCCTGCTCTGCTTGTTTCAACCGGTCAAGCGCGCTGCGTA
>JANOFM010000155.1:0-16602 GCA_031413635.1 Alphaproteobacteria bacterium | reverse complement strand
TACGAATTTCCGGGCGACACGATTCCGATCATCCGTGGCTCGGCGTTGATGGCCCTTGAAGACAAGAACCCCGAGCTCGGCGAAAAGGCGATCTTGGCATTGATGAAGGCGGTGGACGAGCACATTCCTCAGCCGCAGCGTCCAAAAGATCAGCCATTCCTGATGCCCGTCGAAGACGTGTTCTCGATCTCGGGCCGCGGGACGGTGGTCACGGGCCGCGTAGAGCGTGGCATCGTCAAGGTCGGTGAGGAAGTCGAGATCATCGGCATCCGTCCGACGACCAAGACCGTTGTGACGGGCGTCGAAATGTTCCGCAAGCTTCTTGACCAAGCCGAAGCGGGCGACAATGCCGGCTGTCTGCTGCGCGGTGTGGAACGCGAAGGTGTGGAACGCGGCCAGATTCTGGCCAAGCCCGGATCGGTGACGCCGCACACGAACTTCAAGGCCGAGGCCTATATTTTGACCAAGGACGAAGGCGGTCGTCATACGCCGTTCTTCACGAACTATCGTCCGCAGTTTTACTTCCGCACGACCGACGTAACGGGTGTGGTGACGCTGCCGGCCGGCACCGAGATGGTGATGCCGGGCGACAACGTTGCGATGGATGTCGAACTGATCGTGCCGATCGCGATGGAAGAGAAGTTGCGCTTCGCCATTCGTGAAGGCGGCCGGACCGTCGGTTCCGGAGTCGTCTCGAAGATTGTGAAGTAACCAGGATTAGGGGTGTAGCTCAGCTGGTAGAGCATCGGTCTCCAAAACCGAGGGTCGTGGGTTCGAGTCCCTCCGCCCCTGCCAAGATGTGAAGCAGCAGCGACGACGTGCAGAAGACTGAACAAGGCCAAACATTCGGATGAAGACGATGGCGGACGGGCAGGGCAAGGGTGGTGGAGGTGGCGGCAAAGCCGTCGAACCGACGCCCCCGCGCGCAAGCTTATTGAGCTGGATCACCGGAGCGCCCGCGTTCTTCGCCGAAGTGCGTCAGGAAGGCCAGAAGGTCACCTGGCCCACGATCGCCGAAACGCGCGTTACCACCATCGCCGTCTTCATCATGATCTTGATGTCGGTGGTGTTCTTCGCGATCGTCGATTTTGCCTTGAGCAACGTCGTCAAATTCGTATTGGGGCTGGTGTAACGCACATGGCTCAAGCACATCCGACAAACACGACCCTGCCGCCTCTGCGCTGGTACATCGTCCACGCCTACTCGAACTTCGAGAAAAAGGTGGCCGAGGAAATCAAGAAACAGGCCCAACAGCACGGTTTGACCGAACTGTTCGAGGAAGTCTTGGTGCCCACCGAGGAGGTTGTTGAGATCCGCCGCGGCCAAAAGATCAACGCCGAGCGCAAGTTCTTTCCCGGCTACGTGCTGGTCAAGGCGCGCCTGACGGACGAGGCCTACCATCTCGTCAAGAACACGCCCAAGGTGACGGGTTTCTTGGGCACGAACAATAAGCCGATGCCGGTGACCCAAGCCGAAGTCGATCGCATTTTGAATCAAGTGAAGGAAGGCGTCGAACACCCCAAGCCCGCGATCACCTTCGAGATCGGCGAGCAAGTGCGTGTGGCCGACGGTCCGTTCACGTCGTTCAACGGCACCGTCGAGGAAATCGACGAAGGCCGTTCGCGTTTGAAAGTGGCAGTTTCGATTTTCGGCCGCGCGACGCCGGTCGAATTGGATTTTGCTCAGGTCGAAAAGTTGTAAATGGTCCGCGAAGGCGGACCATGACACGGAGAGTGGAAGTGAAACCCGCGGGAGGCGAGGCGAAAGCCGGACCGTTGAACCGCTAAGCCATAAGAGAGGGAGAAAAACTCGTGGCGAAGAAAGTGATGGGGCAAATCAAGCTCCAGGTACCGGCAGGGGCGGCCAATCCGTCGCCGCCGATCGGACCCGCGCTCGGTCAGCGCGGTCTGAACATCATGGAGTTCTGCAAGACGTTTAACGCACGGACCCAAGAACTTGAAAAGGGCATGCCGATCCCGGTGATCATAACCTATTACCAGGACAAGTCCTTTTCGCTCGAAATGAAAACGCCCCCGGCCTCGTTCCTTCTCAAGAAGGCGGCGAAGGTCGACGGCGGCTCGAAGAAGCCCGGCCTCGAGCTGAAGGGCTCGGTGACCAAAGCCGACGTCCGCAAGATCGCCGAGACCAAAATGAAAGATCTGAACGCGAACGATATCGAAGCTGCGATGAAAATTATCGAAGGCTCGGCGCGTTCGATGGGTCTAGAGGTCAAGGGGTAAGCGCCATGGCAAGCACGAAGAAAGCTCCGAAAGAAGGCAAGCGCTTGGCCGCGGCCCGCGCCGGCGTCGATCCGCGCAAGCAATATGCGTTGACCGAGGCGGTGAAGATGGTCAAGTCGCGCGCCAAGGCGAAGTTCGACGAAACGATCGAAGTTGCGATCAACTTGGGTGTCGATCCGCGGCACGCCGATCAAATGGTGCGCGGCGTCGTCAACCTGCCGAACGGCACGGGCAAGACGCTGCGCGTCGCGGTCTTTGCCAAGGGCGGCAAGGCCAATGAAGCAACGGCGGCGGGCGCCGATATCGTCGGCGCCGAAGATCTGTTCGAAATCATCAACGGCGGCAAGATCGATTTCGACCGCTTGATCGCGACGCCCGACATGATGGGCCTCGTCGGCCGTCTCGGCAAAGTGTTGGGCCCGCGCGGCCTGATGCCGAACCCGAAGGTCGGCACCGTGACGATGGACGTGACCAAAGCGGTGAAGGACGCCAAGGGCGGCGCGGTCGAATTCCGCGCCGAGAAGGCCGGCATCATTCACGCCGGCGTCGGTAAGGCGTCGTTCACGGAAACCGCATTGATCGAAAACATCCGCGCCTTGTTCGACTCGGTCATGAAGGCCAAGCCCGCGGCGGCGAAGGGGAACTATCTGAAAAAGATGGCGATCTCTTCGACGCAAGGGCCGGGCGTCACGATCGAAACGTCGACGGTGATGGCCGGATAAGGAATTTGAATTCCGGCGGGCAACCGCCGGTGGACGGGGCAAGGTTGCCCCGCCTGTCCGAGACTGCAGGCGTCGCGTGCGGATTTGTCCGTACACGGCTTAATCGGCGAAAGCCTGCATAGACGGGGGTTGAGTGCGTGAAGCGTTCGGGCGACCGGGCGCCAAGTGCTTGCAAACCCTTGGGACGGGTTTTTGAAGACGGCTCGAAGGGCGGGGCGACAATCCCGGCCGCATGGGCGAACAAGGCAAGGAGCCAAAAGTGGATAGAACGCAAAAAGCCGAAGTCATCGGTACGCTGAACACAGAGTTCGGCAAAGCCGGTGTCGTCGTCGTCGCGCGCTATCAAGGCATGACCGTGGCCGATATGTCGAAGCTACGGTCGCAGATGCGGGCGGTGGGGGCGAGTTTCAAAGTCTCCAAGAACCGTCTCGCAAAGCGTGCCGCGGAAGGAACGATGGCAAAGCCCGTGCAGGATCTTCTCAAAGGTCCGACCGGGATTGCATTTTCGCTCGATCCGATCGCCGCGCCCAAGGCTGCTTTCGACTACGCCAAGACGAACGCGAAGTTCGTGATCTTGGGCGGGGTCGTTGGCACCACGTTCTTGGATGCGAAAGGCGTTGAGGCTTTGGCCTCGCTGCCCTCGCTCAACGAACTCAGGGCGCGTCTTGCAGGCATGCTGAAACAGCCGGCGACGAAAGTCGCCAGCATTCTGCAAGCACCGGCCGGGCAGCTCGCCCGCGTAATCGGCGCTCATGCCAGGAAAAGCGACGCCGCCTGATCGACTGACGAATAAGTGAATGTCCCAAGGTTGAATGAAAGCAAAGGAACGTACACATCATGTCCAAACTCGAAAAAATCGTTGAAGAGCTCTCCACGCTGACGGTGATGGAAGCAGCCGACTTGTCCAAGATGCTCGAAGAAAAATGGGGCGTCTCGGCGGCGGCACCTGTGGCCGTTGCGGCGGCGGCGGGTCCGGCGGCGGTTGTGGCCGAAGCGAAGACGGAATTCTCCGTCTTCCTCGAAGCGGCAGGCGACAAAAAGATCAACGTCATCAAGGTCGTGCGCGAATTGACCGGACTCGGCCTGAAAGAAGCCAAGGACCTTGTCGAAGCCGCACCGAAGGAAGTTAAAGGCGACGTGCCGAAGACGGCCGCCGAAGAAATGAAGAAGAAGCTGGAAGCCGAAGGCGCGAAGGTTTCGTTGAAGTAATTGCGGGCAGCGGCGATGGCGCCGCTGGTCGCTAAAAATAGCGTTCGGTTTCACCGCCCGCGGGAGTTGCCCCCCGGGCGGTGAGGTCGTTTCGTCGTTGCTCCGGGATGCTCTCCGTCCGGGGCTGAGGCGAGAAAGCGAATTGCCGAAGGCGAGTGCTTTGCCCTGGCGGGCCGAGCGTTCGAACGAGAGAGCGAACAGGCTTGAGACGGATTTAAGGATCAAACATGGCGTTGTCGTTCACGGACCGCAAGCGGGTGCGCAAAACTTTCGGACGGATTGCCGAAGTCGCGCAGCTTCCAAATCTGATCGAGGTGCAGCGCGAGTCCTACGCGCACTTCCTGCAGATGTATGTGAAGCCCGACTCGCGGACGAACACCGGTCTTGAAGCGGTGTTCCGCTCGGTGTTTCCGATCACCGATTTCGCGGAAACCTCGCGCCTTGAATACGTGCACTACGAATTCGAGGAACCGAAATACGACGTCGACGAATGCCGTCAGCGCGGCATGAACTATGCGGCGCCCTTGAAGGTGAAGCTGCGCCTCATCGTGTTCGAGGTCGACCTCGAAACCCAAGCCAAGTCGGTCAAGGACATCAAGGAACAAGACGTCTACATGGGCGACTTGCCGCTGATGACCGAGCACGGCACGTTCGTCATCAACGGCACCGAGCGCGTCATCGTCAGCCAGATGCACCGCTCGCCAGGCGTGTTCTTCGACCACGACAAGGGCAAGACCCACTCGAGCGGCAAGTTGCTGTTCGGCGCGCGCGTCATTCCCTATCGCGGCTCGTGGCTCGATTTCGAATTCGACGCCAAGGACATCATTCACGTCCGCATCGACCGCCGCCGCAAGCTGCCGGTCACGACGTTGCTGTTCGCGCTCGGCCTGACCGGCGAGGAAATCCTCGCCCAGTTCTACCGCACGGTGATCTACAAGGAAGCGAAGGACGGCTGGACGACGCCGTTCGACCCCGAGCGCATGCGCACCTTGAAGCCTGCCTTCGACCTGAAGAACGCCAAGACCGGCGAGGTCGTCATTGAGGCCGGCCGAAAGCTTACCCCGCGCGGCGCGCGCAAGCTCGCCGACGAAGGCCTGAAGCAGCTGTTGGTGCCGAACGAAGATCTCTACGGCCGCTATCTGGCGCTCGATTGCGTCAATCCCGAAAGCGGCGAAATCTTCGCCGAGGCCGGCGACGAAATTTCCGAGGAGTCGCTCGAAGACCTGACCAATGCGGGCTTCGACGAATTGCCGCTGCTCGACATCGACCACATCAATACCGGCGCCTTCATCCGCAACACGCTTGCCGTCGACAAGAACCAATCGCGCGAGCACGCGCTGATCGACGTCTACCGGGTCATGCGTCCGGGCGAACCGCCGACGATCGACACCGCCGAAGTGCTGTTCAACGGCCTGTTCTTCGACACCGAACGTTACGACCTGTCGGCCGTCGGCCGGGTGAAAATGAACTCGCGCCTGGGCCTCGATGCGCCCGACACGCTGCGCACATTGCGCCGCGAGGATTTGCTCGCCGTGGTCAAGGTGCTGCACGACCTGCGCGACGGCAAGGGCGAAATCGACGACATCGATAATCTGGCGAACCGGCGCGTGCGCTCGGTCGGCGAGTTGATGGAAAACCAGTATCGCGTCGGCCTGTTGCGCATGGAACGCGCGATCAAGGAACGCATGTCCTCGGTCGAGATCGACACGGTCATGCCGCACGATCTGATCAACGCAAAGCCGGCTGCCGCCGCTGTTCGCGAGTTCTTCGGATCGTCGCAGCTGTCGCAGTTCATGGACCAGACAAACCCGCTGTCCGAAATCACCCACAAGCGCCGCCTCTCGGCGCTTGGGCCGGGCGGTCTCACGCGCGAACGCGCGGGCTTCGAAGTCCGCGACGTCCACCCGACCCACTATGGCCGCATCTGCCCGATTGAAACGCCGGAAGGTCCGAACATCGGTCTGATCAACTCGCTGGCGACTTATGCGCGCGTGAACAAATACGGCTTCATCGAAAGCCCGTACCGCCGCGTCAAGGACGGCAAGGTAACGAACGAAGTCGTCTATCAATCGGCGATGGAGGAATCCAAATACGCCATCGCCCAAGCGAACGTGCCGCTCGACGCCAAAGGCCGCTTCACGGACGATCTGATCTCGTGCCGCAAGGGCGGCGACTTCCTGTTGTTGCCCCCCGATCGCGTCGAGTTCATGGACGTCTCGCCCAAGCAGCTCGTATCCGTCGCGGCCGCCCTCATTCCATTCTTGGAGAATGACGACGCCAACCGCGCGCTCATGGGCTCGAACATGCAGCGTCAAGCAGTGCCGTTGCTTCAGTCCGAGGCGCCGTTCGTCGGCACCGGTCTTGAAGGCGTCGTTGCGCGCGACTCCGGCGCGGCAATTGCCGCCCGCCGCAACGGCATCGTCGACCAGGTCGACGCTACCCGTATCGTCGTGCGCGCCTCGGAAGAAACCGACCACGCCAAACCCGGCGTCGACATCTATCGCTTGCAGAAGTTCCAGCGCTCAAATCAATCGACCTGCATCACGCAGCGTCCGTTGGTGAAGGTGGGCGACCGCGTGCAAGCCGGCGACATCGTCGCTGACGGTCCCTCGACCGATCTCGGCGAGTTGGCGCTCGGCCGCAACGTGCTCGTCGCCTTCATGCCGTGGAACGGCTACAACTTCGAAGACTCGATCCTGATCTCCGAACGCATCGTGCGCGACGACGTCTTCACCTCGATCCACATCGAGGAATTCGAAACCATGGCCCGTGATACGAAGCTTGGGCCCGAGGAAATCACGCGCGACATCCCCAATGTCGGCGAAGAAGCGCTGAAAAACCTCGACGAAGCCGGCATCGTCTATATCGGCGCGGAAGTGGCGCCGGGCGACATCCTGGTCGGCAAGATCACGCCGAAGGGTGAAAGCCCGATGACGCCTGAGGAAAAACTCCTGCGCGCCATCTTCGGCGAAAAGGCTTCGGACGTTCGCGATACCAGCTTGCGCCTGCCGCCGGGTGCGTCGGGCACGATCGTGGAAGTGCGGGTCTTCAACCGCCACGGCATCGAAAAGGACCAGCGCGCGCTGGCCATCGAACGCGAGGAAATCGAACGCTTCGCCAAGGACCGCGACGACGAGTTGGCGATCTTGGAGCGCAACATCTATGCGCGTCTGGAAGAGCTGTTGCTGCACAAGCAAATCGCGCACGGGCCCAAGGGTGTCGCTCCGGATTCGAAGGTGACACAGTCTCTGCTCGAAACCTTAACCAAGGTTCAGTGGTGGCAACTGGCATTGCGCAACGAAAAGGCGCAAGGCGAAGTCGAAGCGTTGCGCAAGCAATACGACGATGCCAAGAACCGCTTGGAGGCCCGCTTTGCCGACAAGGTCGACAAGCTGCGTCGCGGCGACGAACTGCCGCCGGGTGTGATGAAGATGGTCAAAGTGTTTGTCGCGGTGAAGCGCAAGCTGCAGCCGGGCGACAAGATGGCCGGCCGTCACGGCAACAAGGGCGTCATTTCGAAGATCGTGCCGATCGAGGATATGCCGCATCTGGACGACGGGACTTCGGTCGACATCGTGCTCAACCCGTTGGGCGTGCCGAGCCGTATGAATGTCGGGCAGATTCTGGAAACCCATTTGGGCTGGGCTTGTAACGGCCTCGGACGCCAGATTGGCGACCTTGTTTCGAAGTATCGCCGTGACAGCAAAGCCGAGCCTCTGCGCAAACACATGAAGACGATCTTCGGCACGGATGGAAATCTGGGCGATCTCAAAGACGAGGAGTTGGCCGAAATCGCCGACGGTATGGTCGACGGCATTCACATCGCAACCCCGGTCTTCGACGGCGCGCACGAGGTCGACATCAACAAGATGCTCGAACTGGCAGGGCTCTCGGTCTCGGGCCAGGTGCAGCTCTACGATGGACGCACGGGCGAGCCGTTCAAGCGGCAAGTCACCGTCGGCTACATCTACATGCTCAAGCTGCACCATTTGGTCGACGACAAGATCCACGCCCGTTCGATCGGACCCTACAGCCTTGTCACGCAGCAACCGCTGGGCGGCAAAGCCCAGTTCGGTGGACAGCGTTTCGGCGAAATGGAAGTCTGGGCGCTCGAAGCTTACGGCGCGGCGTACACGTTGCAGGAAATTCTCACCGTCAAATCCGACGACGTCGCGGGTCGCACCAAGGTCTACGAGGCGATCGTGCGGGGCGACGAGAATTTCGAAGCGGGTATCCCGGAAAGCTTCAACGTGCTCGTCAAAGAAATGCGCTCGCTGGGCCTCAACGTCGACCTCGTAACCGAGACACCGACGTCGTGACGCCGATCAAATCAAAAGAATTGAATTAAGGAGAACCACGCTCCATGAACCAAGAAGTCCTCAACGTCTTCGGCCCGGTCGCGGCCGCTCCGACGTTCGATCGAATCCGGATTGCGCTTGCAAGCCCGGAGAAAATCCAATCCTGGTCGTACGGCGAAATCAAAAAGCCGGAAACGATCAACTACCGTACGTTCAAGCCCGAACGCGACGGTCTGTTCTGCGCGCGCATCTTCGGTCCGATCAAGGACTACGAGTGCCTGTGCGGCAAGTACAAGCGCATGAAATATCGCGGCATCGTCTGCGAAAAGTGCGGCGTCGAAGTCACCCTCTCGAAAGTCCGGCGCGAGCGTATGGGCCATATCGAGCTCGCCTCGCCGGTCGCTCACATCTGGTTCATGAAGTCGCTGCCGTCGCGCATCGGCTTGCTGCTCGACATGATGCTCAAGGATCTCGAGCGTATTCTCTATTTCGAAGGTTACATCGTCGTTGAGCCGGGTCTGACCCCGCTCAAGGAACGCACGATTCTGTCCGAGGACGAGTACCTGAAGGCACAGGAAGAATACGGCGACGACAGTTTCACTGCCATGATCGGCGCCGAAGCGATCCGCGAATTGTTGATGAAGCTCGACCTGAAGGAACTGAAGGTCTCGCTGCGCCAGGAAATCGCCACGACGACCTCGGAACTCAAGCCCAAGAAGCTGGTCAAGCGTCTGAAACTCGTCGAGTCATTTCTCGATTCCGGCAATCGGCCGGAATGGATGATCTTGACGGTTGTACCGGTCATTCCGCCCGAACTGCGTCCGCTGGTGCCGCTCGACGGCGGCCGCTTTGCGACCTCGGATTTGAACGATCTCTATCGCCGCGTCATCAACCGCAACAACCGCTTGAAGCGCCTGATCGAACTCCGTGCGCCGGACATCATCATCCGCAACGAAAAGCGCATGTTGCAGGAATCGGTCGACGCGTTGTTCGACAACGGCCGTCGCGGCCGCGTCATCACGGGCGCGAACAAGCGCCCGCTGAAATCGCTCGCCGACATGTTGAAGGGCAAGCAAGGCCGCTTCCGCCAGAATCTGCTCGGAAAGCGCGTCGACTATTCGGGCCGCTCCGTGATCGTCGTCGGTCCCGAGCTGAAGCTGCATCAATGCGGTCTGCCCAAGAAGATGGCGCTAGAACTCTTCAAGCCGTTTATTTACAACCGGCTTGAAGCGAAGGGCCTGTCGGCCACCGTCAAACAGTCGAAAAAGATGGTCGAAAAGGAACGTCCCGAAGTTTGGGATATCCTTGCCGAAGTTATTCGCGAACATCCCGTACTCTTGAACCGCGCGCCGACGCTCCACCGCTTGGGCATTCAAGCGTTCGAGCCCGTGCTCATCGAAGGCAAGGCCATCCAGCTTCACCCGCTGGTTTGCACGGCATTCAATGCCGACTTCGACGGCGACCAAATGGCCGTCCACGTTCCGCTGTCGCTGGAAGCGCAGTTGGAAGCGCGCGTGCTGATGATGTCGACGAACAACATCTTGAGCCCCGCAAACGGCAAGCCGATCATCGTCCCCAGCCAAGACATCGTGCTCGGTATCTATTACTGCTCGCTCGATCGCGACGGCGAACCCGGCGAAGGTAAGGCCTTCGTCGACATGGGCGAAATCGAACACGCCCTTGGCCAAGGCGTTCTCACGCTGCACTCCAAGATCAAGGCGCGCTACAAAACCGTCGACGCCAACAATAAGCCGGTCACGGTGCGCGTCGATACCACGCCCGGCCGTTTGATGATCGCCGAGCTTCTGCCGCGCAATCCGAACGTTCCCTTCTCCATGGTCAACAAGGTTCTGCGCAAGCCGGAAATCTCGGCTTTGATTGACATCGTCTATCGCCACTGCGGTCAGAAAGAGACCGTCCTGTTCGCCGACGCGATCATGGCGCTGGGTTTCCGCGAAGCCTTCAAGGCCGGCATCTCGTTCGGCAAGGACGACATGGTCATCCCGCACACGAAGGTGCGTCTGGTCGATGAAACGCGCAAGCTGATCAAAGATTACGAAAAGCAATACCAAGACGGCTTCATCACCGAAGGCGAGAAATACAACAAGGCCGTCGACGCCTGGTCGAAATGTACCGACCGCGTCGCCGAAGAAATGATGCGCGAAATTTCCGCCCAAAAGAAGGACCCGGTCACCAAGCGGGTCATGGAGATCAACTCGATCTACATGATGTCGCATTCGGGCGCCCGCGGTTCGCCGACCCAAATGAAACAGCTGGCCGGTATGCGCGGCCTCATGACCAAGCCGTCGGGCGAGATCATCGAAACGCCGATCATCTCGAACTTCAAGGAAGGCCTAACCGTGCTCGAGTACTTCAACTCGACCCACGGCGCGCGCAAAGGTCTTGCGGACACGGCGTTGAAGACGGCGAACTCGGGCTATCTGACGCGCCGCCTCGTCGATGTCGCACAGGATTGCATCATCGTGCACGACGACTGCGGCACGAAGCTCGGCATCACGGTCGGCGCGGTTCTGGACGGCGGTAACGTCGTGGCGACGCTCGGCGAACGCACGCTGGGCCGCACCTCCGCCGAAGACATCAAAGACCCGGCGACCAACAAAACACTGGTCAAGCGCAACGAGGAAATCACCGAAGACAAGGTCGAAATCATCGAGGCGGCGCTGGTATCCAAGGTGCGCATCCGTTCGGTGCTGACCTGCGATCTGAAGTCGGGTGTTTGCGCGAAGTGCTACGGCCGCGATCTTGCACGCGGTACGCCCGTCAACGCCGGCGAAGCGGTTGGTGTCATCGCCGCCCAGTCGATCGGCGAGCCGGGCACTCAGCTCACGATGCGCACCTTCCACATCGGCGGCGCGGCGCAGGTTGCCGAAACGTCGTTCCTGGACGCAAGCCACGACGGCAAGATCAAGATGGTCAACCGCAACGTGGTCAAAGACTCGTCGGGTTTGTTCCGCGCCATGGGCCGCAACAGCCAGATGCAAATTCTTGACGAAAACGGTCAGGAACGCGCCAGCTACAAAATTCCCTTTGGCGCCCATTTGAAGTTCGACGAAGGTGCCAAGGTCAAGCGCGGCGAACGCATCATCGAATGGGACCCCTACACGATCCCGATCCTCACCGAAAAAGCGGGCTACGTGAAATACGAAGGCCTCGTCGAAGGCATCAGCTTGAAGGAAGTGACCGACGAATCGACCGGCATTTCCAACAAGGTCGTGCTTGACTGGCGTTCGAACCCGCGCGGCGGCGACTTGCGTCCGGCGATTTCGCTGCGCGACAAGAAGGGCGAGATCGTCATTCTCGCCAACAAGTCCGAAGCGCGCTACCTGCTCTCGGTCGACGCCGTGTTGTCGGTCGACGACGGCGCTGAGGTTCAACAGGGCGACATTCTAGCCCGTATCCCGACCGAAGGCGCCAAAACGCGCGACATCACCGGCGGACTGCCGCGTGTGGCCGAGCTGTTCGAAGCCCGCAAACCCAAGGACCACGCGATCATCGCGGAAGCCGACGGCTGGATCGAGTTCGGCAAAGACTACAAGAACAAGCGCCGCGTGATTTTGAAACCGAAGGACGAAAAACTGGAGCCGGTCGAGTACTTGATCCCCAAGGGCAAGCACATCACCGTCCAGGAAGGCGACTTCGTCGAGCAGGGCGACTTCATCTTGGATGGCCATCCAGCGCCGCACGACATCCTGCGTATCAAGGGTGTCGAGGCGTTGGCCGGTTACCTCGTCCAGGAAATTCAAGAGGTCTATCGACTGCAAGGCGTGAAGATCAACGACAAGCACATCGAAGTCATCGTCCGTCAGATGCTCCAGAAAGTGGAGATCGAGGATGGCGGCGACACGACGCTGGTCCAAGGCGAGCAGCTCGATTTCATCGAGTACGAAGAAATCAACGCCAAGGCCAAACTCGAAGGCATCAAGCAGGCGGTCGGCAAGCCGGTGCTCTTGGGGATTACCAAGGCCTCGCTGCAGACGCGCTCGTTTATCTCGGCCGCCTCCTTCCAAGAAACCACCCGCGTCCTCACCGAGGCGGCGGTTTCGGGCAAGATCGACACGCTCGATGGCTTGAAGGAAAACGTGATCGTCGGTCGTCTGATCCCCGCTGGAACTGGCGGCATGATGACGCGGATGAAGCAAGTCGCGGCCGACCGGGACAAGGCAATCTTGGCCGCGCGTCAAGCAGCGCTTCCGGTCGTCCCGGCGACGCCGACGAGCAACGCCGCGGAATAAGGCGCAAAGCCTCCCACTTGCGGGGAGGCCGGCGAAAACGAAGTTCGAGCGGGTGGGGGACTGCTGCACCCCCGCCCACTCAAACTTCGCTCCGCTCGCTTTCGCTGGCCTGCCCGCGAGGGGGAGGCACGGTGAATCCCGTTGACGGAAGAATATTGCGCAGGTAGAACCCGCGCCTCATTTGACGGCTGGCCGTAGGGAATTTCCCTAGACGCACCCGCAATGTCCAATGGGTACAGGTTTGAACGCACGACCCTCCGGGAAACCGGCCGGTCCTCTGCACGTTGAACCAAGCGCCACGGGAGAGTGCACGACTCCCGCGAGCGCTTTGTGCGTTTGATTTATTCGTGCGCGAACGAGATGAGCAAAGCCCAAACCGAATGCCAACGATCAACCAGCTGATCCGCAAGCCGCGCCGCCCGGACCTTCGTCGCACGAAGGTGCCGGCCTTGGACAAGTCGCCGCAAAAACGCGGCGTCTGCACGCGCGTGTACACGACGACACCGAAAAAGCCGAACTCGGCGCTGCGCAAAGTCGCGCGCGTTCGTCTGACGAACCAGCAGGAAGTGATCAGCTACATTCCGGGCGAAGGTCACAATCTTCAGGAACACTCCGTGGTGCTCATCCGCGGCGGTTGCGTGAAGGACTTGCCGGGCGTTCGCTACCACATCCTGCGCGGCGTACTCGACACGCAAGGCGTCAAAGACCGCAAACAAGCGCGCTCGCTCTACGGCGCGAAACGTCCGAAATAAGGGGAGAAGCACCATGTCACGCCGTCGCCGCCCCCAAAAACGCGAGATCCTTCCCGACGCGAAGTACGGTGATCTCATCATTGCGAAGTTCATGAACTGCTTGATGTATGACGGCAAAAAATCCGTCACCGAGCATATCGTCTATGGCGCCTTGGCCTCGATTGAGACGAAAGCGAAATCGGACCCGCTGAAATTGTTCCACTCCGCTCTCGACAATGTGGCGCCCGCGATCGAAGTCCGCTCGCGCCGCGTCGGTGGCGCGACGTACCAAGTCCCCGTCGAAGTCCGTCTTGAGCGCCGTCAGGCCTTGGCGATCCGCTGGATCATCTCCGCCGCCCGCGGTCGCAACGAACAAACGATGGAACAGCGCCTGTCGGCCGAATTGCTCGACGCCGCCAACAATCGCGGAACCGCCGTTAAGAAGCGCGAAGACACCCACAAGATGGCCGAAGCAAATCGCGCCTTCTCCCATTATCGCTGGTAGGCGCGAAAGAGTACCCGGAAACGAATTATGGCCCGCACGACCCCCCTCGAGAAATATCGCAACATCGGCATTGCCGCGCACATCGACGCCGGCAAGACGACGACGACGGAGCGCATTCTCTACTACACGGGCAAGAGCCATAAGATCGGCGAAGTGCACGACGGCGCCGCCACCATGGACTTCATGGAGCAGGAACAGGAACGCGGCATCACGATTACCTCGGCCGCCACGACCGCATACTGGAAAGACTATCGCGTCAACATCATTGACACGCCCGGCCACGTCGACTTCACCATTGAAGTCGAACGCTCGATGCGCGTGCTCGACGGCGCGGTCGCGGTTTTCGACTCGGTCGCAGGCGTCGAGCCGCAATCGGAGACCGTCTGGCGCCAAGCCGACAAGTATCACGTGCCGCGCATTTGCTTCGTCAACAAGATGGACCGCACCGGCGCTGACTTTTACCGCTGCGTGCAAATGATGATCGACCGCCTGGGCACCAAGCCCGCGGTGATCCAACTGCCCTACGGCGCCGAATCCGACTTTAAAGGCATCATCGACCTGGTCGAAATGAAGTCGATCGTCTGGAAAGATGAAACGCTCGGTGCGAAATTCGAAGAAGGCCCCATCCCCCCGGAGATGAAGGACAAGGTCGGCGAGTGGCGTCACAAGCTGCTTGAAATGGCCGTCGAACTCGACGATGACGTCATGCAAGCCTATCTCGACGGCAAAGAACCCGATGTCGCCACGTTGAAGCGCTTGATCCGCAAGGGCGCGATCGGCTTCGTCTTCGTGCCGGTCACTTGCGGCGCCGCGTTCAAGAACAAGGGCGTACAAACCCTGCTCGACGCGGTCGTCGATTATCTCCCGTCGCCACTCGACATTCCGCCGGTCAAAGGAATCAAGCCGGGCAAGGTGGAAGAAATCGTCGAGCGCCGAGCCGACGACAAGGAACCGCTGTCGTTGCTGGCGTTCAAAATCATGGACGACACGTTCGTCGGCTCCATCACGTTTTGCCGTATCTATTCCGGCACCCTCCAAAGCGGCACGACGCTGCTGAACTCGACGCGCGACCGCAAGGAACGCGTCGGCCGCATGCTGTTGATGCATGCCAACAGCCGCGAAGACGTCAAGGAAGCCGTCGCCGGTGATATCGTGGCCCTCGCGGCACTTAAGGAATCGCGCACCGGCGATACGCTGTGCGATCCGGCTCACCCTGTGATCCTGGAAAAGATGTAATTCCCGGAACCCGTCATCTCGGTCGCCATTGAACCGAAGACGAAGGCGGACCAGGAAAAAATGGGCGTTGCCCTCGCGCGCCTCGGGCAGGAAGACCCCTCATTCCGCGTCTCGGTCGATCAAGAATCGGGTCAAACCATTCTGCGGGGTATGGGCGAACTTCATCTCGACATTAAGGTCGACATCCTTCGACGCACCTACGGGGTCGATGCCAATATCGGCGCGCCGCAAGTCGCTTTCCGCGAAACCCTGACCAAAGCCGTCGAAATCGACTACACCCACAAAAAGCAAACCGGCGGTTCGGGCCAATTCGCCCGCGTGAAGATTCAATTCGAGCCTTTGGCGGCAGGGTCCGGCTTCATCTTCGAAAACGAAGTCGTCGGCGGTTCGGTTCCGCGCGAATATGTACCGGGCGTCGAAAAAGGCTTGAACGCCTCGCGTGACAACGGCGTGCTCGCGGGCTTCCCGCTGATCGACTTCAAGGCGACGCTCGTCGATGGCGCCTTCCACGAAGTGGACTCGAACGTGCTGACGTTCGAAATCGCGGCGCGCGCGGCGTTCCGCGAATTGAAGGAACGCAAGGCCGTCAAGTTGCTGGAACCGATTATGAAAGTCGAAGTGGTGACGCCCGACGATTTCATGGGCGGCGTCATCGGCGACTTGAACTCGCGTCGCGGTCAGGTCCAAGGCACCGATCAGCGCGGCAACGCGCAGGTCATCACCGCCATGGTGCCGCTCGCCAACATGTTCGGATACGTCAATAACCTCAGATCGATGAGTCAGGGTCGCGCCAGCTACTCGATGCAATTCGACCATTACGAAGATGTGCCGCGTGCGATTGCCGAAGAAATTATCGCGAAAAACACCTGAAGATCGAAAACAGAATCGTAGCCTCCGGAGAACAGGACCATGGGCAAAGCAAAGTTTGAGCGGAACAAGCCGCACTGCAACATCGGCACGATTGGCCACGTCGACCATGGGAAGACGTCGCTGACGGCTGCGATCACGAAGATTCTGGCCAAGACGGGTCAAGCCCAGTACACGGCTTACGACCAGATCGACAAGGCGCCTGAGGAAAAGGCGCGCGGCATTACGATTTCGACCGCCCACGTGGAGTATGAGACGAACGCGCGCCACTACGCCCACGTCGATTGCCCGGGCCACGCCGACTACGTCAAGAACATGATCACGGGTGCGGCCCAAATGGACGGCGCGATCCTGGTGGTCTCCGCCGCCGACGGCCCGATGCCCCAGACGCGCGAGCACATCCTGCTCGCCCGTCAGGTCGGCGTGCCGGCGCTGGTTGTCTTCATGAACAAGGTCGACATGGTCGACGATCCGGAATTGCTCGACTTGGTCGAGCTCGAGGTTCGCGAGCTTCTGTCGAAATACGAATTTCCGGGCGACA
>JANOFM010000154.1:0-2256 GCA_031413635.1 Alphaproteobacteria bacterium | reverse complement strand
TCGTGGCGGAAAAGCAGCCTTCGAGATCTGTCTCACGTTGCGACGCAGTATCGTGGAGTTCGAAGTGGGCGTAGGGCGCGACAGTGATGGGTCTGCAGGGTATCCGTGGTTTGCAGCCGCGGCGACGATGGCAGGCGTGCTGGTGGCAGCCATTGGGGTGATCGTCCTTGCGGTGTCGTTCGGAAATGGGGCGGCGCGGTTTGCTTGGTTGGGCGAGACGCTAGCGGTCGAGACGTTGGCTGCGCCCGAACCCGAGATCGTCGACGATCAGCCCGAGACGCGACAGATCGCGGTGCAGCCGGGCGATACGCTGAGCGAAATTCTAATCGGAGCGGGGGCCGATCCGATCGAAGCCCATGCGGCGATCTCCGCGCTTTCATCCGTGTACGATGCATCGACGCTGCGCGAGGGTCAGCTTGTTACAGTGACGTTCGATGCGTTTGAGCCCGGTGGCAGCCCCGAGACGGCGGCGCCGGCGCCCACGGGTGCGGCGGGCGGCGCGATCGAGTCCGAGATCGTGGCGCCGCCGACGTTTGCGCCGTTGCTCGACTTGCTAATCAAACCCAGCGTCGAGCGCGAGATTTATGTCGCGCGCAGTCCCGACGGTTCGTTCGCGGCGCGCGAAATCGTCAAGGCGCTCAAAGCGATCGACGCCCGGGGCCAAGGGACGATCGAGGGCAGTCTTTATCTGTCGGCCAAGGCCGCCGGTATCCCGGAAACCGTGATCGTCGATCTGATCCGGATTTATTCCTACGACGTCGACTTTCAACGCGAGGTGCGCGCGGGCGACACGTTCGATCTTCTGTATACGAACTACATCGACGAGAACGGCGAGGCGCTGAAGAGCGGGGCCATTCAATATGCCGAGCTGACGCTGTCGGGCACCAGCAAGAAGCTGTATCGCTTCACCACCGGCGACGATCAAGCGACCGACTACTTCACGGCGAAAGGTTCGAGCGGCAAACGCATGTTGATGCGCACGCCCGTCGACGGCGCTCGCCTGACGTCGGGCTTCGGCGTGCGGCGCCACCCGATTTTGGGTTACAACAAGCTGCATCGCGGCGTCGACTTCGGCGCGGCATCGGGCACGCCGGTTATGGCGGCCGGTAACGGCGTGATCGAGACGGCCTCGTGGTTCGGCGGCTACGGGCGTTATGTGCGGGTGCGCCACGTCAATGCCTACAGCACGGCCTATGCCCATCTCAGCCGCTTTGCGCGCGGCGTGAAGCCCGGCGCGCGCGTGCGCCAGGGGCAGGTGATCGGTTATGTGGGGACGAGCGGGCGGTCGACCGGGCCGCATCTGCACTATGAGGTTTTGGTCAAGGCCCGCCAGATCAATCCCATGGGCGTGAAGCTGCCGACGGGGCGTACACTGACGGGCCAGGACCTGGCCGCGTTCCAGGAAAACGTGGCGCGGATCGCAGCCTTGATCGAGGCACCCGCGCTCGTGGCGCAGAGCGGCACCGCGCCTTGATCCACACTTTGATTTTCGCCGCGGCGATTGCCGGCGGTTGGCATTTCGAAACCGCGCGCGACCCTTTGGGTCAGCCGGTCTATGTGGCCGAAATCGTGCCCGACGCCGAACGGCCGCATGTGGCGTTGCGGTTTCAGTGCGGCGGCATGACGGGCGTCGTGCTGCAATTCAACCTCGGCGAAGTTCAGTATGCCGGTTCTCAGTTCTCGCGGCAGGAACCCGAATTCGAAGACGTCCGCTTCGAGTTCGACGAGGGGCCCTACGAGACCACCGCCAAGCGGGCGCCGATCACCGACGGGTTGGGCACTTACGAGATCAAGGGCTCGGAAGCGGCGTTCGTCGCCGACCTTCTGACCACCGTGGGCAGCGTTTCGATCAAGCGCCAACTCGTCGCCTTCACCTTTCCGCTCGACGGCGCGTCCGCCGCGATCGGCGAGGTGGTGAGCGCGTGTCCGTTCAAGTATCGCTCTTAGTGTAGCGTCGCTCCCTTTCGCTTTTCGTTGATGAGCAGGCCGCCGGGGTCGGCGGAGACGCGGACTTTGTCGCCGTCCTTGATTTTGCCTTCGAGGATTTGTTCGGCGAGCGGGTCCTGCAGGAAGCGTTGAATCGCGCGCTTTAGGGGCCTGGCGCCGTAGACCGGGTCGTAGCCGGTGGCGGCCAGCCATTCCTTGGCGGGCCGGTCGAGTTCGATCGTGATCTTGCGGTCGGCGAGCAGCTTCATCAGGCGGCCGATTTGGATGTCGACGATCTTGTCCATCTGATCGCGGCCCAGGCGGCGGAAC
>JANOFM010000153.1:0-41450 GCA_031413635.1 Alphaproteobacteria bacterium | reverse complement strand
CATTCGGTCGCGATGGTCATCAGTCAGTTGCGACGGGCGATGAACGACGACGCACGCGCTCCGCGCTACATCGAAACGATTACGAAGCGCGGCTATCGCTTGATCGCGAATTGCGAGCGCATGCCGGTCGAGGCCCGATCGGTCGCACAAGCTCGCGCGCGGGCGCCGCTTGGTCTGCTTTCGAGATTTTTCGCGGCGGCCGGGCTCAGAGCCTAGCGCGCCGCGCCGACGGCGCGCGGGCGAAACGGCAAGGTGGACGCCGGTGCGCTGCGCGGTTGGCCTTGCGCGAAAATCGACTCGCGGATCGGCTTGGGTGCGCCGAACAAGAAGCCCTGTCCGAAGTCGACATTGTAGTCGAGCAGATCGACGACGTCGCGCTCCTGTTCGATGCGCTCGGCGATGAGGTTCATGCCGAAGCGGGCGAGAAGTTCTTTCAAGTCGGCCGGATGGACGCGGGCGCCGGTCTGTCCCGCATCGCCGAGCAATAGATCAGCCGGCACTTTGAAGTAGCGGATTTGCCGCGCGCGGGCGGCGGCGAAATCGATGTCCAAGGTCGTGACCTTGTCCATCGAGAAGCTGAAACCGAGATCGGCGAGATGGCTCAGGTTCGAGTTTTCCTCGGGCCCGCACTTGGCGAAGGTCTCTTGCGAGATTTCGAAGATGAGGAGCGAGGCGAGTTCGCGATGCTGCTGCATGAACTCGATGAATTGCGAGAAGAAGCCCGCGTCCTGCAGCGTGCCGGCAGAGAGGTTGCAGAAGACGCCGATGTCCTTGTTGCGTTGGGTCCAGCTGCGCAGAACTTGGATGCAGCGGAACAGAAGCACGTTGTCGACCAGCGACATCAAGCCCGCCGGTTCGGCGACGCGAATATATTGCGAGGGCATGATGATGGTGCCGTCGTCGGCGCGCAGCCGCGAGAGCGCCTCGTAGAAGCGAACCTTGCGCTGCGGCAGGCTGACGATCGGTTGGAGGTATAGGTCGACCCGGTCGTCTTCTAGCGAGCGGCGGATCAGATCGACCATCGCATCGTCGGAGGTTGGCGCCGTCGAGATCGGCGATGCCGATGCGTGAGCGGCGTAAGCCTCCTCGTCGGTCGGGGCGTGATCCTTTGCGCGGTCCGCGATGCTTTCGGCCATGCGCCGGACGAGCGATTCCAAGACCTTGACCTCGGTCACGACGCGGTCGTTGCGCGACGACATGCGGTCGTCGAGATGGAGTTTGAGTTCGACGACGGCGCGGCGCGTCAAATCGGCGTCGGTACGCATCTGAGTTTGCGCGGCTTCGACGTGATGGAACGAGGCTTGAACGCGCGAGCGTTCGGCGACGCGGTCGAGCACCAAATCGCAATAGGAGGCCAAGATCGTCACAAAGCCCGTGACCAACATGCCGCCGACGACGTCGGTGGCGCCCACGCGGTAGAGCACCGACGCGATCACGATCCCCGCGAGGAGCGCAATTCCCGGCACCACGATTTGGTCCAGACGCGGCATCGCTTTCAAACCCTGGCCTTTCCCCCGATTCTCTTGGCTAGCAGTCTCCGGCCTTAACTGTTTACAACGTGTTAACCCGAGGAGGTCCCGACCATGACGAACGCCCACGCATTTTCTTTCACCTCGATCGAAGGAAAGCCGCTGCCTTTGGCCGGATATAACGGGTGCGCGGTGTTGGTGGTGAACACGGCGAGCGCTTGCGGATTTACGCCTCAGTACAAGGGGCTCGAGGCGCTGTGGCAGGCTTACAAGGACAAGGGGCTTGTCGTGCTGGGCGTGCCGTCGAACGATTTCGGGGCGCAGGAGCCGGGCAGCGACAGCGAGATCAAGTCGTTTTGCGAGGCGCGGTTCGGGGTCGATTTTCCGCTGACCAGCAAAGTGCATGTGACGGGCGCGGATGCCCATCCGCTTTATCAGTGGATCGCCCAGGAACTCGGCGAAGGCGGTGCCCCGCGCTGGAACTTCCACAAATTTCTGATCGGCAAGGACGGGAGCCTTGCGGGCACGTTCAACTCGAAAGTGACGCCCGAGGGGGCGGAATTGAAGCAGGCGATCGAGGCGGCGCTGTCGGCGTAGGGTGCCGCGCGACGGGTGACACCGGTGACAAGGGTCGGCGTCACCGGTGCTGTCACCGTCGCCTGCGGCAGCACAACCAGAAGTCGGTGACAAGAACATACGTAATCCCAACCGCTACACTGCCGCTATTTGTAGCGGACCTTTCGGTGCCTGTGGATCCGGTTGCGCCCGCACGCACAACTTCAGCGCGAAGATTTAGCCGCGATCTGAAGCTCATCTTGCCGCTCCCAAACGTGTCCGAAATGCAGGCGCCCAAGCGCGACCAAAGCCATCGGTCGCCGATAGAACAAATATAGAACATTTGGCGCGAAATTCAAGCTCAGGTTCTGTACGGAGACGCTGGCGGGGCCGTGGTTGCGAATTTAGGCCAATATAACCTATATTGCCGATAATTTTGAATATCGAGGAATAGGACAATGGCCAAGACAACGGCGAAAAAACTGCGCAACGTGTCGTCGACCGAATTCGCCGGCCGCTTCGGGCATTGGTCGTTCGCGGCCCAATCCGAGCCGGTGATGGTGACGAACCAAAAGACCGGTGTGGTGCTAGGTTATTTCGTTTCGGCCGGGGAATTCGCGAGTTATCTGAAGGTGCGCGACCGCCTGCCCAAAGTCGCCTACGCGTGGGAGATGGACGCCGATCTATCGGCATCGCTCGACAAGAAGTTGTCCAGGCGCCGACCGAAACTCGACAGGCTGATGGAGGATTGACGCCTTGGCCGGTTTGATACCGGAGCCGGGGCTGGTCATTCCGTACTTCTATCTCTGGCGGCGCGAGCATGAGGCCGGTGAGGAAAGCGCGCCCCGCGATCGTCGTCATCGTCGACGCGACAGCGCGCGGACGACGGGTCGCGGTTGCGCCGGTCACCAGCCAAGAACCCGATGCCGCGCGTTGCGCAGTGGAGATTCCGCGGCGCGTTTTGGCGCATCTGAGCCTTCCCGCTCACCGTTCGTGGGTGATCTGCGACTAGTTCAACGCCTTCGATTGGCCTGGGCCTGACTTACACGTCACGCCACAGGGCAAATTCAGATTCGGCTACGTTCCCGACGCCTTAATCGATCGCATCCGCGCCGAAATGCGTAACGCTCGCGAATATGGCGCACTGAAGAGCGTACAGCGTTCGGAGTGAAGCGGTCGGATCAGGTGGCATCGCGCAGTTCAGAGTTTTTGATGTCTGACGCCATTTCTCTCGTGACTGTTGAACGGGACGGGGTTGATGAGGTGACGACCCCATCCCACTCCCTATACGCGGCTCACTGCCGTTCCGTTTTTAGAGGCTCAATGTTCACGACCGAACCAACGGGCTTGAGGTAGACAACTATGGTCGGAAGTGTTTTCGAGCTTTGGCCAGCAAAAGGTTCGGACGGCAATAGTCCGGCGGGTCCAAAAATCCCAACCATCGCTTTGGCGAATGTTCCGTTCTCTCCGGCCGGATCAAAGTACGCGAAACCATATGAGAGCGGCGGTCCCGGCGCAAAGCTCTGAACGTCCACCGAACAGCCCGCGTGTTTGAGTGCAGTCACGAAATCACGTGCAAAAATCTCGGCTTCCATATCTGATGCGGTCACAACGCGGACCGAGCGTTTGTGCCCTTCCAAGGCGCGAACGAGTTGCGAGCGCCCGGGGTCCAGCAAACGACGCGGGTCAACCTTCGCGGCAAGCGGCAACCGTTCCGCTCGTTCACGTTCAACATCGGCCTGCAATTTGAGGTTGTCGCGGCGAACGCCTTCCGTTTCGCGTTCGACGTTGGCGGTCCGCTCATTGGCGCTGGCAAGGTCTTTCCGCAAGTACGCGTCGTTCCGCTTAGCCGTCCATACGACAAGAACGGTGGCTACGACGCCGATCGCCAAACTCGCGATGAGCGCGACATTGGCCCAGTCGTAGATGAGGGAGGTCACATCTCGTGATGGCCACATTCGCGCCTCCTCTTGATCCGTGCACGTGATCACTCAATCATCGCAAGATTCGCCGAATGAGCGTATGAGAAATAAAGAACTCGAGGGACAGCATAACCATTTCCGCCCGCTCGTGGCGCCGGGCGACGTCTTCTCTATTTGCGGAACTTGCTGTGCACGTCGTGCGTGACGATTCCGCCGCCCGGCGGGGGAATGACCAGCCAGTCGCGGTGTTGCAGCGTTCGCTTGGTGTCCTCAAAGCCACTTTGCCAATGCTCGCGCATGGAGGTGCCGGAAAACTCGAAGTCCTTGGCGTGGCCTTCGTACGCCTTCTGCTGATAGATCAGGTGCAAGATCGCCATCTCGGGCTGGTGCTCCAATTCTTCGAGCAGCCGACGGTCCTCGTCCGACATCAATTCCTTCGGCATTTTGAGAAACGCCTCGCGCAGCCGCGCCTTCCACGCATGCACGCGGCGGAACACGTCGGTGTTGTAGCGCGTGCGCGAGGAATAGAGAATATCCTTCAGGCGCCCCATCACCGCGGCGATGTCGCCGGGCAGCGCGCCCCGCGCATTGAAAAGGTCGACCTGAAAGACGAGGGCGTTCAAGCCGTCTTCGTGATTCAGAAGATACTGCAACGGCGTGTTGGAGACGATGCCGCCGTCCCAATAATGCTGGTTGCCGATTTTCACGCTCGGAAACGCAGGCGGCAGCGCGCCGCTCGCCAGGATATGGTCCGGCCCGATCGGTTCGTTCGTATTGTCGAAGAAGCACAAATTGCCGGTCGCTACATTGACCGCGCCGACCGAGAAATGCATGTCGCTCTCATTGATCAGATCGAAATCCACCAACTGGCACAGCGTCTCGCGCAACGGCGCGGTGTCGTAGTACGAGGTCGCGGCTGCCGCACCCGGCGGGTTGAACCACGGCCCGGGAAAGCGCGGTTTGAAAAAGTCGGGCTGGCCGAGTGCTGCACTCATCATGGCTGCGGTGGCGTTGCGCATTTCCCGGAACACGTTGCCGTCCGGCGTAAAGGCCCAAACCTTGCGCGCGGTGATCTTTTCCCAAAATTCGGTCAACCGCTCCAAACGCCGTTCCAGCGGATTGCCGGCGATCAGCGCGGCGTTGATTGCGCCGATCGAAACGCCGGAAATCCAATCGGGCTGAATGTCGGCTTCGTGCAAAGCCTGATAGACGCCCGCTTGATACGCCCCAAGCGCGCCCCCGCCTTGCAGCACCAGCGCAACGCGCCGGCAGCGCACCGGACGCCAGCCTTGGCCGGAGATTCCAAGCATATGTTTCGGTGTGACTGCGTCCATGGCCGCGCTCCAATGGGAATGTCAGCCCATCGTGCGCCACCGCGCGTGAAGATTAAGTATGCGCTTGCCATCGCAGGTGCCTGCGAATGTCGGCAGGCCGCCGGTTGCTGCGGGGCAAAATCGGGGACATGAAACGCCGCTCTGGCCGCTGGCGGAGAAATGTCGTGCGGCAAGCGTTAACAAAGTGCGAACGCAAGGCCGCGGCGGCAGCAGCGAAAGCAAAACGCCGCCGGGGTGAGCCGGCGGCGGGGTTCGTGTTTTTGAAAGAAGGGCGTACGGGCGGGACGCCCGCGCTCCCAGGGTTACGACGTCAGCGGGATGATCTGGATTTCCACGCGGCGGTTTTTGGTGCGGCCGGCGGGCGTTGCGTTGCTCGCTATGGGGCGCGTCTTGCCGAAGCCTTGGACGTACATGCGCTGGGGCATGACGCCGTTTTGCTGCAGAACGTAAGCGACCGAGTTGGCGCGGCGTTGCGAGAGGTCTTGATTGTACTGGGCGGCGCCCGTCGCGTCGGTGTGGCCGGAGACTTCGATCGTGGTCTTTTCGTATTCGGCGAGGACTTCGCCAACCGCGGCCAGTGTCCGGTAGAATTGCGGGTTCACCTGATCGCCGTCGACCGGGAACGTAATGTCGCTGGCCATGACAAGGACGATGTTGTTGCCTTGGCGCTGAACGCCGACGCCGGCGGCGCGAAGGCGCTGGCGAAGTTCGGCTTCTTGGTTGTCCATGTAACCGCCGACCGCGGTGCCTATGAGGGCGCCGACGCCGGCGCCGATCAGCGCGTTGCGGGCGGCTTGTTTGCCGCTCGAGGTGTTGGTCAGGGCGCCGATCGCGGCACCGCCAAGGGCGCCGAACAGAGCGCCGCGGGTCGCGTGGCTGGTCTTTTGTTCGCCGGTGTACGGGTCTTGCGTCTGGCACGCGCCCAACAGGAAGGCGGCGCAGGTTAGAATAGCTATGGCTTTACGCATGAATGAATCCTCTTCTGAAGGCCCCACGTGTTCTCGCATGGCTCTTGGATGGGGGCGTCTTAAGCCGAGAAGCTACCGTCAGGCAATATGGCGCCTTGTCAATTTGCTTGACGGCCGTCACCAAGCGCACTCATTTCGGTAGACAATCGGCACAATTGGGAAAAGGCGGAAAAAATCATGCAACTCTTCGATCTCAGCGGCAAAATCGCGGTCATCACCGGCTCTACCAAAGGTATCGGCGAGGCGATCGCACACCGAATGGCCGAACACGGCGCAAAGGTCGTGATATCCAGCCGCAAGGCGGACGCCTGCGAGAAAGTCACCACCGAGATCAACCAGCGGTGGGGCAAAGGAAAGGAAATCGCAATTTCCGTTCCGTGCAATATCAATCAGCGCGAGCAGTTGGAGCAGCTGATCGCCAAGACGCGCGCCAAGTGGGGCCGCGTCGACGTACTGGTGTGCAATGCTGCGATCAATCCGGTGTTCGGGTCGATGGCCCAGGTGCCGGACGAGGCGTTCGACAAGATCATGGGCGCCAATGTGAAGGCCAATCATCAGTTGTGTAATATGGTGATACCCGAAATGGTTGAGCGCAAAGACGGTTCGATCATCATCGTCTCGTCGATCGGGGGCTTGCGCGGATCGCCGGTGCTGGGGGCGTATTGCATCTCGAAGGCCGCCGATTTTCAGCTGGCGCGTAATATTGCCGTCGAATTCGGGGCGCATAACGTCAGGGCCAATTGCATCGCTCCAGGGTTAATCAAGACGGACTTCGCCAAAGCATTGTGGGACAATCCGGCCATCCTGGAACGTTCGACGGCGGGCGCACCGTTGAAGCGGATCGGGGAAGCCGACGAGATCGCTGGGGCCGCGGTGTTCTTGGCGTCAAAGGCTGCGGCGTTCATGACCGGGCAGACCATGGTCATCGACGGCGGCGTTACGATCTAATAGACAGGAACTGACTGGCTCGGGATGCAGATGACTAAGAGGGACGGTATGGGGTCGACCGCCGAAGTGCCGCGGGCGGAATTCACGCTGACAAGCAACAAGATGCTGGCGCCGCTCGACAGGGCGGCGATCGCGCGCATCGAAGCCCTGTGCGCGTGGAAGGTCGCCCACGCGGGAGAACCGATCCTCAACCGGGATTCGGATTCGCGCGATGTGTTCTTCGTCGTCAAAGGGCGCTGCCGGATCGTGAATTTTTCGCCGTCCGGCCGCGAGGTGGCTTACGCAATCGCTGGGCCCGGCGAATTCTTCGGCGAAATGGCCGCGATCGACGGCTTGCCGCGCTCGGCCACCGTGGTGGCGCTTGAAGATTGCGTGCTGGGGTCGATCTCGCTGCAGGCGTTCCGCGACGTTGTCGAGCAATATCCCAAAGTCGGCTTCGTGATCATGGAGAAACTCGTGCGCATCGTGCGCACCAGTGACGACCGGATCATGGATTTGGCGACGCTCTCGGCCTATCAGCGCGTCTACTCCGAACTTTTGAAATTGATCAAACCCGATCCCGTGCGTCACGGATCGTGGTTGATCTATCCCCTGCCGACGCAAGCGCAGATCGCGGCGCAGGCGTCGACCACGCGCGAAACGGTTGCGCGCGTGCTGTCGCATCTGGCGGGCGACGGCGTGGCCGAACGCAAGTCGAAGACGCTCTACATTCGCCAGATCGACCGCTTGCGCCAGCTTTGCGACAAGACCCCGTCGCATATCCGGCCCGACGGCGAGTAAGCCGGTCACTTCGGCGCGGTCGCTGCCATCTTCTTGAAAATCGCCGAGGGGGTGCCTATTCAGCGCTGTGCCGGCCGCGCTTCGTCCGGCGCACCCCGTGCCTGGGGGCGGTTAGATAAGGCCGCAAAACCGCGTTGAGGATCGAGTGCAGCCACGCTTCCGCGCTTTCCTCCCGGTAGATGGCCCAAGTGAGTAGCGCGCCGCTTAACGCTGCTTCTATCGCGCGCGTCAGATCTTGCGGCTGGGTCTTCGCGTCGAGTTCGCCGATCTTGACCGCCTCTTTCACCAAGCGAAGGATGCCCACCCGCGTCGCGCGGTATTGCGCCAGCAGGTGCGCGCGAAAATCCGGATCGGCAACGTCGATCTGTAGGTAAGCGAGATTGCGTGCCAACGCCGCCGGCGACGGAGCGAGGTTGGCCATGCAGCCGGCGTAGTCGCGCAAGGTGGCGAGCGGCGAGGTGTGCTTGACGCGCAGACTTTGAAGGAAGTCGTCCGAACTCCCGGCGGCGCCCGCCGCGAAAGCCAACAACAGGTCGCGCTTGGAGCCAAAACGCTGAACAAGCGCCCCTGCCGTGAGGCCTGCCTCCGCCGCGATCTCCGAAAGCGTCAGTTCGCCCGGCCCAAGGCGCTGCATGGCGCGGAAGGTGGCGGCGAACACTTCATCGTCCGAGACTTTTCGTCGGCGCGGGCTCATCGTATTGACTTAATCTAAATGGCGGTTTAGTTTCAATCTAAACCCGCATTTAGATTAAGGCGCGGGAGGCTCGGCGATGCGCAAGGTTATTTACGCGGCGGCATGCAGTCTTGATGGGTTCATCGCCGGCCCCAGCGGCGAGCTCGACTGGCTGCGGTTCGGTCCCGAAGCACAAGCCGAAACGGGCAGCATTTGGTCCAGCGTCGATGCAATCCTGATGGGTCGAAAGACCTATGAGTTCGCGCTGGCAAATGCCGGCGGGGACGACGGCGGCGGCATAGAGACGTACGTCTTCGCGCGCACACTAAAGGAATTGCCGAAACCGGGCGCTTTCCTTGTGAGCGAGAACGCGGGTGCTTTCGTGCGAAACCTTAAGGGCAAGCCCGGCAAAACGATCTACCTGATGGGGGGCGGCGATCTTGCGCGCTCTCTTTTTCAGGCGCGTGTCATCGACGAAGTCAGTTTGAACATTCACCCGGTTCTGCTCGGCGGGGGCGCGGCGTTGTTTCCGGACGCGGGTCATCGCACGGAGCTGACGCTCACCGAAGCTCGCTCGATATCTTGCGGGTGCATCCTTGCGCGCTATAGCGTCAACGGAACCATGGCTAACGAGCCATAATGCTCTTGATTGTGCCGGCACCGGGTTCGTAGCCTGTATGGAGCGGTGCCAAGTATGAATACGACATTTGCCGACCACACCCTTGCCTCACCTGCCCTGCGTGCGTTGGTGCGTTCGGTGTGGAGCATGTCGTATGCGGCGTCGACGGACGTCTTGCCGGGGTTGATCGCACCCGACGCTCACGTCGAGTTCGTGTTTCAGACGGGTCGGGCGTGCGCGATCCTGCCGGCCGGCACGACGCAGGCCGTGCCTTCGCCGTCGGCGATGATCTTCGCCCAACGCCACGGCGCCATTCGATTGAAGGCGACAGGCGAAAACGCGATGCTGGCATTTCGAACGCCTCCCGCTGTCGCCTCAGCGATCCTTGGTTGTTCGCTGGCCGATTGCTGGGACCGACCGGTCGCTTTGTCGGATCTGATCGGCGAGGAGGCAAACCGCTTGCTCGACCGGCTTGTAACAGCGCCGCGTCCTTCATGGGGCGTGATCTTGGAGGCGTGGCTGATCGCCCGGCTTAGCGACTGGGGCTCCGAACACGCACGCAATCTGCAGCTTCAAGACGCGTTGCTGTGGCGTGTCGTGCGTGAGCCCCTGTCCACACTTGCCGACGACGTTGGCGTCACGTCGCGAACGCTGCGGCGGCAATGCGACAAACACTCCGGTCTTTCGCCGAAGCAATTGGTAATGTCGGGAAGAATCCTGCGCGCTTGCGCGCGTCTGGTCGACCGTCGAGAAATGCCGATTGCCGAAGTGGCCCATAAAGCCGGGTTTGGCGATCAAGCGGCGTTTACGAACGCGTTTCGTCACTATGTGGGGATGACGCCGTCGCAGCTTCGCTCAGAACCCATCGTTTTCTGCGAACGCCCCCGCGCGTGAGGTATGTGTCCCTTTTTTGCAAGACTGCACGGCGCCGCTCGACTAATCTTGGTGCAACTCGCAAGGGGGCCTGCCCATCGATGTCAAAATATACACCGCTCGTGGTTTTGATTCTCGTGCTCAGCGCCGGGGTTGCGTTCGCGGGAGACGTCAAGAGCGACAAGTTGTCTGGCGTATCGTGGCTCGTCGGGGACTGGGAGGGCGTCGCTGAAGGCCAACCCGGGACATCCGCCAGCACCCGTCATGCGAGGCGGGTGCACAATGGCAACTTCATCGTAATCGAAGGACGGTCTGTCTATCCAAAGCAAGAGAAGAACAAGTCCGGGGAAGTTCACACGTCGACCGACTTTTGGAGCTTTGACAAACAGCGTAACCTCATCGTCATGAGGCAATTCGACAATCTTGGTTTCGTGTCGACCTACGTGCAGGATCGCGCCGCGAGCAAGGATGGGCGGCTTGTGCTGGTGTCCGAGCATCTCGAAAACGTTCCCAAAGGCTGGAAAGCTCGCTTCACATATTCGTACAAGGCGCCAGACGAGTATCACGAGCTATTCGAACTCGACTCCGGCAAGGGGTTCGAACTCTACGTGCTTGGAATGCGCTTGCGCGTCGAGCAATAGCGCTACGGTTATCGCGTCGCTCTCAGCGAGCGCCACCTACTTCGGCGCGGTCGCCGACATTTTCTTGAAGATCGCCGAGAGGTCGTCGACGCGGGCTTGGGCTTCGATCAGAGCGGCCGGTCCACGCGGGGCGGCGAGGCCGCCCGTTTTTCGCTTCATCGCGGAATTGTTGCGCCAGCCGCCGGCGCGCGAGCCGAGCCAGGCTCTAATTTGTTCGATCGTGATCGGAGCACCGTCGCGCTGCACAAGTCCGATGGAGGCGTATGTATTCGCCAAATAGTTCTCGGCGTTGACGGCCGACATGCCGGCGTTGATCAGTTTTTGCACGGCGGCGAGCGTGCCGATGCGCAGCCAAGCGTCGGGCGCGGAGTCCGGTTTCGCCGGCCGCGGCGCGATGACGGGCGCGACTTGCGGTGCTGCGATCGGAGGGGCGACCAGCGGCGTCGATTGCTCGACCGCCTCTTCGCGCAAGGCGTCCACCACGGTATCGATCGGGCCCACCAAGGCACTGAAATCGGGGAGACTCGCGAGGAAATCCCTGAGTGATAGTTGCGCTTCGATGAGCGCGTTCAAACGCCCCTCGTCGGGGCCGCCACTTTTCAGCTGGTCGTCGGCCCGGCGCAGACGCTGTTTGAGTTGCGCCAATTTCGGTGCGAGGACGCGAAGGAACGCGTAAGCCTCGGCTGCTCCAATTTCGTCGCTGGACATCGCGCACTCCACGTGGGCTTCGATCCGCACCGTTGCAGCGCGAGGGTTGGCGCGCGGCGACGCGGCGGCCACGAGTACTCTGCAAGCGAGCCAAGCTCAAGCGCGATCGATCAATGCCGGTCGGCGCGCGCCACTGAGGGGTGATTGCAGGAATTCATGCGTGCATGCAATGCTGCCGCGGCGCTGGCGGATGCGCGCTAACCCCACGCCTGCAACACGGCACGTGCCGTCGCGCAGTGGAATTGGGCGAGTTGACCGGTCGATAGCGTTGCGCCCTCGATGAAGAGGGCGATGGCGATCTTGGTGCCGTTCTTGTGGGTTGCCAGCCCTGCGTCGTTGAAGACCGCCGTCGTGCCTTGGATCGTGCGGCTGGTGCCGCCGCGATGGGCGAACGTCCAGCCTTGGGTCATGCCGCCGTTGAGGCGGTCTTGGCCGGTCTTGGTGCGGCGCATGAGGTCGAGCACGATCATGGCGAAGCGCGGCTGAATCAGGTGGCCGCCGACCAGCTTGACGATCAGGGTGGCGATCGCGCGGGGGCTTGCGGTGTCGCGCGGGTCACGCAAATAGCGGGTCAACGATTCTTTTTGTTTTGCTTCGCCGAGCACCGACAATGCGGCATCGAGCGCCCCGGGGTCGGCAAAAATCCGGTGGGGCTCGAGACCCAGGGCCTGCGGTTGAAGTTCGCGCTCGTAACGGTCGACGCGCAGGCCGTCGATGCGAAAGGACTTGATCGCGGCTTGCACTTTTTGCGGACCGCCGGCGAGTTTCAGCAGCGCGTCCGTCGCGGTGTTGTCGCTGTTGAGCAGCATATGGTCGAGGAGCTGGCGCGCGGTAAAGACGGTCGCCTTGCGACGCAAGCGATCGGCCAGCTGCGAGCGGCCGGGGGCAATGTCGGCCGACGTCAATCGCACTTTCGTATCGAGACGCTTGGCGCCTTGTTGAACCATGCGCAGGAAGGCGACGGCGATGGGTAGCTTGCAGACGCTTTGCATCGGGAACAATTCGCCGCCGCGTAGGAAGGCGGTGCGGCCCTTTGTGATGTCGACGGCGGCAAAGCCGATGCGCGCTAGCCCCGCTTCACCCGCGAGGGCTGCGATCTTGGCCTCAAGCGCGGTGTCGGGGGCGCCCAGCGCCGCCACGTCCTGTGCGACGGCCGGCAAAAGATCGGCATGCGCCACGCGCGCGCCGAGGGCGAACGCCGCCGCGCCAAGCAAGACGTCTCGCCTGATGAGTGTGGGGTGCACGTATTTGTCTCTCCGTCCGGGGTGGACCATAGCGCGCCGGGGCGGGAATTTCAGTGACGGATTAACCGGGGACAGGGTTCACCGGATCCAATTCCCTCGAATACGACGCGCCACATGGCCGCAACGGGTTTGTGGCGAAGCCGGGAAAGAAAAGACCCCGACTGCGCGGACCACGACGAACAGTCTTGGTTTACTCTACCGCGCGAGCGCTCTGTCCGGCGGGGTGTATTCGCGCTTTTGGAAATCGGCGACGGCTTGGTAAGTCAGTGCGCCGCGGTGAATGTTGAGGCCGGCCATGAGGTGCAAGTTGTCCTTGCAGGCTTTCGCGTAACCTTTGTTCGCCAGCGCCATGGTGAACGGCAGCGTCGCGTTGTTGAGGGCGAAGGTCGAGGTGCGGGCGACGGCGCCCGGCATATTCGCGACGCAGTAGTGCACGACATCGTGAACGCGGTAGGTGGGCGCCGCGTGCGTTGTGGCGTGCGAGGTTTCCGAGCAGCCGCCTTGGTCGATGGCGACGTCGACGATGACCGAGCCCTTCTTCATGCGCTTGACCATCGAGTCCGTGATCAGCTTGGGCGCGGCGGCGCCCGGCAACAGAACAGCGCCGACGACGAGGTCGGCGCCGAGGACGTATTCCTCGATCGAGTCGATCGTCGAATAGACCGTGTTCAACATCGCGCCGAATTGTTGGTCGAGTTCGGCCAGGCGCGGCAGGCTGCGGTCGAGGATCGTGACGTGCGCCTCCAAGCCCATCGCCATGCGGGCCGCGTTAGCGCCGACGACGCCACCACCGATGATGACGACCTTGGCCGCCGGCACGCCGGGGACGCCGCCCAGCAACATGCCGCGGCCGCCCTGCTCCATCTCCAGGCAATGGGCGCCGGCTTGGATCGACATCCGGCCGGCGACTTCGGACATGGGTGCGAGCAACGGCAGACCGCCGCGCGCGTCCGTCACCGTCTCATAGGCGATGGCGACGCAATCGGACTTGATGAGGCCTTCGGTTTGTTCGGGATCGGGCGCGAGGTGGAGGTACGTGAACAGCAATTGGCCGGAGCGCAGCATCTTGATTTCGGCGGCTTGCGGCTCCTTCACCTTCACGATCATCTCGGCCTTGGCGAAGACATCGGCGGCGGTCGGCAGAATTTCCGCGCCCGCCGCGCGGTACATATCGTCGGTCAGGCCGATCGATGTGCCGGCGTTCGTTTGCACGACGACTTTGTGTTTGTGCTCGATCAGTTCGCGCACGCTCGATGGCGTGAGGCCGACGCGGTATTCGTGAACTTTGATTTCTTTCGGAACGCCGACGAGCATGTGATTTCCCCTTCGCGTCTGGTCTGGTTCAGGTCAGGCGCTTGAGCACGCGTTCGACGCCGCTCACCAGCCTCTCGATGTGGCTCTGTTCTGCTATGAGAGCGGGGCCTAAAGCAATCGTGTCGCCGCCGACACGCAGCACTATATTTTCCTCGAAGAAGGCGCGGCGGATGGCTTCGTGGCCGCGCTTGCCGGGGGCGCCCGGCGCCGGCTCGATGTCGATGGCGGCGGCCGCACCGGAGTTGCGGATGTCGGCGACGAAGGGCGCGGCCTTCAGTTTGTGCACTGCATCCTCGAGCCATTTTTCAATCAGGCGCCCGCGCTCGAAGAGTTTTTCGTCGCGGTAGACATTTAGCGTCGCCAAGGCGGCGGCGGCCGCAACAGGATGTCCGGAATAGGTGTAGCCGTGAAAGAGTTCGACTTGCCAGTCGTTCTTCTGTTGGAAAGCGTCATAGATCTGTTTTGAAGCGACGACCCCGCCCATCGGAACGACGCCGTTGGTCACACCCTTGGCGAAGGTGATCATGTCGGGGGTGACTTGGTAGCGTTCGGACGCGGTGGCATCCCCCATACGGCCGAACATCGTGATCACTTCGTCGAAGATCAGCAGAATGGCATGCTTGTCGCAGAGTTGGCGCAGTTTTTGGAGATAACCCTTGGGCGGGGGAAGCACGCCGGTCGAGCCTGCCATCGGCTCGACGATGACGGCGGCGATCGTGTCGCCGTGCAGCATCACAAGTTCCTCAAGCGCATCGGCGAAGTGGGCGCCGTAGTCCGGATCGCCCTTTGTGAAGGCCTGCTTCGCGCGATCATAGGTCGTGGGCAGATGATCGACATTGCCGAGCGGCGCGCCGAAGGCCTTGCGGTTGTTGGCGATGCCGCCGACCGACATGCCGCCGAAATTCGTGCCGTGATAACCGCGCACGCGGCCGACAAGCCGGGTGCGATGTGCCTCGCCCTTGGCGCGCCAATAGGCGAGCGCGATTTTGAGCGCGGTGTCGGCGGCCTCCGAGCCCGAGTTGCAGAAGAAGACATGGTCCAGGCCCGAGGGGGCCATCATGCTCAGGCGGCCGGCAAGTTCGATCGCTGCGGGATGCGCGAACTGAAACGTCGGTGCGAAGTCGAGTTCTTCGGCCTGTTTGGCGATTGCGGCCGTGATTTCCTTGCGGCCGTGACCGGCGAGCGAACACCAAAGCCCGGCGAGACCGTCGAGCAACTCCCGCCCTTGCGGGTCATAGTAGAACATGCCCTTCGCGCGCGAGAGCAGACGCGGCTCGCTCTTGAACTGACGGTTCGCCGTGAACGGCAGCCACAGCGCGTCAAGCGCGTTGGGGGAAGATGAGGATGACATGGATAATCCAACTACATTGATGGGTGCTTATAGCATGAGGGATGCCGTTGGCTCGCTCACGCTATTTGCGGTCTGCCCCCATCTGTTTCGCGTAACCCGCCGCGACCATCTTGGCCATCAGGTCAAAGAGGGCGTTCGGGTCGGCGCGGCGCAGGCGGGCGATTTCGGCTTCCAAGCCTTCGGCGAGGATGAGTTCGCGGTCGCCGGCTTTGAGCGCGTCCAGGATGCGGCGCGCGGCGAGCATCGGGTCCATGCCGTTGTCGATGGCCGCATCGCTGACGCCGCGCGATTTCGCGTCGGCGTCGAGTGCGTTTTTTGAAACGTCGGTGCGCACCGAGCCGGGGGCGACCACCAAGACCTTGATGCCTTGATGCGCGGTCTCGGCACGGACGCTGTCGTGATAGCCGATGAGGCCGTGCTTCGCTGCCGCGTAGGCGCTTCGTAGCGGCGGACCTGCGATGCCGGCCACGCTTGAGATCGCGACGATGCTGCCGCCGCCCGTCCTCACCATCCGCGGCAAGAGCGCTTGGGTCAGCGCAATGGGCGCCAAGAGATCGACGTCGACGATCTTTTGATAGACCGCGAACACCGTTTCGACGGCGAGCGAGCGTTGCGAGATGCCCGCGTTGTTGACGAGACCATCAATGCCGCCGCCCTGCCCTTGCGCCCAGGCCCACGCGGCTTCGACATGCGCGGGGATGTTGACGAAGTCCGTCGCTTCGAATGGCAGAATGAGAGACGGCGTTTTGCAGCGACCGGCGACGTCCTTCAACGCCGCGACATTGCGGCCGGACAAGATCAGCTTCGCGCCGGCTTGGCTCAAACTCTCCGCCAATGCCGCGCCGATTCCCGACGACGCGCCCGTGATCCACCAGATTTTGTTCGCAAACATGCGCCTTGCTCCTTAAAAAACGCTTGTACAAGCCTCAAACAATGTTCTGTTGAAATGCTAACGCCGGTGATTTGGTCGCAGTTCGTGCCGCGATTTCGCCGCTGCTCCGGACTAAGTTAACAGAGTGTGAATGCAAAGGGAGTCCCCTCATGTGGCGCGTTCTTCGTTGGGTGTTTTTGGCGCTGGGGTTGTTGATCGTCGCGCTCTTGGCGTTGCCGTTCTTTCTGCCGACGAGCGTCTACAAAGATCAGATCGTCGAGCAAGTGCGCCTGGCGACCGGGCGCGAGTTGAAGATCGACGGTGATCTTAACATCTCGGTATGGCCAGCGCTCGGCGTCGAGGTGAACAAAGTGCGCTTTGCCAATGTGGCCGGCGCGCAAGAACCCGACATGGCGAGCATGGAACAGCTGATCGTAGGGGCGGAGCTGTGGCCGCTGCTGTCGGGAAGTTTGAAGGTCACCGAAGTCAAGCTCGTCAAACCCGTCATCAATCTGGAGATCGACAAACAGGGTCGCGGCAATTGGTTGTTTGAGCCCGTCGCGGCGGGCGCTGCGACGACGGCGGCGCCCGGCGAAGGTGCGGCGCCGCCTTCGGCTGCGGGCGATCTTAGCTTTCAGGATGTGGCGTTGTCGGACGGCACGCTGACCTATCGCGATGCGCGCACGGGCACGTCGCAGCGGGTCGATGCGATCAACGCTTCGGTTAAATTGCCAAGCCTCGATCAGGCGATGGTTTTTGCAGGCGGCCTGACCTGGAACAAGGAAGCGATCACGATCAATACCGAGATCGCCAGCCCGCGTGCATTGTCGACGGGCGGCAAGAGCGCGCTGAAAACCAAGATCGAAGGCGAGGTGTTGAGCGCTTCTTTCGAGGGCGACGTCGACGCGGCATCAAGCGCCATCGACGGCAAGATCGATTTTCGCACGACTTCGGCGCGGCGCTTGGCGGCGTGGGCGGGCGTCGCACTGCCGAAGGTCAGAGGCTTCGGCGCGATGACGTTGACGGGCGACATGACGTCCGGCGCCAACCGCATGGCGTTCAAGAACGCGAAAGTCTCGCTCGACGGTATGAACGGCTCCGGCAATCTGGCGTTGGAGACGGCGCAAGCGGTGCCTTACGTGAAGGGCGACTTCACGCTCGATCGCCTGGACTTGAACCCCTACATGGGCAGCGGCGAAGCGAAAGCCGCGGCGGCGAGCCCGGGCGTGGCGTGGAGTTCTTCACCGATCGACTTCTCGGCGCTGAAGCTGGTCGATGCGGATCTCGATTTCGCGGTGAACGCACTCAGCGTGGGCGGATTGAAGATCGGACGCAGCGCGTTGGACATTGGACTTGCCGGGGGCAAGTTGCGGGCGACCTTGAAGCAACTCGCGCTCTATGGCGGCAACGGCAGCGGCTTGATTTCGCTGAACGGCGCGGGCGCGGTGCCGCAATTCGGATTGGACCTGAAAGTTGCCGGCGTCCAAGGCGAGCCGTTCCTAACTGATGCCGGCGGTTTCACGCGGCTGAGCGGGACAGGTAGTATCGTCGCCAAGGTCGCAGGCTCGGGCCGGTCGCAACAGGCTTGGATGAAATCGCTCGGCGGTGCCGCCAGCATTAAGTTCGAGGACGGAGCGATCAAGGGCGTCAATCTGGCCGAGATCGCGCGCACCATCCAATCGGTGCTCACGGGTTCGGCCGTCGGCGGAGCGGCAAAGACCGACTTCGCGGAATTGTCGGGTTCGTTCATCATCAAGAACGGCGTTGCGGCGAACAAGGATTTGAAGCTGCTCAATCCGTTCGTACGCCTGAACGGTGCCGGCATCATCGATATCGGAAATCAGACGCTCGACTATCGGGTCGAACCGAAGGCCGTCTCGTCGATCAAAGGTCAAGGCGGGGAGACTGCGATTTCGGGGCTCGGTATTCCGTTCCGCATCAAAGGGCCGTGGAGCAATCCGTCCTATTCGCCCGACCTCTCGGGAGTGGTCGATTCGGCGATCGATAAGATCCTGAAGGGCGAAAACCCGCTGGACGACATCAAGAACGGCGGCTTCGAAGGGCTGATCCCGGGGCTGAGCGGTAAGTCGGCTCCACCGGAAAGTGCACCCGACAAGGCCGGCGAGCCCAAGAAGAAGCCAAAAAGCGAGAACCCGTTGGATCCCTTGAAAGGGTTACTGGGTGGCGACAGATGACGGGAACGAGATGCTTTCAATTCGCCGCCGTGTTGCCTAGGATCGTCGGCCTGCTTGCTGGTAGGGGGAAACGGCTTCGTCCGCGTCATAGATGACCGCTGACACGAGAGATGCGCCCGCAAAAGCGCCTGCCAAGGGCTTTTCGCTGAGATCGCGCTTGCTTGGCATTCCGGCCGAGGGGAAACCCGGACCGGATTCGCTGATTGCTGTCTTGCAGCCAAGAGATCCCGAGCCGCGCTCAGCCGAAAAACCGGGCGTGGAACAGCCGCCCGCGGCGGACGAGGCGCCGGGTGCGACAGCCAAAGCCGTCGAACCCGCGAAGCCCGTACCACAAATCGACGACGACCAAGACGAGGAGGACGAGCAACCGCGTGTCGGCATGGCGCTGGCGCCGCGGAAAAGTTCGCTGCTGTCGACCGCTTTCGGCTTTGGCGACAAGAAGCCGGTTGCGCCCAAAGTGGACGATAAGCCCAAGGTCGTCGAGGAGCCGGTGACGGTCGAGGCGGAGCTCGTCGAGCCGGACGAGGCGCCCGCCGAAATCGTGCAAGAGCCCGTTGTCGCGCCGCCGCCCGTCGAACAGCCACAGCCTCGATCGATCTTGGCGGCGATACGAGGCTCAGAACCCAAGGCCGCGTCCGTCGTGCAAGAACGAATGGCGACGGCGTTCGAGCCGGCCGAGGAAAAAGTCGAGGCGCCGGTGACGCGCGTCGCGGAGCCAGAGCACGTCGATTTGGCTCCAGCGACTGACGAAGCGCCGGTGCCTGCGACCGCCGGTCCGTTCGTCCGCTTTGCCGGCGTGAAGAAGACCTACGACGGCGTGCAGCTGGTGGTGAAGGATCTTCATCTCGATATTGCGAAGGGCGAGTTCCTGACGTTGCTCGGACCTTCGGGGTCCGGCAAGACGACGACGCTGATGATGCTGGCGGGGTTCGAGCAACCGACGGCCGGCGACATTCTGCTCAACGGCAAATCGCTGACCACCATGCCGCCGCACAAGCGGGGACTGGGGTTCGTGTTTCAAAACTATGCACTGTTTCCGCATATGAGCGTGGCGGAGAATTTGGCGTTCCCGCTCGAGGTGCGCAAAGTCAGCCGCGGCGAGATCAAGGACCGGGTCGCCAATGCGCTGAAGATGGTCGAGCTGAACGGCTTCGACAAACGCAAACCGCATCAATTGTCCGGCGGCCAGCAACAACGCGTCGCGGTGGCGCGCGCGCTTGTGTTCGATCCCGAGCTCGTGCTGATGGACGAGCCCTTGGGCGCGCTCGACAAGCATTTGCGCGAGCAGATGCAATACGAGTTGAAGCGTATTCATCGCGAGTTGGGCGTGACGGTGGTTTACGTGACGCACGACCAGGGCGAGGCGTTGACCTTGTCGGACCGAATCGCCGTCTTCCATGACGGAAAAATCCAGCAACTCGACACGCCGACGACCATCTACGACGCGCCGGCGAATGCGTTCGTGGCGGGGTTCATCGGCGAGAACAACGCGCTGCCCGGCAAGATCGTCGCGATCGGCGAGAAGGATTGCACCGTCGAGCTGATCGGCGGAGCGCGGGTTCGCGCCGCCAACGGCAATTGCGATGCGGTCGGGCGTTCTTGCGTCGTTTGCGTGCGGCCCGAGCATTTGACGGTATCGGGGGAAACGGCACCGGGCGGCAATCACGTGGCGGCGCTGATCGAGGACTTTATTTTCCACGGCGATCATTTGCGGGTGAAACTGTCGGCACCCGGCATGCACGAGATCATCGTCAAGGCGCCGGCCCGCGGGTCGCGGTTCCCGGCCAAGGGCGTTGCCGTCACCCTGTCGTGGGAGCCCACCGCCGCGCGCGCTTTTGTATTCTAGGCGTCCACTGCACGTTTGATTCGAAATCCGAGGAAGAACCATGGGCCGCACCACCGCCATCATCATCGCCGCCGCCGCCGCCATCGTCGTTCTGGCGGGAGTGTTGTTGTTCATGCTGGGCCGCGGGTCGGACGGAGACGTCAACGAACTCGACAAAGAACTCAGCGAGATGAAGCTGCCGGACGCCGATGCGACGGCGCCAACGCCTCAACCGGCCGGCGGGACAGCGCTCGCAGGGCGTTCGCTCGTGGTCGTGTCGTGGGGCGGGGCATACACCAAGAGCCAGATCGAGGCCTATCACAAGCCGTTCGAAGCGCAGACGGGTGCCAAGATCAACTCCGTCGACTACAACGGCGGCATCGCCGAAATGAAAGCGCAAGTCGAAAGCGGCAACGTCACTTGGGATGTCGTCGACATGGAACTCGCCGATGCGCAGCGCGCCTGCGACGAGGGTCTGCTTGAGAAGGTCGATGCCGGGATTCTGCCGCCGGCGCCCGACGGAACGCCGGCGGTGCAGGATTTCGTGCCGAATGGCATTACGCCCTGCGCGGTGACGACGATCGTGTTCAGCCATGTCATCGCCTACGACTCGACGAAGTTCGAGGCGAAGATGCCAAAAACGCTCGCCGACTTCTTCAACGTGAAGGACTTCCCGGGCAAGCGCGGCCTGCGCAAGACCAGCCCAAAGATCAACCTTGAATTGGCGCTGCGGGCCGACGGCGTACCGGCCGATCAAGTCTATTCGGAGTTGGCGACAAAGGCGGGCGTCGATCGCGCGTTCAAGAAACTCGATTCGATCAAGAGCCACGTCATCTGGTGGGAGCCGGGTTCTCAGCCGCCGCAACTTTTGGCCGACGGCCAGGTGACGATGACGACAGGTTACAACGGCCGCTTTTTCGACGCCCAAGTCACGGAAGGAAAGCCGTTCGTGATCATTTGGGACAGTCAATTGCAGGAACTCGACGTGCTCGGTATCGTCAAGGGGACGAAGAACGTCGACGCGGCGACGCAATTCGTGTCGTTCGCCACCGATACGCAGCGCTTGGCGGACCAAGCGCAATGGATTGCCTATGGACCTGCGCGCCGATCGTCGCTGCCGCTGGTCGGCAAGCACGCGGTCAAAGGCATCGACATGAAGCCGCATATGCCCAACGCGCCGGAAAATTCGACGAATGCGATGCAAATCGATTTCCTGTGGTGGGCCGATCATCAGGAAGAATTGAACCAGCGCTGGAGCGCGTGGTTGGCCAAGTAGGTACGCGCCGGGGGAATGGGGAACGTGGCCGCAGTTCAGACCTTCAATCTCGCCGGGCAATTCAAGAGCTCGGGCAAGCGGGCTCGGCGCGGCACGTTCTTGCTCGTGCTTCCGTTGCTTGCGTTCTTGACCGTTTCGTTCGTTCTGCCAATTTCCAACATGCTCAACCGCAGCGTTTCGGATTCAACCGTCGCCGACGTCCTGCCGCGAACGGCTGCGGCTCTGCGCGCGTGGAACGGGAAAGACCGACCGCCGTTCAGCGCCTATTCGGCCCTGGCCGACGATCTGGTGCGCGCGGAACGCGAGGGTACGATCGGCAAGGTCGCGGCGCGGGTGAACTTCGAGCGTCCCGGCATGTTGTCGCTGTTGAAGAAGACGGCGCGCGTGGCCGACAGGTTCGAGCCGCCTTATGCGCAAGCCTTCAATGCCGTCGACTTACAATGGAGCGATCCCGAAGTTTGGGGGACACTGCGGCATGCAAGCGCCATCCATACGGCCGGCTACTACGCCGCCGCGCTCGACCAGACGCGAAAGGCCGATGGGACGTGGATCGACAAGCCGGAATACGAACAAGTTTATGTCATGCTGTTCGAGCGGACGTTTTGGGTTGCGGCACTGGTGACTGCGCTGTGTTTCCTGCTCGGCTATCCGCTGGCCTATTTCATCGCGCATCAAAGCGAGCGGACGCGCAACCTGTTGCTCATCCTGGTGCTGCTGCCGTTCTGGACCTCGTTGCTGGTGCGCACGACGGCGTGGATCGCCTTGTTGCAGACGAACGGCATCGTGAACGACGGTATCGCGCTGATCGGCGGCGAGGGCGCGCGGCTCGAGCTCATGCACAATATGACAGGAACGCTGATTGCGATGACGCATATCCTGCTGCCGTTCATGATTTTGCCGACCTATAGCGTCATGCTGTCGGTGCCGCCGGCGTTGACACGGGCCGCGATCTCGCTGGGGGCCACGCCCTGGACCGCGTTTTGGCGCGTCTATTTTCCGATGACGTTGCCGGGGGCGGCGGCAGGTGGATTGCTCGTCTTCATTCTGGCGCTCGGTTATTATATCACGCCGGCGCTCGTCGGCGGACGCACGGGGCAATTGATCTCGAACATGATCGAGTTCCATATGAAGACCTCGCTCAATTGGGGATTGGCGGGAGGTCTTGGCGGCATTCTGCTTGGCGGCGTGCTTGTGCTTTACATCGTTTACGCCCGGGTGATCGGGCTCAATCGCTTGCGGCTCGGGTGAGCGCGATGTCCGTAGCGAAAAAACGATTCGGCTTGCCGGGCTTGGAGAGCGGTGTTTCGACCGGATTTGCCGTCGCTGTTTTCGTTTTCTTGCTGGCGCCGCTGATCATCATCGTACCGCTGTCGTTCAATTCCGAACCGTATTTCACGTTTACGTCGAAGATGCTGACGCTCGATCCGGACGGTTTCTCGATGCGTTGGTACCGCGACATCATCGACAACCCGCAATGGCTTGAGGCGATCGGAAACAGCCTATTGATCGCTTTGGCGTCGACCATACTGGCCACCGTGTTGGGCACGCTGGCGGCGATCGGGCTTGCGCGTAGCAACATGCCGTTTCGGGATTTCTTCATGGCGATCCTGATTTCGCCGCTGGTGGTGCCGATCGTGATTTCGGCGGCTGGGATGTATTTCTTCTATTCGAGCGTGGGCCTGGCGCAGACGCACTTGGGCATCATCCTGGCGCACACGACGTTGGGCGTGCCGTTCGTCGTGATCACGATGACGGCGACGCTGTCGGGCTTCGACCGCAATCTGATCAAGGCGGCGTCGAGTCTAGGCGCCGATCCGATAACCGCCTTCTTCCGCGTGACGCTGCCGCTGGTCGCTCCCGGCATGATTTCGGGCGCTCTGTTTGCGTTCGCCGCGTCGTTCGACGAGGTGGTGACGGTCCTGTTCCTTGGCGGGCCGGAGCAACGCACGGTGCCGCGACAGATGTGGTCGGGCATCCGCGAGCAGCTCTCGCCCACGATCCTAGCGGTGGCGACGTTGCTGATTATCTTCTCGTCGCTGCTGCTCTTGGCGGTCGAGATGCTGAGGCGGCGGCATGCGGCGAACATGCCGCAGAAATAAGAAGAAGACTTCACCACGAAGCCACGAAGAGCCGTAAAGGTTCACCAAGATGCTCACGGCACTGGAGTTCCATCGGTTTTCGGCGCGAAGCGCCATTGTGGCGCGCTACGCGCGGGTGCTCAATCGTTGAGCAACAGGCTTCGTGAAGCTTCGTGGTTCTTCGCGCCTTTGTGGTGAAAAACTTTCTTCTTCCTACGCCGCAAGTTTACGCTTCGCCTCGTCGTATTCGCGCTTCAACTTCGCCACCACGTCGGCGACGGGCACGATTTCCTGGATTTGGCCGACGCCTTGGCCGGCGCCCCAGATGTCCTTCCACGCCTTCTTTTCCATGTTGCCGCCGGAGCCGAAGTTCATTTTCGATTTATCGGCTTCTGGCAGGTTGACGGGGTCGAGGCCCGCCGCAGCGATCGATGGGCCGAGGTAGTTGCCGTGCACGCCGGTGAAGAGGTTCGAGTAGACGATGTCGCCCGCCATCGTGTCGATCAGCATCTGCTTGTAGCGCGGATCGGCGTTGGCCTCGTTGGTGGCGATGAAGCGGGTGCCGAGATAAGCAAGGTCGGCGCCCATCGCCTGGACGGCCAGAACCGACGCACCGTTCGCAATCGAGCCCGACACCAGGATCGTCTTGTCGAACCAGGCGCGTATTTCGGGCACCAGCGCGAACGGCGACAGCGTGCCGGCGTGGCCGCCGGCGCCTGCGCAGACCAAGATCAAGCCATCGACACCCTCTTCCGCCGCTTTCTTGGCGTGGCGGATGTTGATGACGTCGTGGAAGACGACGCCGCCACAGTCGTGCGTCGCTTTCACAACCTCGGCCGGCGCGCGCAGGCTGGTGATGATGATCGGCACCTTGTGCTTCACGCAGACGGCCATGTCGCGCATGACGCGATCGTTCGAGGCGTGGACGATTTGGTTCACCGCGAAGGGGGCGGCTTGTCTGCCCGTCTTCTGCTCGAAGTCGTCGAGCTCGGTCTTGATGCGCACGATCCATTTGTCGAGCATGTCGGCGGGGCGCGCGTTCAGGGCCGGAAAGGAACCCACGATACCCGCCTTGCACTGCGCGATGACGAGTTCGGGGCCTGAGACGATGAAGAGCGGCGCGCCGACGACGGGGATCGAGAGGCGATTTTGCAATACAGGTGGAAGAGACATGTTGGTCCGGAGTTGAATGGCGATGTTGCCGCGACGCTATCGGGGGCGCTTGGCCGAAGGCAAGCCCCCCGAAATTGCGCTACGTCTTAGGCGGGCATCCAGTTGCCGTGGAAGCCGGGCGGGATGCGGTGCGGGATCGTGATCGCCGCCTGCGGCGCGGCTTCGAACTTCGCGGCATCGAGGATCACGAGGTCGGTCGTTTGCGCCGCCGTGTCGATGACGTAGCCCATCAGCCAACCGTCGTCTTCGGCGCCGGCGTTTGCTTTTGCGACGAAGACGAATTCTCCCGGCATGCGGCCGGGGCCGAATTCGTGGACTTGGCGGGTTCCCGCTTCGAGGTCGTGCTTGAAGAGGCGCGTCGCCAAACCGACGAAAGCGTTCTCGTTCGCAAGCGACGCCGTGTAGGCGTAGCGATAGGGCTTGCCGAGATGGGCTTCGTTGGGACGCGGGAACTCTTGCGACTCTTGGTCGATGACTTTGCGCGCTACGCTGTGGGTCGCGGGGTCGATCGTCCAGCGTTCGAACGGTACGCGCGCGGAGTCCGGGCCCTTCGTGCTTTCGGCGAACATGCTGTCGTGCGCGCAGACGTCGAGGATGACCTTGCCGTCCGGCGTTTCGAAGCCGTTCGCGGGGTGGAACATGTAGCAGGGATCGACGTTGCACCAAATGACGTCGTCGCTTTTGCCTTCGCGCGGCAAGAGGCCGACGCGCGCTTGGTGGCTTGCGTTCCACGCGTAGGGGAAGCCGTAGCCGCTCAGCAGGCGCTTCATCGAAAACGTCACCGGCAGGTCGAGGATGATCACGTAGTTCTTGGTGATCATGCAGTCGTGAATCATCGGGCCGTGCTTGACCGCGATCGGTTCTTCGCGGCGGACTTTGCCTGCCTTGTCGACCACCACGTGGCGGATCGTGTCCAAGGCCGGGCCTTCGTAGCAGATCGCGTGCAGTTCGCCGGTATCGGGATCGAGGTGCGGATGGGCGCTGAAACTGCCCTTCAACGAGCCGCCGAAGGGATCGTGCGCGATCGTCTCAAGGTCGGGGCCGACGCGGACGGGGTAGCCGCCCGCCTCCACCACGGCCCAGGTCTGGCCGGCGTGCGGGACGATGTTCGTGTTCACGGTGTCGAACGTGTGGCGCGGGCCCGGGGCTTCGGGTTCGCCGAGCGCTTTGCTGACCGATGTGCTTCTGATCCAGCGGTTGCGATACCATTCGGCCTTACCGTTCTTGAGGCGTACGCCATGGATCATGCCGTCGCCCATGAACCAATGGTACGACGCGGCGTTCGGCGGTGTGGCCGGGTTCGGTCCGATGCGGATGTAGCGGCCGTCGAGCTCGGTGGGGATCGTGCCGGTCACCTTCAAGTCGGCGATCGTGCGCTCTTCACGCATCGGTTCGTGGACGCCGGTGAGGTACGGGTGCTCCTCCGCCGGCTTCATGCGCTCGCGGTTGAAATCGGCGACGGTTTGGACGGCTTTCGTGACGGTGGAGCGGATCATGGTCTCGATTTGGCTGGCCACGGGCTGCATCTCCTTTGACAACGGCATCTTCATGTTTACAGTGCTAACATGGCGCGGAACGATGGCGGTGTCAACATGAGAAAAGCGAAGCAAGCCTACCATCATGGGGATTTGCGGGCGGCGCTTATCGCCGAGGCGCTGAAGCTACTCGAGAAGCAGGATTTGGAGCGCTTAAGCCTGCGCGAGGTTGCGCGCAACGTCGGGGTGAGCGCGACCGCGGTCTACCGGCATTTCCCAAGCAAGGAGTCGCTCCTCAAAGCGCTGGCCGCGCACGGCCTCGCCATGCTTGCCGAGCAGCAAGGATGGGCGGCGGCGAAGGCGAGCGGCGGGGCAGCGTTCGCACAAACGGGGCGCGCTTACGTGCGCTTCGCGCTCGCCAATCCGAACTTGTTCCGGTTGATCTTCATCCACACGCCAGGTCGCTTGCGGCCCGAGGTGGAGAGCCCAACAGGTTCCCCAGCGCGGCTCTTGCGCAGCTATGTCGCGAAAGCGCTTGGGCCGCGGGCCAGCCAAGAGCAGGTGTTCGCGGCCGCCCTTCGTGCGTGGTCGCTGGTGCACGGGCTTTCGATGCTGATCCTCGACGAACAGGTCGAGCGCAACGTCGCCGAGGCGATGATCGATCGCATTGTGTCAAACGAGCGGCTTCGGTCCGACTAGCCGGCGAAACTCCTTTTCGCCACAAAGTCTGCACAATTCGCCCGCGCTGCTGCAGGATGGTGGGAATCACGGCCATTAAACACGGAGCAACCTTCAGTGACCTTAGATAACTCGAAAGCCGTAGTGATTCTCGGCGTGCTGCTTGCCGTCGGTATGTCGCTCGCGGCGCTCATTTTCGGCATCCACGCAAAACAAATCGGCGCTGGACGGCAAACGATTACGGTCAAGGGTTTGGCGGAGAAGCCCGTCAAGGCCGACGCCGCCGAGTGGACGGTCGGACTTAGCGTAACGGGCCTGACGTTCGCCGACACTCTGGCGAAGCTTCGCAAAGAAAAGCCGACGCTCGACGCGTTCCTTACCGCCCAAGGCTTTGCGAAGGAAGCGTTGACGGACGGCAACGAGAACGTGACGCCGAACATGGTCGAAGAAGATGCGCCCGGTGGACGCACGCGTACGGTGCAGCGCGGCTTCAATGGGTCGCAGAACATTGTCGTCCGGTCCAACGACCTGCCGCGCATCGTGGCGGCCAAGAAGGCGGTACTGCAGCTCGAGGCGCAAGGCCTTCCCGTCAGTCATGGCGACCCGCTGTTTTTGGTGACGAACTTAGAAGAGGTGAAGATGTCGCTTATCGGCGCGGCGACGCAGAACGCGCAGAAGCGCGCGGAGGAATTCGCCAAGAACGGCAACATTCGCGTCGGCGCGATGCGCTCGGCATCGCAGGGGTCGTTCTACATCCTGCCCGCGGGCGCCAGCGAGGAAGCGAGCGACTACGGCGGCACCTACGACAAGACGACGGTCGACAAGCTCGCGCGGGTGGTGGTGACGATCGACTACAATATCGAGCGTTAGCGGCGCGCGACCGCTCTTTCGTAAGCCGCCTGAAGTTCACGAAACACCGAGCGCACGGGCTGTCGCGCGTTCAGGTGCAGGTGGCGCAGCTCATCCATGAAGGCGCTCCATAGCGGAGCGCCTCCTTTTTCCAGCAGCTCCGCGCGGACGGACAGTTCCTTGCTCGGTCGGGTGTGTCGCCTGCCCCACGTGCCCATCTGCGCGAGCAGCGGCACGAGTTGGATGGAGGCTTCCGTCAGGCTGTAGATTCTTTTTTGGCGGTGGGACGGGTCCGCGCGTCGCGTCAGCAAGCCGGACGCGGTCAGGCGCTTCAGCCTGTCGGCCAGGATGTTCGAGGCAATGCCCTCCTCGCTTTGCGCCAGCAGCTCGCCATAGGTGCGCCTATTGCCGAACATCACGTCACGGATGACGATCAGGCTCCAGCGGTCGCCGAGCTGTTCGAGCGTGAGGTTGATCGGGCAGCCGGAACGCCCTGTCTGTGGCAAATCACTCTCCTGCAATTGTGCTTGCTGTATGCAAGCGGTCGGTTTATGGTTCAACCACTTGCATAGCACAAGTCGTCTGAAGGAAAGGTTTCGCGATGCCGATGCAGCTCTTCGCGCATCCGTTTTCGTCTTATTGTAAGAAGGTGCTGATCGCACTTTATGAGCGGGATGTTCCCTTCGAGCTCAAACTTTTGTCGTCGGACGAGCCGGAGAACGGCGCCACTTTTGCTCGGCTTTGGCCGTTGCAGCATATGCCGCTGCTGCTTGATGGCGACGTGCCGGTCCGCGAATCGTCGATCATTGTCGAGCATCTCGACCTGCATCATGGCGCCGCCGCGCCGATGATCCCGCGCGAAGTCAAAGAGGCGCTGCGTGTGCGTTTCCTCGACCGCGTCTTCGACAACTATGTCATGACGCCCATGCAGCGCATTGTATTCGACTTCATTCGCTCACCGGGGACGCGTGATCCGACCGGCGTGGCGGCAGCGCATGCGATGTTGGACCGGACTTACTCTTGGCTCGATACAGAACTACCGCGCGCCGCTTGGGCGGATGGCGCGGCGTTCACCTTGGCCGATTGCGCCGGCGCGCCGGCGCTGCTCTATGCCGATTGGGTTCATCCCATTCCGGATGGATGCGCGAACCTGCAAGCCTATCGGCGTCGCCTGCTCGCGCGGCCGAGCGTCGCGCGGGTCGTCGATGAGGCGCGGCCCTATCGGCACCTGTTCCCGCCCGGCGCGCCGACACGTGATTGACTGAAGCGAAGGAGAGTTGCGGCATGGCGAAGATCATCTTCGGAATGAACGTGTCCTTGGACGGCTATGTCGACCACGAGGCGTTTGCGCCCGATGCCACGCTCTTTCGTCACTTCATCGAGCAAGCGCAAAGACTGACCGGCAGTGTCTATGGCCGTCGCCTGTACGAGATCATGAGCTACTGGGACGGAGACGAATGGGACCAACATGATCCGGCGCGGACACCAGACCTACAAGACTTCGGGGCTGCGTGGCGGCGGCAACGGAAATGGGTCGTGTCGCGCTCGTTGACGTCGGTTGGCCCTAACGCCACCCTTGTCGCCGGTGATGTCGAAGCGGTGATCCGCAAGTTGAAGGCTGAGTTTCCAGGCGAGATTGAAGTCGGCGGGCCGGGCCTTGCGCGTAGCCTGACCGAACTCGGTCTTATCGACGAGTACCAGCTCTACCTTCACCCTGTCGTGCTCGGTCGTGGCACGCCATTCTTCGCCGCTGCCCGGCCGCCGCTACGCCTTGTGGCCAGCGATCGAATTGGCGAGGACGCGATTAGGTTGACCTACGTTCCTGCCTAGTGGCTCAAGTGCTGGCGATTGAAGAGCCTTAGCCGATCGCGTTGTTGGCGCGGAGTTTGGCGATATCCTCAGCGCTGTGCCCGAGTTCGCGCAGCACCTCGTCCGTGTGTTCGCCGAGCGAGGGGGCGTGGCGGCGGATGTGCAATGGTTCGCGGTCGAACTTGGCGGGGCTGCGGGCTTGGCGGATTTTGCCGGCGCGGGGGTCTTCGAAGGTTGTAATGCTGCCGTTGGCGACGACTTGTTCGTTCGTCAGGACCTGTTCGCGCGTGAGGACGCGGGCGTGGGGGACGTCTTCGGCTTCGAGGCGGGCGGTGATTTCGGCGGTCGCCATTCGCGCCACAATGCCGGCGATGAGGTCGGTCATGGGCTTGGCGTTCTGCATGCGGTCGAAGACGGTTTTGAAGCGCGGGTCGGCGGCGATTTCGGGGTGGCCGATCGCGCGCGTGGTGGCGCGGAATTCGTCGTCCGAGATCGCGATCATCGTGATGTAGCCGTCCTTCGTTTTACGGATCGAATAGAAGCTCGCGAAATCCGGCGCGCGGTTGGCGCCTTCCTCGAAGGCGAGGTTGTAATAGGCGTCGGGCCAGAGAAACGCGATCGCGCTGTCGAGCATGTTGATTTCGACGAGGCGCCCTCCCCGCCCGCGCGCCTTCGCATAGAGCGCGGCGGTAATAGCTTGGGCCGCGGTAATCGCCATCGTCTTGTCGACGGCCAGTGTTTGGATGAGTTGCGGTTCGCCGGCCGCGTTTTTCTGCGTGTCGCAGAAGCCTGAGGTGGCCTGGATCACCGGGTCGTAGACGCGGCGCTTGGCGTACGGGCCGGTGTCGCCGAAACCCGACATCGAGACAAAGACGAGGCCCGGGTTGATCGCCTTCAGCTTGTCGTAGCCGAGGCCGAGCTTCTCGATCGCACCGGGGCGGAAGTTCTCGACGAAGACGTCGGCGGTCTTCACGAGGTCGATCAGGATCTGGCGGCCGTCGGGCGATTTGAGGTTGAGGACGATCGCGCGCTTGTTGCGGTTCACGGCGGTGAACATCGCGTTGACGCCGTTCTTCTGGGGCCCGAGGTAACGCACGATGTCACCGGGGCCGGGGGCTTCGACCTTGATCACGTCGGCACCTTGGTCGGCGAGGATCTGCGTCGCCATCGGGCCGGAGATGATGGCCGAGAGATCGATGATGCAAACGCCGTCGAGCGGGAGGGTCATCTAAAGTCCCAACGGGCCGTGGTCGAGCTTGGGCAATACGTGGCGGGCGAAGAGTTCGCATTCGGCGATGTGCGGGTAGCCGGAGAGGATGAACGCTTCGATACCGAGGGCGCGGTAGGCGTTCAGTTTGTGCAACACTTGCGTCGGATCGCCGACGATGGCGGCGCCGCAACCGGAGCGGGCGCGGCCGATGCCGGTCCAGAGGTATTCTTCGGTGAAGCCCTCGTCGTCGGCGGCCTCGCGGATTTCGGCTTGGCGGCGCACGCCGACGGAGGCGTGGTCGAGCGAGCGTTTGCGGATTGCCTCGCCCGTACCGTCGTCCAGACGCGAGAGCAGGCGGCGGGCATAGGCGCGGGCCTCACCCTCGGTCTCGCGGACGATCACGTGGACGCGGTAGCCGAATTTGAGTTTGCGGTTGCGCTTGGCGGCGCGCGTTTTCATGTCGGCGATGATGCTGGCGACCTCGGTCATGCGGTCGGGCCACATGAGATAGACGTCGGCGGCTTCGGCCGCGGCTTCACGCGCGTCATCGGAGAGGCCGCCGAAATAGAGCGGCGGACATTTGCCCGATGCGGTGCGCGCGCCCGGCGGCTCGAGGTCGAAGCGATAGTGCCCGCCGTCGAGTTCGACGCGCTGGCCGTTCAGCGCCGCTTTGAGCAGCTTCATCACTTCGACGGTGCGGCCGTAGCGCGGGGCAGAGGCGAGCGTTTCGCCTGGCATTTCGCTCGAAATGATGTTGATCGTCAGGCGTCCGCGGAGCATTTGATCGAGCGTCGCCAGCTGGCGCGCGAGCTGGGGCGGCCACATCTCGCCGCAACGGACGGCGACGAGGAGGCGCATGCGTTCGAGCATCGGGGCGATGCCGCCGGCGAAAGCGATCGTGTCGATGCCGAGCGTGTAGCCCGAGGGCAGCAAGATATTGTCGAAGCCTCCCCGCTCCGCCGCCAGCGCGATGTCGCGGCAGTGTTCGAAGCTCGATTTCAGTTTGGGATCCGGTTGGCCCAGAAATTCGTAGTCGTCGTCGCACAGCGCCGAGAACCAAGAGACTTCGCAGGGCGGAAGCGCGCTCATGGCAGTTGCGCCCCTTGCGAGGCGACGACGATGGCGTACCAATCGGCGCGGCTCAAATTCACACGCAGGGCTTCATTCGCCGTGGCGATGCGTTCCGGGCTTTGCGTGCCGACGATGGGCATGGGGCGCGAGGGGTGGCGCATGACGAAGGCGAGCGCGACCGCGACGCGCGAGACGCCGTCGCGTTTGGCGAGTTCGTCCAGTTTGACGGTCACGCGGTTGAGGCGCTCGCCCTCCGCGGTATGGCGCGCGGCCGCGTCGGAAGCCAGGCGCCCACCCGCGAGCGGCGACCAAGCGAGCGGCGTCATTTGGCACGACATGGCCGCGTCCAATACGCCGTCGAACGCGGGTTCGACCGCAAGAGCCGAAAACTCCGACTGCAGCGTCGCGAGCGGGAACGGCAGGAACTGCTGGAGCAGCAGGATCTGGCGCGCGCTATAGTTCGAGACGCCGGCCTCGCGGATTTTGCCTTGGTTCCTCAGTCGCGAAAGCGCTTCGGCGAGGTCGGCGGGATGGGTCAGCACGTCCGGGCGGTGGACTTGGAACAAGTCGATGACATCGGTGCGCAGCCGCGAGAGCGAGTCCTCGCAAGATTTCACCACCGCCTCGGTGCTTGCGTCGTAAGGGATGCCGGGGACTATGCCGAACTTGGTTGCCAGGACCATTCGGCGGCGCAACGAGGGCATGTCAGCCAGCACTTTGCCCAGCAACGATTCCGATTCGCCAAAAGCGGCACCGCCCCAATCGAGGCCGTAGACGGCGGCAACATCGATCAGGTTCATGCCCGCTTCAAGGGCGGCTTCGATCCTGGCACGCGCCGCGGCGACGTCGCGGCCGACGAAGCGCCAGAGGCCATAGGCCATGGGGCCGACCTCAAGTTCGGTTTGGCCAAGACGCCGGGAATTGCCGGTGACTTTCATGCGGTGCGCCCATCGGTTACTCCGACATTTGACGCGAGCCGGCGCTCGCGCACAAGAGGCGTGACGAGGCCGGTGCCGTTCTGTCATTCTGAACTTCAACGAAACAATTTGGGGCGCCAATTCTTGTCCGAGAAGAAAATTCGCTACGGGCTCATCGGTACCGGCATGATGGGTTACGAGCACATTCAAAACATCAAGCTTTTGCCCGGGGTCGCGATTGCGGGCATTACCGATCCGGCGCCGCAATCGATCGCGCTGGCGCAGATGTTTTTGGGTGAGGCGCTCAAGGACAAGGTCACCGTCTATCCCGACGCGCGATCGATGCTGGGCGACCGGGAGATCGACGCGGTCGTGATTTCTTCACCCAATTTCACCCACGCCGAGATTCTCGAGCAGGCGATCGCGAGCGGCAAGCACGTGCTCTGCGAGAAACCACTCGCCACCACGTTGGACGATGTGCGCGCGGTTCGCGCGTCGGCGCGGGCTCATCGGGGCGTGTTTTGGGTCGGAATGGAGTATCGCTACATGCCGCCCGCCGCGCGCTTCATCGAGGAAATCGCGCGAGGGAAGATCGGGCGGCTCCAAATGCTGGCCATTCGCGAGCATCGTTTTCCGTTTCTCAAGAAGGTCGGCGATTGGAACCGCTTCTCGCGCAACACCGGCGGCACGATGGTGGAAAAATGCTGCCACTTCTTCGACCTGATGCGCTTGATCGCGAAGGCGAACCCGGTGCGCGTGTTTTGTTCGGGGGCGATGGATGTGAACCACCTCGACGAACGCTACGACGGCAAGACGCCTGACATCATCGACAATTCCTATACAATCGTCGAATTCGACAATGGCGTGCGGGCGATGCTGGATCTGTGCATGTTCGCGGAGGGCTCGAATAACCAGGAAGAGATCGCGGCCGTCGGCGACACCGGCAAGCTCGAAGTGTTCATTCCAGACGGCGACATCGTGTTCAGTCCGCGTTCGCCGAAAAGTCCGCAGACGATTCATGTCGCGGTCGACGAGGCAGCGCTGCGGGCGGGCACGCATCACGGCGCCTCGTACTATCAGCATCATGCGTTCTTGCGCGCGGTGCGCGGCGAGGGTCCGGTCGAGGTCGGCGCGGAGGACGGCTACTGGGCGGTCGTGATGGGGCTTGCGGCGGAGATGTCGGCCAAGCAAAGGCGAGCGGTCGCTATCGCCGAACTTGCCAATTAGTACACGGACTGCGCGAGCAGCAACCGCACTGCCTACGGACGCTTGTTGAAGCCGCGCTCGCGCGGGGGTGGTACAACCTTTGAGCATTAATTTCCGGACAGAGGCCGACCGGAGTTTTCTTGGCCTTCGACACTCGTTTACCATCAACCCAATCGCTATGCGGGTGGCGGCGATACAAGGCAACACGTGGATGATGGTTGCCGCAGGATGGCGATGTTAGCAGGATTGAAGTGGGGGGAGCGTTGGCGCAGAATTTTGCGGCGCGGTCAGTATGAGAGGACTTCAAGCGTATGCGCGAAAGAGCCGAAACGGTCATCGCAGCCTACCGGCCCAAACCCGGCAAGGATTTGGAACTTCGCAAACTGGTCCGGCAACACCGGCGCACGCTCGACAAAGCGCGCCTTGTCACCAAGCGGCCGTCGCTCCTGCTTCGCGCGCCGTCGGACGGAACGGTGCTTGAGATTTTCGAATGGGTATCGGCGAAGGCCGCCGACGAGGCCCATCAGCATCCGGACATTCGCGCGATGTGGAGCAAGTTCGCATTGATCGCCGATTTCGTTCCCCTGTCGTCGATCCAAGAGGCCGGCAAAGCGTTCAGCCATTTCGAGGCCTTGGGCAGCGATGCGCCGAAGCTTCGAGCACTTGCCCGGGCGCGGCCGCCGGCGCGACGTCCAAAGGTTTGATTCGATTGATCAAATGGTGGTTACCGGCGCCAACGCCACATTGACATTGATTGCCGCCTCGGGAACTTAGAGCGGATTGCCTTGTTCGGCGCGATCCTCGGGGGCTAGCGCGCCAGCGATGGCATATTCAGGTACGATCCGCCGCCACCAAGAAGTGGATTCGGCCAAGCAGGGGATTCGGCGACCAGGATGCTGCGTTTCATCGTAGGCCGGCTTATCGGCGCGGTCCCGACACTGCTGATCATCATCGCAATGGCGTTCTTCATGATGCGGCTGGCCCCGGGCGGGCCGTTCGATCAAGAACGCCGTCTGCCGCCGGAAATCGAAAAGAACATTCTGGCCGCGTACGATTTGGACAAGCCGGTCCTGCAGCAGTTCTTCGACGTTGATATGTTTGTCTGCGGCGCACAGTTTTCGGGCGCGACGGATGCGGCGCTTGCCGCGCGCGGCCTGCGCCTCGAAGACGGCAAATTTCTCGACAAAAACGATCGCCGCCATCGCTGTCTCGGCGGGTATGTCGGCAAGCTGCTCGCGGGCGATTTCGGGCCATCGTACAAGTACAAAGACTTTACGGTTGCCGAGTTGATTGCCGACGGCGCGCCGGTGAGCGCGATTCTGGGTATCTCGGCGATCTTGATTGCGACGTTGGTCGGCATGACGTTGGGAACGTTCGCCGCGCTCCGGCAGAACAGTTTGGCCGACTATTCCGTGATGACGCTCGCCATGATCGGAATCACGATCCCCGCTTTCGTGATGGCGCCGATCCTGACGCTGATCCTAGGCGTTTATCTCGGCTGGCTGCCGGTCGGCGGATGGGCGAACGGCGAAATCCGAAACATGATCTTGCCGATCGTGGGTCTGTCGCTGCCGCAGATCGCGGTGATTTCAAGGCTGACGCGCGGCGGCATGATCGAGGTGTTGCGGTCGAACTATGTGCGCACGGCGCGGGCCAAGGGCCTGCCCGAGCGGTTGGTCATCGGGCGGCACGCCATGCGCGCGGCGCTGTTGCCGTTGGTGAGTTATCTGGGTCCGGCAACCGCCGGCATCGTGACGGGATCGCTTGTCATCGAGCAGATTTTCCAACTGCCCGGTATCGGCAAGTACTTCATCAACGGGGCGCTACAACGCGACTATACGCTCGTCATGGGCGTGGTGATCCTCTACGCGTCGCTCGTGATCGTGCTCAATCTGGTGGCCGACGTGCTGTACGGCCTGCTCGACCCCAAAGTGAGGTACGATTGATGGCGAGCATCAGCGCACCCGTGCAGGAGATTCAGGGACGCAGTTTGTGGCAGGACGCGCGGCGCCGCTTGTTCGCGAACAAGGCCGCCGTCACGTCGATGGTCGTGCTCACGATCATCGCCGTCATGTCGGTCGCGATGCCGAACGTTTGGCCGCACCAATTCGACGATGTCTATATCGACAGGATATCTTGTCCGCCGCCGGATTATCTGGGCATGACGGCGTTGTTCGGGGTGCAAGCCGATGTGTGCCCAACCGCCGTCGACCAGAGCCACATCTTCGGGACCGATGCGAACGGGCGCGATTTGTTCATTCGCGTCATGCTGGGCGGGCGCGTTTCCCTGTCGATCGGTTTGGTGGCGACGATGGTCGCCTTGCTCATCGGCGTGCTTTACGGCGCGACCGCGGGGTTCCTGGGCGGGCGCATCGACAACATGATGATGCGTTTCGTCGACGTAATGTACGCCCTGCCCTTCATCTTCTTCGTCATCATCTTGATGGTCGTGTTCGGGCGGAATTTTATTTTGATGTTCGTCGCCATCGGCGCCGTCGAATGGCTGACCATGGCGCGCATCGTGCGCGGACAGACACTATCGATCCGGCGCAAGGAATTTATCGAAGCGGCGGAGGCGGCCGGCGTTTCGAACTGGTCGATCATCCGTCGCCATATCCTTCCCAATGTCGTGGGGCCGGTGATCGTCTATGTCACGCTGACGGTGCCCGCCGTCATCTTGGTCGAGAGTTTCTTGAGCTTTCTGGGGCTGGGCGTGCAGGAGCCGTTCACGTCGTGGGGCGTCCTGATTTCCGACGGCAAGGATCAGATGGAATCCTATCCATGGATGCTGATCTTTCCGGCGATGTTCATGGTGATTACGCTTTTTTGCTTCAACTTCATCGGCGACGGGCTGCGCGACGCGCTCGATCCCAAGGACCGTTGAAGCAATGACACCCGTACTTTCCGTCAAGGATATGACCGTTCGCTTCTCGACGCCCGAGGGCGAGGTGTCTGCGGTCAGCGGGGTTTCGTTCGACATCGCCAAAGGCGAGTGCGTGGGGATCGTGGGCGAGTCGGGTTCGGGCAAGAGCCAGACCTTCATGTCGGTGATGGGGTTGCTCGCCACCAACGGCAGGGCAACGGGGAGCGCCAAGTTCAAGGGCAACGAACTGGTCGGGATGAAGACCGAAAAGCTGAACAAGATCCGCGGATCGAAGATGACGATGATCTTCCAAGATCCGATGACGTCGCTGACGCCGCATTTGAGAATCAGCCGCCAACTGACGGAAGTGTTGGTCGTGCATAAAGGCATGAGCGAACGCGACGCGCGCGCGCGGGCGCTTGCCATGCTCGACCGGGTGAAAATTCCCGACGCCAAGCGCCGGCTCGACGAGTATCCGCACGAGTTCTCCGGCGGCATGCGCCAGCGCGTGATGATCGCGATGGCCTTGATCTGCGAGCCGGAACTTTTGATCGCCGACGAGCCGTCGACGGCGCTCGACGTGACGGTGCAGGCCCAGATCCTCGAGCTGATGCAGGAACTGAGCGCGCAGGGCGACATGTCGATCGTGATGATCACGCACGATCTGGGCGTCATTGCCGGCCTGTGCAGCCGCGTGATGGTGATGTATGCGGGAGAGTTCTGCGAGACCGGCGAGGTGGACAAGATATTCCACGATCCGCAGCATCCCTACACGCGCGGGCTGGTCGGGTCGATTCCGCGCCTGGACAAGCATGGCGGACGTTTGATCGCCATTCGCGGGCAGCCGCCCAATCTGCAGCATTTGCCCAAGGGCTGCACCTTTCAGGAACGTTGCGATTTCGTCTTCGACCGATGCATCGCGGAGCGCCCCAAATTGACCGGCTTTGCGGAAGGGCGCGCGAAGGCCTGTCACCTTAAAGGGTTCGACGCCAAGCGCGAGGTCATTCGATGAGCGGGCTGGAACCGATCCTGTCGATCAAGGATCTCAAGCTCCATTTTCCGGTGCGCGGCAGCGGCTTTGGCGCAACGCGCTGGTTGAAAGCGGTCGACGGCGTTTCGTTCGACGTTTTTCCCGGCGAGACGCTGGGCATCGTGGGCGAGTCCGGCTCTGGCAAGTCGACGGTGGGGCGCGCGGTGTTGCAGCTGTTGAAGCCCACCGCGGGTCGCGTCGTTTGGTTGGGCGAAGACATCGCTGGATTTTCGCGCTCGCGCATGAAGCCCTATCGGCGGCAAATGCAGATCGTGTTTCAAGATCCGCTGGCGAGCCTAAACCCGCGCATGACGGCGGGCGACATCATCGCCGAACCGCTCGACACGTTCGAGCCGGGGCTGGGCGCCGCGGAGCGCAAGAAGCGCGTTCAGGAGATGATGGATAAGGTCGGCCTGCTGCCGCAGATGATCAACCGTTATCCGCACGAGTTTTCCGGCGGACAAAACCAGCGCATCGGCATAGCGCGGGCTATGATCTTGAAGCCGAAACTGATAGTCGCCGACGAGCCGGTGTCGTCGCTCGACGTTTCGATCCGGGCCCAGATCATCAATTTGCTGTCGGATTTGCAGACGGAAATGGGTGTGGCGCTGATCTTTATCAGCCATGACCTCGCCGTCGTGCGCCACGTCAGTCACCGCGTGCTGGTGCTCTACCTCGGCAAGGTGATGGAGTTGGCGGAGGCGAGCGTTCTGCTGTCCAAGCCGCGCCACCCTTACACGCAAGCACTGCTGTCGGCCGCGCCCGTGCCCGATCCGGAAATCGAGCGCGGAAAGAAACGCATCTTGCTTGAGGGCGACCTGCCCTCGCCGCTCAACCCGCCGTCAGGGTGTGTGTTTAGGACGCGCTGTCCGATCGCGAAGCCGAAATGCGCAAAAGAAATCCCGGCGCTGGAATCGCGCGGCGGCGAAATCGATCACGTGGTGGCGTGTCACTTCCCGTCGTAAAGAAGGACGAAGGCTTCGCGTGAACTCTTTCTTGCGGGCGATGCGATCTATTTCACGCGGCGGACTTTGACGATGCCGCGACGGCCCTCGACTCTGAGCGAGTAGCTGCCCATCAATCCGGTTTCGATCGTCACTTTCATCGCCTCGCCACGCGAGGGATCTTTGACTTCGGTCGTGTCCCCGTCGATTTGTTTCCAGACTTGGCCGTTGTCGAGGATGAAGATCGAACGTCCATAGGCGTTTCTGGCGAACTCGATAACGCCGGCCGATATCTCGGAAATTTCCTTAGGTCCCGTGCGCACGGGTGGTTTGCCGAAATCTTCGGGTTTCGTGTTCGGACGCGAGAGGCCGAACCAGCTCAAGACGCCGCCTTCCTCTTCTTCCCCCGGCGCCTGTTCGGTTTGGGCGACCGTCTGCTGCACCGGAGCGGCCAACGCGCTCTTGGCGCCCGCGGCGGCGGTGTCAAAACACTGCAAACGTTCGGCGGAGGTCGCGATTTCCGTGCACTTGGCGATTACGGCGAGCGCGTCGCGCGCAGGGTCCGCGTGCGCGGGAACGGACACCAGAGTTACAGCCGCAAGAAGCCAAAAGAATCGCATGGTGGACTCGCAATAACGTGACTGACAGATTCGGCAGCGACCCCAGCGACCGCTCGCCCCTCCCCATTGGGATAAGGTAATAGGCTATATGACATGGCCGCGCGGCCCAACAGCAATTTCGTCGCCTGAACCCGAGCAGCTCAGCCGTTGCCCGGGTGCCTCAATCCGCCCCTCGTTCAGCGGGCATTCACAGCAAGCGGGCCAGGCTTTCGCACTGGAACCGCACTCAGGGAGAAAAACGATGCGCAGGGCTTGGGCCAGATTCGGAGCATTGATCGTCGCAGCCGCTTTTGCGGTCGCGCTGCCCGCCCAGGCCGAGAAGGAGCTGTTCCGCGGTAACGCGGGCGAGCCCAAGAGCCTCGACCCGCATCGCGCGACCGGCACGTGGGAGAACCACATCATCGGCGACATGATGCTGGGGCTCTATACCGAGGCCGCCGACGCCTCGCCCATACTGGGGGCCGCGGACGATGCGAAGACGTCGGCCGACGGACTGCGTTGGACGTTTCGCATCCGGCCGCACACTTGGTCGGACGGCAAGCCGGTGACCGCAAGCGATTTCGTGTTCGCCTATCGCCGCATTCTCGATCCGAAGTTCGCCGCCGAGTATTGCGAGATCCTCTATCCGATCAAGAATGCGGGCAAGGTCAACAAGGGCGAGTTGGCCGTCGAGAAGTTGGGCGTCAGCGCGCCGGATGCGCAAACTCTGATCATCGACCTGGAGAATCCCGCACCCTATCTGCCGCAACTGTTGACGCATTACACGACGTTTCCGCTGCCGCAGCATACCGTTGAGAAATACAAGAACGACTGGATCAAGCCTGGCAAGATGGTGTCGAACGGGCCGTACATGCTGCTTGAGTGGCGGCCCAACGATCACATTACGCTGGTCAGGAATCCGAAATTTTACGACGCCGCGAATGTCAAGATCGATCGCGTGACGTTCTATCCGCTGGAGGACGACCTGGCGGCGCTTAAGCGCTATCGCGGCGGCGAAGTCGATATGACCGAACGGTGGCCGTTGACCGAAATGAAATGGCTGCGCGCGAACATTCCGAACGAAGCGCGCAGCTTTACGTACTTAGGCGTCACCTACACGACGTTCAATATGACGAAGAAGCCGTTCAACGACGCGCGCGTGCGCCGTGCCGTCGCCGAAGCCATCGACCGGCAAGCTATCGGCCGAGACATCTTTTTCAATGCATATGGTTTGGAGGCGACGTCGTTTCTGCCGCCGGGGCTTGCCGGCGTCGACCGTTCGGCGGAGGTCCCGTATCTCAAAATGACGATGGAAGCCCGGCGCGCCGAGGCAAAGCAGTTGCTGACCGCGGCAGGCTACGGACCCGACAATCCACTGCGCTTCGGGTACAACTATATCAACTATCCCGACGCTAAGCGCTCGGCGGTTGCCATTCAAGCGATGATGAATCAGATCGGCGTCAAGATGGAACTGTTGCCGGGCGAGCCGAAGGTTCACTACGACAGCCTGAAGACAAAAAACTACGAGGCGGCGAATGCCGCGTGGGTGTTCGACTATAGCGACGCGAAGAACATTCTTTATCTCTTCCAAAGCACGACCGTGCAGCAGAACTATCCGGGCTACAGCAACCCGGCCTACGACGACCTGATGAAGCGCGCGGATGGGGAACCGAACGGCGATGTTCGTGCGAAATTGTTGGGAGAGGCCAACGGACTCCTGATGAGGGATCTGCCGGCGGCGCCTGTGTTCCATCAATTCGACCGGCCGCTGGTGAAACCCTACGTCTTGAACTTCGTGGAGAATGCGCGGCAAATTTTCCGCTCTCGCTGGCTGGATATCGGCGACAAGCGGAACCCGGAAATGGCGTCAAAGGGCACGAACGGCGGCACGCAAGCGAGCGAAGGCGGGTTCTGGACTTGGCTGAGCTCTTGGTTCAGTCCGGACGCGTGGCAGCGATGGTGGAATTCCTAAGCGGGCGTGC